>JAAAOU010000132.1 GCA_009908745.1 Bacteroidota bacterium
CCACGACTACCGCGAGGTATACAAGTTGGCCCAGCGGGTGATTGGGCTAGCGGATGGGAAAGTCGTGCAGCCAGATTGGCCAGATGCGGTAGCCGATGCCAATAGTGAAGGCGGCCGCTTTCGTCTGTGCGGAGAAATACTTAGCTTAGAGGAGTCGGGAGCGGGCTATGTCATGGAGGTGGCGATCGGCAAAAATGTCGTTCGGGTACCGGCAGCGTCAAGTGCCCTTGGCGGCTTGCAACCTGGCGACGTTGTTGAAATTGACGTTGAAGCCTATCGGGCTCGGCTGGTTCGACCAACGGGCAGTGCTTCATAAGATTCTTTCTCTGACAATTGTTTTGGGAAACGATTCTGGATAAAAGAATGCGGGCGTAAGGAGCTGTGCTTTCTCCGGAGCCGTTTGCTCAGAAGCACAACGATTGTCACATAAAATTTTGGCATGGTGAAATCGATGTTATTGTTGTTGTATCTACTGGCCACGCTTCAGAGCTGCGGCCCCACTTTGGCGGGGCAGGGTAGCCTGGAAGAACTCACTGATTTTGGGCCGAACCCAGGTGCCTTGAAAGCTTGGCATTATTTACCGCGCAGCCTGGAAAAAGGCGCGCCGCTGGTCATCGTTTTGCACGGCTGCGGCCAAAATGCCGGTGAAATGGCGCGTTTGTCCGGTTGGAACGAGCTGGCCGATGATTATGGCTTTGCGATACTGTACCCCGAGCAACAACTGGCCAATAACCCGCAAAATTGTTTCAACTGGTTTTTGCCGGGCGATACGCAGCGAGATAGCGGGGAAGTGGCGTCGATCCACCAAATGGTTAGCTACTTGGCGGACAGTATTTCACTTAACGAGGGGCAGATATTCGTCACGGGCATGTCCGCAGGAGGCGCTATGGCGGCTGCTATGCTGGCCGCTTACCCCGCCGCATTTGAAGCGGGCGCTGTGCTGTCGGGGGTACCCTACGGCAGTGCCCAAGACCTTAACACCGGCCTTGCTGTGATGCAGGGCAAAGTGATCAAGAGCGCTTCGGAATGGGGTGGTTTGGTGAAGTCGCAGCAACCTGCCTACGATGAGGATTACCCGCAGCTAGCTATCTTGCATGGTGCAGACGACCCCATCGTCAGCCCGGTCAATGCTTCAGAGCTGGCCAAGCAGTGGGGCTTTTTGCACGGTATAGATTTTACGGAAGCAACGCGCGAATTGGCCTTCGCAGGCAGCGAGCAGGTGGAACGTATCGGCTTTGAGAATAAGGAAGGGGAAGAAGTGCTGGTCAAATACAATATTAGCGGCTTGGGCCACGCTATCCCCGTAGACCCAGACGGGGAAGAGCAGGCAGGGGGCGCGGTAGGAAACTTTGCCAAGGACGTCGACTTTTTTTCCTCCTATTGGGTAGCGGCGTTTTTCGGGCTTACGGATTGAGCCTTGCTACTTGATCAGAAAAAACTATGTTCCATTTTGCCAAGCTTCTATTTTTGCCATAGCCGCCTTCAGGCAGGCCGCATTGAAGCCCTCTCGGTAATTGGTGAGAATCAACCCCTTTTGGTACCGTTCCGAGAGCTGCAATAGTGATTTATCATCATCTATAATCAGGAAGTTCTTTACTCGGTGCTTATCAATGTACCGTGAGATTTCCTGAGCCCGGCTGAGGTGCGTTTCGTCAGGGTCGGGAATCTTATCTATCAACTTTCCTTTTATTCCTCTGAAAGCAAAGATGGCTTCCAAGCGGCTGAGGTCCTTTCCAATCCTGCGGGACGAACTTAATACGACCTTAAGGTCCGGCTTGAAACCAAGCAGCGATTGCAGGTTGGCCGTCAATGTTTCATTGAATTTCGAATAGCCGTCTTCGTCCACTTCATCCGCTCGCCAAGGTGGGAAGATATTGATCAAAACGCCGTCGATGTCCAAGAAAATGATATTGTCCATCTAGTGCAATTGCTCATCGGGGTTATGCTTCAGCCGGACTTCGTAAAGGTCTTTGCGGCGGTCCTTTAGGGTGTTTACACTGCCGTACTCGTGCAGTTCCTTGAGCAATTCCAGATTGACATCCGCTATTACCGTCATTTCCGTATTGGGGGTCGCTTCAGAACGGATGGCATTGGTCGGGAACGCAAAGTCAGAAGGGGTGAATATGGCCGATTGCGCGTAGTTGATATCCATATTGTTGACGCGCGGCAAGTTGCCCACTGCCCCGGCCATGACCACATAACACTCATTTTCGATAGCCCGAGCCTGTGCGCACAGCCGCACCCGGTTGTAGCCGTTTTGGGTATCCGTCAGGAAGGGGACAAACAAAATCTGCATCCCTTGGTCCGCGTAAATACGGGCCAGCTCCGGAAACTCTACATCATAGCAGATGAGAATGCCAATTTTGCCGCAGTCCGTATCGAAGACTTTCAATGCATGGCCGCCTTTCATACCCCAGGCATCCCGCTCGGAAGGGGTGATGTGAACCTTCTGGAATTTATCCCAAGTACCGTCGCGGCGGCAGAGGTAGGACACATTGTAGAGGTGCCCGTCTTCTTCCACTTTGGGCATACTGCCGGTGATGATGTTGACATTATAGGATACCGCAAACTCGGTAAACTTTTCCCGCAGGGCGTTGGTATACCCGGCCAATTCCCGTATGGCCCGCGCTTCCCCCAAGTGGTTGTAATCTGCCATCAGGGGCGCTTCAAAAAACTCGGGGAAAAGGATGAAGTCCGATTGGTAGTCGCTCACCGCATCCACAAAATACTCTACCTGCCGGATGAGCGCGTCGAAATTGGGGAATAGCCGCATTTGCCACTGTACAATACCGATACGCACCTCAGCTTTGGGCGTGTTGATGAGTTTTTCCTCCTCTTGGTAATAGATATTATTCCACTCCAGCAGCGTCGCGTACTCTTTGGAGGCTTTGTCTTCCGGCAGGTAGTTTTTCAAGATTTTCCGCACGTGGAAGTCATTCGACAGCTGAAAGGTCAGCGTGGGGTCGTAGATTTCCTTCAGCTTCACCTTATCGATATACTGCCGGGGCGTCAGCTCGTCGGCGAATTCCCGGTACTTGGGTATGCGGCCGCCGGCAATTATGGAACGGAGGTTGAGGGCCTCGCACAGTTCCTTACGGGCGTCGTAAAGGCGGCGGCCCAGGCGCATGCCCCGGTATTCCGGGTGTACAAAAAGCTCAATCCCGTAGAGTACGTCCCCGTTAGGATCATGGGTGTTGAAGGTTTCTTTGCCCGTGATTTGATCGTAATCGTGGCGGTCACCGTATTTGTCGTAGTCGACGATAATCGATAGGGCGCAAGCGGCTACTTTCCCATCCACCACCACGCACAGCTGCCCATCGGGGAAAAGCCGGAGCAGTTTCTCGATGGCAGCTTTGTTCCAGTGGGATACCCCGCCGCCCGAGTAGGCTTGGATCATCGCTTCCTTCAAGCCGATGTAGTCTTTGAGGGTGAGGTTGCGGAGTTCAATTTTTTTAGCAGCTACTTCCATCTTATTCTTGTTTATGCCATGACTAACAATCCGTCATTCTGCGATGTTGTTACAACGACTTAAATACTGACTTCACGACCTGTATACTCAAGATTGCTCCCACGGCGGCAGTGGCTACTACGCCCCAGTAAGCCAGCGGCATTGCCGGTAGTGATAGCAAGCTGCTCAGGCCCGGAATGAAGTAAGCGGCGAGAATGGCGGCGGTACAAAAGGCTAAAGCCATCCACACGTATTTGTTGCGCGTCACTTGATTGTTGAAAATGGGTTCGTCGTTATCCCGCATATCCAGCACGTGGAATAATTGCGCGAAGGCCAGCGTGAAGAATGCGACGTTATTCGCCAGGGCAAATTCCGCATCCCACTGCCAGCGGACGAAGTGAAAAGCGGCGAATACAAACAGGCTTAGTACCGCCCCGTACACGACAATCCTGCGCCAGCTGCTCCGGTCTAATATCGGCTCTTCCGGGTCTTTTGGCGGTTGCTTCATGATGCCTTGGCGGCCCTCCCCCACGCCTAGTGCCAGTGCGGGAAATACATCGGTAAGGATGTTCAAAAACAGCAATTGCAGTGGCAATAGGACCAGCTCGAAAAAAAGAAAGCTCACCGCCGCAATCACCAGTACTTCGCTCAGGTGGTAAGACAATTGATAGACGATAAACTTGCGGATATTGCCGAAAATGATGCGCCCTTCCCGTATCGCTTTCAAGATAGACGGGAAATGGTCGTTTTTCAGGGTCATAGCTGCCACCTCTTTGGCCACTTCGGTACCCCTTAGGCCCATAGCAATGCCAATATCCGCTTTTTTGAGGGCAGGAGCGTCGTTGACACCATCGCCGGTCATGCCCACGATATACCCCGCCTTCTGAAAGATATCAATGATTTGGTACTTCTGCGCGGGGTCAACACGGGAAAAAATATCTGTTTTCACCAGCTCCTCCGCTTCTGATTCACTGACTTCATCGGGCAGGTCTTTACCCTGCATCACTTTCGTTTGCTCATGAGAGGTGATATTGACTTGCCGGGCTACGTTTTGGGCCGTGCCGGGGTGGTCGCCGGTCACCATTACGACCCGAATACCGGCTTCTTTACTCTCTTCAATGGCTTGCTTGACATCCTCCTGCGGGGGGTCAATGAAGCCGACGAGACCGACAAAAACAAGATCATGCAAAAAGTCTTCCTCATCTGCCCCCTCCGGCGGTTCGTCCGTTTTGCGGTAGGCAAATGCTAGGCAGCGCAGGCCATCGTTGGACAGTTCATCGTCGTGCTTTTGCCAGTGCTCGCGGTCCTCTGAGCTCATTGCTTCCTCGCCGGTATCCGTGAGCAAGCGGGTGCACTGCTCCAGAATGGAAGAGGCGGCACCTTTGGCACTTGTGTAGTAGCCATCCTCTTCTTTGGTCACCATCCCCATCATAGCGCTTTCGGAATCAAAAGGGTCCTCGGCCGCCCGTTCGGCAGCAATCCATGCTTGGGTTTGCTCTCCGTCTAATGTATGACTCCAGCGCAGTATAGCAATTTCCAAGGGGTCGCCACCGGCTTCTTCTTCCCCCTTTTCAGGATCGTAGTCAGCGTTGTTGCACTGTACACCGATTTTCCAGAGGTGCCGGAAAAAGGTATTGTCGCGCTGCTCTTGGCTAACCCCCTCCTTGTTAAGGTCGATGTCCGTTTCCGGCCAGGAAAGGTGAGCGACGTTCAACCGGTTTTCCGTGAGCGTACCGGTTTTGTCGGTGAGAATGACGTTGGTTTCGCCCAAGGTCTCGACGGCCTCCAGCCTTTTGACAATGACCTCTTTCTTTGCCAGGCGCAGCATACCGCGAGCTAAGGCAATACTAGCCACAATGGGCAAGCCTTCCGGAATAGCGGCGATGGCCCAAGCAATGGAAGTTTGTATAATGGTGTAAGTGTCTTTGCCCGTCACAGTGCTGGAAATCCCCAACAGGGCGGCCATACCGAGCACGAGGTAGATCAGCTTTTTGGTCAGCGAATTCAGCTTTTTGTTGATAGGGGTTTTGTGTTCCTCCGCCGAGGAAACCATAGCAGAGATATTGCCCAGCTCCGTCTTCATGCCCGTACCCGTAACGATGCCGCGTGCTTTGCCCCGCGTCACAGCCGTACCTTTGAACGCCATATTGCGCTTGTCGGCAGTAGGGGTGTCTTCTTCCATTGGCTCGGTATGCTTGTCCACCGGTACCGATTCGCCGGTTAGGGCGGATTCGTTAATCTGGATTTCGGAAACTTGAAACAGGCGAGCGTCGGCGGAGACCATATCACCGGGTTCTAAAATTAGAACATCGCCGGGCACCACCTCTTCCGCGTCGATTTGCCGGGGCTCGCCATCGCGCAGCACATGGGCGTGTACTTTGTCCATATCCTGCAAGGCCTGCATGGATTTACGGGCTTGGTACTCCATGCTGAACCCGATGATAGCGTTGACCAGCAGGACGATGACAATAGCAATACCTTCCGCGAAGTCGCCAAAGGCAAAAGACAGCCCCGCCGCTACAAACAGCAAGTACGCTACGGGCGTATTGAACTGCTCTACGAAAAGCAGGAACAAGCTTTTTTGCTGCTGTTCTTCGAGTTGGTTGGGGCCGTGTTCTTCTAAGCGTTTCTTAGCTGCCGAAGCGCTTAAGCCTTGTTCGGTATCTGTATTGAAAGTGTCGACGACACCTTCAATGGATTTGGCGTGTGGGTGCTCCATGTTTTCTTCTTTCTCTGGCAATTGTTGTGGGAAACGACTTTGGAGAAAGGAATCGAGCGTCTACTTTCTCCAAAGGCATTTGCTCAAAGGCGCAGCAATTGTTAGAGAACTGTTTTATTTCGGTGTATGGTTCTCCGTCATACAACGGGAAGCCGAGTGCGAAGTGCGAAAAAAATACCACAGGCCTGTAAGCCGGATTCTGTACTGCCCGGAGGCAGCCCCTATCATTTATCTAGCCCCGCCGTCGCCAGCGGGGTCTAGCTGCCTACCCCTCCCGACACTTCCCGAAGGAAGTACTGAGCGAGCAACTCAGCGTGCGTGTGCCCATCAGGATGTACGTGGCATTTCAACCCACGAGGTTTACCCCCCGGTGTCGTTGCCAACACCGAGCGTGCGCTCTTACCGCACGTTTTCACCCTTGCCCGCCGAAGCCTCGGCGGAGGCGGGCTTGACCCACCCCTCCTCAGCGTGGCGAAGGCGGTCTTGCCACCCTCGCCCAGCAGGTGGTCTAGCTTTCTGTGGCACTATCTGTCGCCGGCGGTTGAAGGCCGGCGCCCACCCGTTAGGTGGCGTGGCGCTCTACGTTGTCCGGACTTTCCTCATCCGTGGAGGGAACGCATCCCTCCCGGCCGCGATAGGGCGGCCTGTGGTATAATTGGCAATGTATGAAAAAATCAGAGAATATCGTCCAAGGCCTCTGTATCGGCTTCCGCGAAGCTGTCGGGCAATTGGTTGTTACGTACAAAATTGCACCACGGGCAAGAAGGTTCCCCGCAGCCGGTATAAAAATCGTGGGCCATGATGCGCTCGTAGGTTTCGCGGATGAGCTTGCGCACTAAGGCGGTATCTTCGGTACTAATCTTGATTTCCCGTTCTACCATGTCACCAGACCGGCTAGGTTCTAAGTAGGAAATGGCGGCCCGGCTGACGACGCGGGTATGGGCGGGGTGGCTTTCGTACAGCAATTTGTAAAAAACGAGCTGCCGCCAGAAACTGCCGCCCTCGGGTAGGGCCTCAGAAGGGGTGCGTAGCTTTTGCTTGCTCTGGCTGCCGGTTTTGTAATCCACGATACGCGCTTGGTCGGCACCAATGTGTTCTACCTTGTCGATGCTGCCTGTAATCGGTACGCCATCCACTTCTACCTGCCGGGGCCGGTACTCCAATAGTACCTGCTTGCCCCAACGGGGAGCGTGGTGGTCGTAGTAGCGGCGCAGGTTGTAACGGCCGGCTTCGAGGCGGCGTTCGTACTCTTGCCGGGAGAAGAAGCCACGGCGCAGGGCCATGTCGCGTTCGAAGGCCTCGATCAACGCAATTTTCGGCGGAAAGGCCTGCTCTTCGTGAGCTTTCATCCGCTCGAAGTAGCGCTCTAGGGCATTGTGCATGGCGGTGCCGTAGTGCGCGGCTTCCCGCATGAGCACCGGTGCCCGCAGAATGTTTTCGTAGTAAAAGCCGAGCGGGCACTTGAGGTAGCGGTTCATAGCGGAGACGCTGAGCTGGAAGCCTTCCAGCTGCGCGTCCACCAGCGCTTTTTCCTGCTCAGGCAGCCGGGGGGCGTTATGCTCGGTCAGGCGGAGGGCCTCTGCCTCTAGCAGCCGCTCGGGCTCCACTTCCCGGGGCACGACTTCCAAGCCGGCTGTTTGCACCAGCTCTTCCACAAAGATAGCGCGGGTACTGTCTTTACCTTTATGATCGGTATCGGCGTAGGAAAGATGCAGCCGCTCTTTGGCGCGAGTCATAGCTACATAGAACAAGCGGCGGCGGGCTTCGAGCGGGTCTTCCTCCCCGGACAGCGTGAGGGTGTCGGGCAGGCTGAACTGGAAGGAACTGCCCCGGCTGCGGGGTTCCCAGGCCTTGGCGCTGCAGTCGAACAGGAAGACTTGCCGGAATTCCAGGCCTTTTGAGCTGTGGGCGGTCAGCAAGTTCACGCCTTCTTGGGCATACACGGACTCACTAACGGCTATGGGCAGGCGGTTGGCGTCCATGCTGCGCAGCAGGTCCAACAGGCCGCCCACGGTCAGCCGCGGCTTGCGGGCTGCTTCTTGCCGTACAAACTCCAGGAAAGAACGCAGTGCTTGCAGTTGCCAAGCTTTATCGGGCTGCTGCAGCAAATACCTCAAGATACCGCTGCGGTTGATCAGCCGCTCCACAAAAGCCGGGGCACTGAGGCTGGCGTAGTGGGTTTGCAGATGATGGTGGAAATCCACAAAGGCTTGCAGGGTTTCCGGTTGTTTGAGCTTCAGTTGCCGGTGTAAACTTTGGTCTTGCAGCAGTTCCCGCCAGGGGGGCTGCTCGGCGGGCGGGCGTTGGGAGCGGTGCATGCTGAGCCGCCCTATATCATCGGGCGCCAGCTCGAAGTAAGGGAAGTGCAGCATTTGAAAAAGCAGGTGGGCGCCGTTGTAGGGGCGTTTGAATTCGGTGGCAAAGTACTCCAGCATCTGGCGCAGGTTCTGAATGAGTGGCAGGTGCAGCACGTTCGCCCGCCGCTTGGTCTGATAGGGGAGGCCTCTTTTTTCCAGCAGTTCCATCAGGCCATCTACCTGCTGGTGCTTGGCGTAGATGACGGCCACTTCTTCTAGCGGGAAGCCGGCCTCGTGTAGCCGCTGCAGCTCGTCGGCCAGCCACACTTCCTCCTGTATTGGCCTGGGAAAGGCACTCACGGTAGGAGTGGGGGCAGGTGGAGTGTCTTGATCTTGCTGGGCGACCAGCACCTTCTCTAGCTCCAGCTCCTGTAAGCTATTGATGATGCGGATTTGATTCTGCTGAATTAGGGCGCGGGAAGCATCAAGTATATGCTGGGTGGAGCGGTAATTGCTGCGCAGCATGATCAGGCTCAGGTTGGTACGGTACGCCTGGTAGATGTCGGTCAGGTTCTTAAGCCGCGCCCCCTGAAATTCGTAGATGGACTGGTCGTCGTCGCCCACGATAAACAGGTTGGGCTGGTCCCAGTACTCGACGAGCTTGCGGAGGATGGCATTCTGTGCGCCGTTGGTATCTTGGTATTCATCCACCAGCAAGTACAGAAAACGCTCTTGGTAGGAACGCAACAGGTTTTCGTGCTTTTCGAAAGCGTCAAGCACCCAGAGGATCATGTCATCGTAGTCGTAGCGGCGGGCTTCGCGCATGGCTTTTTGGTAGTCGGGGAATAAGGCAACCGCTGCCCGCAGGCGCTCCATTTTTTCCGTTTCGGTTTGGATCTTGCTGGTTTTGAGGTCACCTTTCTTGAAGTCCCCCCGGTTGACTTTGTAGATATAGTCTTCCCGTTGTGGCAGGGATGCTAGGTATTCGTTGATA
>JAAAOU010000175.1 GCA_009908745.1 Bacteroidota bacterium
TCATTCTAGTGGGCGGGTTAAAGGCTTTGCAGTCGGCCTCCATCTCCGGGGGGCTGATACAGAGCGTGTTGCTTGTGGGGTGTGCGGTGAGCTTGGTGCTAGCGTTGCGTCAAGAGCGTTTGTGACCCAACCCATCGTCTGCTTCACTTCGTCACAACAGTAGAGTGATTAACTAAAAACAGTATTCCCATGAAAAACCTATTATTTTTCGTACTAATTTTTTCCCTTACGCTGTCTTGCGAAAAGCAAAATACCAGCTGTTCCTGTGAGGATCCGGCCCCTTGTGATGCCTTAGCTTTACTGGATAATTCCGCTTACCAAAATGGTTCAGACGATCCGTATTTTCTAAGAGAAGCCAGTATAGAGGGCGATTGCTTATACCTGCGCTTCCAGTATGGCGGAGGGTGCAAGGAGGTGGACTTTGATTTGGTCGGTGCTTTTCAGCTCGGGGAGACCGCTCCGCTCACCCGTTTTGTGCGCGTCGCTTTGGATGACGACGACAACTGCGAAGCATTGATTACGGAAGAAGTGACCTTCAACCTGAAACCACTTCGGGTGGAGGGGGAGGAGGAGCTCCGTATTCTAATCGGCAATCCAGCGGGAGAGGACTTGTCTGTTATTTACACCTACTAAATCTGGATCGTTGGCTGGGGGGTACATTTAGCAGTGTCTGCTGAAACGCTAGCGTAGCTTACCCACTGACCGTCACCTTCCTGTGCGATCTTTGCGTGTCTGCATGAGAAATATATTTTTGAACACTGCCTTTGAAAGTGAGGGAAATACAACAGCTAGTAGTCGGCAAGGAAAAAGGTCTAATCCATCTTTATCCAGTCAATCACCAACTCAAATGCCCCCTCCTGCTTATCGGCAATCAGGATACCCATCTCTTCCAAGGTTTGCCCCTCCAAAGACGGTGTATCGGGCAATACCCGGCCTCTGAAGGTAGGCGTGAAGTCCGAAACCGGAAGGGTGAACGCTTGCCACTTACCCGCTTCCGTATCGAAATACGCCCGGTAGGAGACCCGTCCGAAAGGCCCTTTGGGGTTTAAGCGGAAGCTGTAGCGGTTGCCGTCGCCCTTCACACGGATTTGAATGGTGCGGGTTCCCGTACTGGCTTCATCGGGCACGTCGGTCCTAGTAGAAGCAAAGCCGCCGTTGTTTTCTAAAGAGACCGTGCCGGTAAAAAGGGCGTGCCCTTCTGCCGTCTCCTGCATCTGGCTTTTCGACAAACCGCCCATCACGCCATCGTTGACGATGCGCCATGGGAGTTCGGATGCGGTGAATTCGTGTTTCATGGCTGTGGTTTGAGCCAAAGCGGTACTAGTGCAAAAGGCGATTGCCAATAAGAGGGTTATATTTTTCATACTTGCATAACAGGCATTGGGGGAGATGGTTTGCAGCGTAGATGCATCAATCGATCAATTGGGTGGTCCAATCATCTACTTTTTTGGTCTTTGTCGAGAAAGCTACACCTACCGCCCATTTTTGCTTTGAGCTGTCCTGATAGGGACCGAAGTAATCGTTGTCTATGATTTGGGTCAAAGCCGTTTCTGCATCTTGGTCCAACTTGAATTCCAAGATGAAGATATAGTCCTTGGTTTGTACAGTAGCATCAAGGCGGCCACGGGAGGTATGCACCTCTGATTGTATATACGCACCTAATAAGCTAAACGTGAGGTGTATCAGAGCATGGAAAAAGTGCTCGTTTTCTTTTTGCCAGTGCTCGTAGGGGATGCTGGAGAAGGTAGCGTTTATGATCTCAATGACGGTCTCTATATCATTCGCTTCCAACGCATCTAGCAATCGGCTGATCCTGATGCCGGCTTCTCGCCTGTTGTCTTCGGCGTAGAGATTGAGTAAGCGTTCCTCAAACGCAGATTGTACCTCTACATTGGGGTAGTCCAGCGTATACAGCCCGGTACGGTCGGGCCCTGATTGAATAGTCAAGTAGCCCGTTTGAAAAAGGACGGGAATGGGCTGAAGTTTCCGCAGCTCAAATTCGGTCAGCGTGAGGCGGGAGGCTTGCTGGCCACTGAAATTGTAGTAGCGCTGTTGCCGGGCTGCTTTGAGCAGGAAGGTCGGGGTGCCCGTTTCAAACCAAAAGTTGTGGAACTCGCGAGTCTGTAGAAAATTGAGCAGGGAAAAAGGGTTGTAGACGCGTTCGCCTTTCGTCCAGGAGTAGCCATTGTACCACTTGCGGACTTCCTCTAGCAAGGCAGTGTAGCTTAGGCCTTGTTCTTCCGCTATGGACTGCAGCGGTTGCTGGAAGTTGGCTTCGATTTCCTCTTGGGTGATCCCGTTCAGGTTTTTGGCGACGGGCGATAGGGAAAGGTTGTAAAGGTTATTTAGATCAGAAAAGATACTGACTTTGCTGAAGGCGGATACACCAGTGATGAAGACGAGCTCTAGGTAAGGGTCGCTGTCCTTTATAACAGAATAAAACCACTTCAGCGTATCCCGCTTGGCTTCCGCCTCTTTTGGTTCATCAAGGTAGTCGATGATGGGCTTATCGTACTCGTCGATGAGCAGTACTACTTTTTGTCCATATTTGCGGTGCGCCTTTTGAATGAGGTGTTGTAGCGGATGGACGAATGCTCCCTTATTTATTTCAACCCCCAAACTTTCGGCTACTTTTTCCATACCTTCCCAAATCGCCGCTTTCAGCTCGTTATCTTTGTAGTTGAAAGAAGCAAACCGCAGCCAAATCACCGGCCGCCGCATGCCTTCCCAATCCCACTGATTTTCAATCCATAAGCCCTCAAACAGCTCCCGCCTACCGCTGTACAGCTCGTACATAGTAGACAGCAACAGGCTTTTGCCAAAGCGCCGGGGGCGGGATAGAAAAAAGTATTTCCCCTCCGTTATAATTTTATGAAGGCGCTCGGTCTTGTCTACGTAAACATAATTGCCTTTACGCAGCTCGCTAAAATCTTGTATACCGATCGGATACTTCATAATTTCAAATATACACAAAAAGCTGGCAGCCGTCGTGCCGCCAGCCCTTTATTTGCCTACCGTTGGCAAGCGCACTGTGTCGGCATCAGCGTATCATATTCGGTATCCCGGATATCTATGACAATCAAAGGCATACAGCTGGGCGCTCAAAAATTTTTGTGTATATTTGAGAAGTGGGGTAGCACAGCCCCAAACACTCAAATATACTGCACAGCCTTGGCTTCTAGCTGACATCTACTTCCGGAAAATCAGCTCTTCAACTTTTACGATTGTAAGCTTTCGGCAATAAGCTCAACAAACTTATGCTGAACGCTTGGTATAAACTACAGCCTATGAAAATGCTATCGCTAGCCATCGGCCTACTGTTTTGTTTTTCCGCCTTTGCTCAAATGGATACGCCCTACGAGGATGGCGTTTACGCTTGGGGGTTCAAGGGTGGTGCCACCTACCACCGCATTGATGAGGTAGCCACGACCATCATACCGCCTTTTTTCAGCCCAGACACCTACAGCACCGCCGTAGAGCCACAGCTCGGTTACGTCGGCGGTATCTTTTTCCACTATCGATTCGACGGGGTATCGCGTATCGCCCTGCAACCAGAAATCCTCTATGGCGTGCTCAGCAGCCGTTTTTCTTATAGTGATGTAGACGAGTTGGAATACCAAATCGACTTCAACTACCAGTATTTGCAGGTAGGCACCTTTGTGAAGGTATACCTGACCGGTGACCGGGAGGGCGGCCTGCAGCTCAACGGCGGCCTGCAGTTGGCCTTCAATACCTCCAATGAGCAAATCTACTACGATTCTAACCGGCCGGATATCGGGCCAAACCTGCAAATACAGCAGAATCTGCGCAACGTTCTCAAAGGCGAAACCCTGCTCAACCTCGGGGCAGGGTTCGGCTACGATTTTGTCGGTGGCTTGAGCATCGGCGCCCGCTATTTCTACGGCCTTTCAGACGCTATCGAAACCCAGGCCAACGGTTATTTCTTTATTGAGAACGATAATCCGACGCAGACCTTCCAGCTGTCGCTGGCTTACGCCATACCCTTCCGGTAAAACTCAAATCCCGCGATCATGAACCGATTTCTCCTTTTTCTCCCACTATGGCTTTCGGGCTGCATAGCTTTTTCCCAGCAACCAGGCGGCGTATCGGCACCCCTGTTCTGGTACGAAACAGCCCGGGATGCCCAGGGTTGCTTCTGGCAATCCGCGGGCGGCTCGCCCCAAAGCCCTCCGGCCCTGCTTAATCAGGCAGATGGCACCCTCAATTACCATCCGGCCCTGCGCCTTCTGCCGGAAGCGCCAAGCCAGGAAAGGTGGCCCCTGCCCGGTGGCAGGCCGGTAGAGCTGTTTACAGTCTGCCAGGCCAAGGACAGCATCAACGAACAAGTACTGTGGAGCCTGCGCCCAGTGGACGGCCAACCGACGCTGATGACTACCCACCGTATCGCTGACCTGAAGCAGTTCCACTACATGAATTATCCAGGCCAACACAGCGGAGAGGTCGTACTGAAGCACTTTTTCCAATCGAAGCTCAATGCTGACAGTTCCCGGCAGCGGTGGCTGCAATGGGGGGCATTAGAAGGGCGGCACCGCCTTCCTGTGCAAAATTTGCAGGGCTTGTTGCCCGAGTGGATCGCATTTGACCGATTGTTGAGCGCTCAGGAACGGCAGCAGGTTTACTCTTATCTGGCTTTGAAATACGGCATTTGCCTCCGTTCGCCGGACCCGGTGAATTACTTGGACAGCCGCGGGCAGATCGTATGGGAAGGGGCGCGCCAAGCCGCCTACCACCACCGGGTTGCGGGCATTGCCTGGGACCCGGGCAGCGGCCTGTACCAAAGCCAATCCACCAGCAGCCATGCCGCTGGGCAGCTGGTTATCTCGCTGGAAGACAGCCTGCCTGCTCCCCACAGTTTCTTGGTTTGGGGAGATAACGGCCGGCCGATGCAATGGGCTGAGCCTCAACCCCTGCATCCAACCCGCCTGCAGCGGGAGTGGCTCCTCCAAATCACCGGCCCGTTAGACAGCTTGCCGACGCAGCTTACCCTTGACCCCCGTATTGTTTTTGAGCCGCCCCAGGGCCATGAGCGGTACTGGCTAGCGGTCGACTACAGCGGCAGCGGCCAGTTCCGGGCAGAGCAAACGGCTTATTTCCCGCTCGGACAGAGCGGCGAAAAACAGACAGCCAGCGGATTGCGCTGGGGCAGCCGCGACAACGACCGAGCCGTGTTTTCGCTCGCTAAAGGCCCCGATATGATCGTCCACGCCACAGCCCAGCAACCCCGTTGCGACGGAAGTTCCCCGGGTAGCCTGAATGTGAAAATGGCCGGCGGGCAAGCGCCCTACCGCCTCACCCTGTCGCACGGAGCCGGCTCTAAACGCACCCAAACCATCCCCTCGGCGGGCGCCTTGGCTCGCTTCTCCAAGCTACTACCCGGCTCCTACCAGCTATTGGTGTCGGATAGCCAGGGCGAGCACTTCCGCCGTGAATTCTTCCTTTCGTCCGAAGGAGGCCCGGAAATCCCTTTGCGGGCACAATACAGCTGGGATAAAGGCAGCCGGTTACTGCTGAATGCCCGCCCTTCTGATGGGGGAAATAATTGGCAATACGAATGGCGGAAGGGGGCAAAAGTGTTCAGCCAGGCTGCGCAAGCCGAAATTAAAGCCAGCGGGCAGTATGAAGTGGTGGTCTACAAAGAGGGCTGCGTAAAGCGGCACCGCTTCGACGTCACAGGGCCGGCCAGCCGTGTTTTTCATTCTATTCAACTGATGCCCAACCCGGTGGCTGCCGGTTCGCCTTTTCGGGTAGACGTACGGCTGCGGGAAGCTGCTCTAGTCAACATGCGTTTGTTCGATGCCAGTGGGCGGCTGGTCTGCCAGGAGCAGCAAGAAAACGGGCTTTACTGCCAATTTCGCAGGAGCCTGCCGCGGCCCGGCACTTATCTGCTACAACTGAGCGCACTGGGGCAAACCACTACACTCCGGCTTATTGTCCAATCCTAAAAACCACGTAACCTATGAACCCTTTGATATACACCTTGCTCTTTACAGCCCTTCAGTACATCGGCCCGTTTACCCTACCAACTACACCTGTGCCCAAGGCAGGCGAAGCAATGGAAAATGCAAGCCCCAAGGAGCTAAACTGCTACGATTCCTGCCAGCTGCAGGAACGCTCAACGCTTCCTCAGCTTAGGCCTAGCCCTATCACAGCGCCCACCAACGGGTACGCCCCCACTACCATTGCCAGCAAGGAGGCCGTAAGCCCGGCCGTAGGCATAGTCCCCATTGAGTTGCCGGCCGCCAATCAGCAAGGCAGCGCCAACCTTTCCTTTCCCATCAAAATCCCGCCCGGCCGAAACGGCTTGCAACCGCAGCTGGCCTTAGCATACAGCAGCGAAGCAGGCAACGGCTGGCTGGGCCTCGGCTGGTCGCTTGCGCCTTCTTCCATTGAGGTGGATACCCGGTGGGGCGTTCCCCGCTACTCAGAGGAGCTGGAATCAGAAACCTACCTGCTCGATGGCGGGCAGCTTACCCCCGTCAGCCACCGCGCAGCGTGGAAGCCCCGGCAGGCTGGCCCCAAAAGCTTCTACCCAAGCGTGGAGGGGGCGTTCCAGAAAATCATCCGCCACGGCAACCGCCCGGAGAACTACCGCTGGGAGGTCATCAGCAAAGATGGCCGGCGGCAATTCTACGGCGGTTTGCCCGGCCAGAGTGCCGATCAGTTCGAAGGGGTGCTGCAGGATGATGACGGGCACATCGCCCAGTGGATGCTGCTGAAAACGCAGGACCTCGACGGCAACTTCGTCCGGTACCACTACACTGTCGAAGAAAATACGGAGGTTGCAGGCAGCGGCATAAAAGGGCGTCAAATCTACCTGAGCAGCATTACTTACACCGGCCACGGCAATACGGAGGGCCCTTACCGCATAGAGCTGCACCGGGAAAGTGCAGATGGATACGAGCGGAAAGACGTGGAAAGCGATGCCCGTTACGGCTTTATTCGCGTTACTGCCGCCCTGCTCCACCGCATTGAGGTTTACTTCCAAGCGCAGTTGGTGCGTTCTTACCGTATGGAGTATGAAGAAGGGCCGTTCTTCAAGACCCTACTGCGGCGGGTCGCCGAATGGGACCGTAAGGGCGAGCTCTTCTACGCCCATGAATTCGAGTATTACGACGAAGTGCGGCAGGAGGGCGAATACCTCCCGCTTGGCCCTCCGCAGCCCTGGGACTGCCCTTCCGACGGCCTGGAAGGGGATCTCGTTTCCAGTATCGACAAAAGCGCCACGGTAACTGGCACCTCCACTTCTAACAGCTTCAGCGCTGGCCTGTCGGTAACAGTGGGTAGCGTACTGGGCAACCCGGTTGCCAAAACCAATACCGGAGGAGGGAACTACAACCGCATGCAGGCTAGCTCCGAAGGCTTGGCCAGCCTAGTCGACATCTCCGGGGATGGCTTGCCCGACAAATTATTCTGGAGCGATGGGCAGCTCTCTTTCCGGCCCAACAATGGCCAAGATGGCTTTGGCCCCAAACTGCCGGTGCTTGGATTCAGCAATTCTTTCGAGCGCACCGCCACAGTCGGCAATTCCGCCGGAGTGGAGGGGCATCCGGCGGGCGGCTATCTCGGGTACACGCAGACCTGGGCAACCAATACGACAAGAACCTACTTTGTAGACCTAAACGGCGATGCGCTCATCGACTTGGCCAATGAGCGAAAGGGGTACTTCTGCTACATCAATGGAGAAGGCTTGCCCGAATTTACCCTGCAGAGTGAGCTGACGCCTAGCCCCATCTTCGAAGGAGAGCTGGGAGACGTTGCCCCTCCTCCTCCAAGCGCTGAGGAAATCGACAGCCTGGTCGATCAGCATCCTCTACACGATTTGGTCCGCATGTGGGAAGCGCCCTTTGATGGAAGGGTGCAAATCGCAGGAAGCGTCACCTTGCTGAACAATGACGACCCGCAGGCACTCGCCTACGGCTACAACGATGGCGTACAAGTTTCCATTCAGAAAGGGGGGGAAGTGCTGTGGCAGGAGCAGTTGCTGCCCGATGGCCTTACGAGCGCAGTGCCCGCAGCCAATGCCGTCAATGATATCGAAGTGGAGCGGGGCGACTGCATTTATTTCCGCCTGCAGTCCATCGACGACGGGGCTTATGATCAGTTAGCCTGGGACCCTTTGGTGTTTTACAATGACCGAGACACCACCTACGCCGACCCCAACAACAAGCCCTACTACCGCTACCAGGCCAGCGACGACTTTGTCTTGCCCGCCGAGCAGGCGGTGACTTTGCCGCTAGCCGGGACCGTAGAAGCAGATGGGCAGTTCTCTAAACCCGTCACCTCCGATGACGTAAGGGTCCAAGTGGTGCAGTTGGAAGATGGGAACGAAACCCTTGTTTACGACACCCTGCTGCCCTGGCATCAAGAGGTGGAAGCGCTGCCCATAGCGTTCACCCGCGCTGTATCTGCCCAGGAAATCTGGCAATTCCGGGTAGCATGCGAAACAAATGTAGACTGGCCGGCCATTTCTTGGGTGCCTAACCTGAAGTACTTGTCTACAGAGGACGGTACGCCTACGACAGGGCTGGAGTTCTGCCCAGCGGTAGGGTTTAGCATGTACAACCGCCTACAGCGCCTGGCTCCGATCTGGCAGCCTTCCGACTCTACCACCTACTCCATTCAAGCTCAATTTGAGCTGGATACCGTCAATACGCCCTTCCCGGATACGCCCTACCAAGTCGGCTTTGACATCACCTGCTCGGTTAAGGGGAAACAGCGCCTCTACGGCAGACAGACCTTCCGCTTTGAAGAAGGAGCACTTACCGGCATCAATCCTTTTACGGTAGAGCTGCCCGCTGGCGACTCTATCTATCTGGCGTACCACATTGACCATGACCTGATCGAGGAGGACCCGGCTTTCCCCGCCTTCTTGCTCGGAGATGCAGCAGTGGAAATTGCTTCCGCCACCGACACCATAGTCCGGGAAGCAAGTGTGCATACCCGCCCGCCGGATGAAGACCTGATCTTCGGGCCGATGTACCGGCAGTGGGGGCATTTCGCCTACAATGGGAATCGTGAGCTTGCCGATGAGCCCCTGCGGGAAGACCGCCTCAATGCCGAAGCTTACGAAGTGGAAGAGGATGCGGCCGACATTGAGTTTGACCCCGCAGCCGCTCCTTTGATCATCCTGAGCCCCGAGCCCAAACAGCAACGCTGGGCCGGTTTTGATACCCTTACCTACCTGCGGGCTGGCATCATGAGCAGCTCCCGCTTCGGCCGGGATAATATATCGAGCTTGGCCGAGCCCCCCGTCAATTCAGCGCACAAATACACGCCCAACAAAATCTCCAGCTCTATTACCCGCAGCGGTACCGGGGGGATCGGGCCCTTATCCGCAGGCGGC
>JAAAOU010000159.1 GCA_009908745.1 Bacteroidota bacterium
AAATTTGGCTGGTAAAAGGGGGCTGACCTTCTTCTACAGACACACAACTCCCCATGCTGAGCCGGGCGGGTGCGCCGCAAGCAGGGCTATCCGGATCGCCAAAGTGGTCGTCTCCGCCACCATTATCGCTGGTTAGCAGCACTTCTACCCCAGCCGGGGAACGCAGGCTAATATCCAAGTCATTGGCCCAAGTATGCCGGATAATCAGCTGTACTTCAGCAAGCACCACGTCTTGCCCCAATACCGTACCGCCCGCATTATTGACGTTGACCACCACTACATCGGGATCAGGTACGATATTGACACTAGGGTCGCAGGAAGCATCGGTAAGGTCAAGCCCTAGCCCGCAGCTAGAGGGGTTATTCACGACAACACTCTGACCCGTTGTGGGGGAAGACAATAGCGATAATAGCGCTGCCAAACAGCATACAGTAATTCTCATGGGTGCTGGTTTCATTGCCGTTTTACACGCCTCATGTATACAGCAAAATACGGGGGTGAAGATAAAACTCTATCGTATCAGATGCAAGGCACCGCCAAATTGGTAATTGCGCCCACCTGACAATTCTAGGGTAGCGACGAAAGTGTAGACGCCAGCTTGCAACTTTTCCCCTTCAAAAGTGCCGTCCCAGCCCGCAGCCGGATCATTTAATACAAAGTTCTCGGCTTCAAACACGATTCCCCCCCAACGGTTGACAACGCGCCAGCTTACCCCCCGTACGAACTCAGGGCCCGTTTGGAAATAATAGCGGTCGTTCACGCCATCATCGTTTGGGGAAAAAGCGTTAGGCGCATACACGCGGCGCTCTTGCTCGACAATGATATTGATCGTATCCTTTACCGTGCACCCCTGCTCGTCTGTCAGGGCCACGATGTAGACTTGAGAGCGCTGCGGCTGTACGCTGACCTGCGGGCATCCTTGGCAGCTATCCGGTGCCGGCCTCCAATCGATACTAGCTAATTGACCGGCCGACAAGAAGTAATCGACCTGTAGTTCTACACTCTCCCCCTGCACAACCCGGCGGCCGGGCGAAGCGGTGATGGAAGCCGTAAAGCTGTTGTTCTCACTCAGCTGGGCGGCCGCCGTACCTTCACAACCGCCAATATCCTGAACGGTAATCTCGTATTGGCCTGCCGGCAGATTGGTGAATTCGGCCTTCGCGCCAAAGTTTTCCCCGTCTATGCTGTAGACAAACGGCCCGTTGCCATTCAATACCGAATCGACCACGATTGCGCCTTTTTCTCCCGGGCAATTGCTTGGTAATACTCGCAGCAGCGGCTCCGGATCGGAGGACAGGTCTTCGACGACCGCCGTATCCAAAGCGCTACATCCCGTGTTAGGGTCAAGCACCTGCAGCACATAAACCCCCGCAGTATTCACGGTAACTTGCGGGGCATCACTGGGTTCAGGAGCAGGGCCCGACAAGTTGTCCCAAGCGTAACGCCAGCCTTGCCCGTTATCCGCTTGCCCGAGCTGAGCTTCTGTTTCTGTGCAATCGAGCGTGAAGGAGCCTCCCGCCATGACCTGCGGCAGTGGGTGTATAGTAAGGGGCAAGACAGTGGTATCATTAGGGCAAGCCAGCGCTTCGGCAATGTACTGCAATTGATAGTCCCCAGCAACTAGTGCGGCAACATCTACCGTTGCTGCAACGGGGTCAAAAGCGCTTCCCAAAGCCGGGGAACCCGCTACTGTTTCCCAGCGGCCAGGCTCGTCGGCATTTTGCAAGGCTTCTTCCAGTTGCAGGACGGTGGCAGTGCCGGCACAGGCGCTGTAGGGCAAAGGCTGACCGGCAGAGGGCGCGGTTTCCACCGTGATACTCCGGTCTTCCGGCAGTCCACCGATAGTACAGTTTGGGTACGCGCCATCGGATAAGCCGGTGAAGGAAAGGGTACTGCTGTTATTCAATTGCAAGGCAATAGTATTGGTGCCTGCACTAAGGTTGTCAAAAGAGGCAGGCAAACCGCCAATTTCCACCGTCAAGGTGAAGGGCCCTTCGCTAGAGCTGTTGATGGCGAGCTCTACATTTGCAGCACCCCCCTCGCATATGATGCTGTCGTAAGCCGTGACTTCCACGCTGTAATCCGGACATTCTAGCGTGGTGCAACTATAAGTGTTCACCGGGCCAGCGCACTCCCCTTGCAGGGTCTGCAGCTCAAAGTCTACGGTTTGCCCGGGTGCCAAGCCGTCTACCATGTACGCCGTATCAGCAGTAAAGCTGCCAGCGGGCGCGTTCAGCACGTTCACCACGTAATCGGTGGCTCCCGCTACTGCCGGCCAAGTCAAGGCCATGCTGTTGCTGCTAGCCGCGCAATCGGGCTGCGGGGCGGGCAGCTCCTCCCCTACCGTCACCGTCACCTCGGCGCTGGCTTCGCAAATTTCGCCAAACGCTACGTCGTCTATGGCAAAGTCGTTGCCGGAGGCTTCGTCGTTGACGTTCGTAATACAGATTTCCACATCGGTACTAGGGCCAGAATTCCAAGTGGCAAAAAACTGCTGCCACTCGCAGGTGGTGCTGCTGGCGTTAAAAACACTACCCAGCAGCAGGCCATCGAAGGAGAATTGCAAGTTGGCTGGGTTGTCCGGGAAGACGGAGGTTGCCCAAGCGCTAAAGGCATAATCGGTATTGGGCGTCACACTCACGACCTGGCACCAGACTTGGTCTTGGCTAGCGGAACTGTTGACGACCAACATGTTGCCGTCTCCCGTGGTATGGTCGCCGCAGGGCGCAAAGTCTTGGTGGGTATCGCTGGGGTCATCGTCTACCGCATACTCGCCCTCATTATCGAGCGGGCCGTTCGGGCCACCACTTGCCGGGTCATAATCAGTGGTAAACCCCACCGCACCGAGCGCAAAGTTGCCGTTGAAAATCAAGTTCTCCCGAATGGCCCTCGCCGTAAGGGTATAGGTGGTCGTAACGATGGGCTGGGCCAACACACTGCTTTGATCAGCGGTATTCAAGCCCGTAGCGGGGCTCCAACTCCATTCGAAGGGCAGGGAGCTAGCGGTACCCGACAGGCTGGCTTCGGCCCCGGGGCTGCAAAGTGCCGTATCCGGGCTGAGCGTAAGGGTAAAATCGTCGCAGTTTTGGGCGATAGCCAAGGACATAGCGGCCACCACCGCTACCCCCGTTAGAAGGAATGACTTCATCATAGATACTGTGTTTTCTGGCCGTCTTATTTTGAGGGAATGTCTGGAGTTTTGCACTGTAGTTGCGATGCAAATATAGGACTTGTTCTGTTAGAATTATAATAGGCTAAAAGTGGGTGCCCCTCCGTTTTTCATCTCGTTCAACAGGCTAGCTACTTTGGATTCAGCGCCCGCACCCGAATCTCCAGCCCCAGCACATCATCTCCTAGCACCCGCTCGTAGTTCAGCAGTGCCTCTCTGGCCTGACGGATATCGGTGAACAGCAGGCCGAGATACAACGCGTAGCCCGTCTCCATCTCCCCGAAACAGCCCAGCCATATCGCACTCGCTGCCAGGTCGTACTGCCGCAACTGCTCGATACGCTGCGTAGCGGCAGAGAATGCATTGTACTTGCCGACCTGCAAAATATAAAGCGGCTTGTCCGTTTGCCGGATGCGGGAACAATCGTACACATAACTTCCCTCTTCCACTTCCAATTGGGCGATAAAACCGCGGCGGGAAAAATCTAGCCCACGGTCCGGGCGCACCTCCGCCACGGGCCTATCGGGAATGCTCAGATTGACCCCTTCGTAGGGCTTAATATCAGAGCGTATGGGGTAGGGCCAGACGTAGGGCGTGTCAATCACAAAGTCGAAATCCATCTCCCGCCATTCCCGGTTCGCCTGCCGCGTTTCCTGCATCCGTTCTACATATTCATCGCGGTCTTCAAAATCTTCTACTTTATTCTGCTGCCACTCTTGGTACATCAAATCCCCCACGACGAAAGCAGACAGCAAGCAAAACAGCAACTGATATTTGTAGCGCCGTAAATTGCCGCCCCGGAATTGCTGCATCCAATTCGGCGTATTTCCAGGCGGAAGCTGTCGCTTGCCGTCCCCGGCTTCTAGCAAAGCGATGTTTCGCCGTTTGTCTTTGAACGTATCCACACGGGCGGGCGTCATCTGCATCATCGGCCGGCCATCCGCCCGTACGACAACCAGGCCAAAACCATGGAGGATGCACTGCCGGCGCAACTCTTGGTAGTAAGGGTCCTGATGGAGATTGGCGAACACATCCTCCCCGATCGCAATCCACTGCTCATCGGCAAAGTACTGCTTAAACTGCTCCACAGCGTAGATGTACCGATACCGCCGCCAAGAACGGCCGAGCAGTAAATAAGCAAAGTAGAAGAGGGTAAAAAAGAAAGCCACCAACGCCAGGCAGCCCCACAACCCCAAGCGTGCCAAAGACCACCAGCTGGCGTAAAACCCGTACGCATAGGTACCAGCCGCGAGCAAAGCCGCCGCAGCCGAAGCATCCCACCGCAGCAACGGCCGCCGCAGTTGGTAAGCCACCTCGTGCCGCTTGTCAAGGGAGGTGGCCTCGAAAGTCGCTTGGAACAACTCCCCACCTGGCTTAGGGAAAGAGACGAAACCATCGGCCACAATGCCGCCCGCCCCTCTACGGTCAGCCGACAGCTCCGTGAGGCCATCGCGCTCCCGGTAGCGGTAGTGCCGCTTGAGGAACTTCAGGGTGGATTTCGTGATCTCTTTTTCGCTGATGGCTGACAAAGCTTAGGTATTATTGAGTTGTTGCCACAATTTAATAGTTTCTACGGCAGGCCGCACATCGTGCACCCGAAGAATCTTCGCGCCCTGCTGCAAAGCTACCATATTCAAGGCGGTGGTGCCGTTGAGCGCATCCTCTGGTTTGGTCTTCAAGACTTTGTTGATCATCGACTTGCGGCTCAGGCCAGCGAGTATCGGCAGCTCTGTGATGCCGAAAACGTGCATCTGCTTGAGCAACTGGTAATTGTGCTCTACGGTTTTGCCAAAGCCAAAGCCGGGGTCGATCACGATATCCTTGACATCCAAGGCCCGCAGTTTGCCGACCTCCGCGATAATAAAGTCCAACACCTCGCGTACCACATCCTCGTACTCGGGATTGCGCTGCATGGTTTTCGGGCTGCCCTGCATATGCATGAGTATGTAAGGAACCCCAAGTTCGGCTACGGTAGGGTACAGCGCTTCGTCGAAAGCCGCCGCCGAAATATCATTGACGATAGCAGCGCCGGCTTCCACGGCTTGTCGCGCCACCTGCGATCGCACGGTGTCGATACTGATGATGGCTTCGGGAAAGGTTGAGGCTACCGCTTCGATCGGGGGCAGTACCCGCTGTAATTCTTCTTCCACTTCGATCATCGCAGCCCCCGGCCGGGAGGACATGCCCCCAATATCGATGATAGCCGCCCCTTCTTCTAGCATACGCTCCGTTTGCCGCAAGGCACCGTCTGCGCTGTTGTACTGCCCCCCGTCAAAGAAAGAATCCGGCGTCACATTCAAAATGCCCATCACCACCGGTTCGTCAAGCGACAGCAGCCGGCCGCGGCAGTTTAAAGTCAGGCGTGGGTACAGCATGTTTTGGGGTAAAGGTAGGGATTTTTGCAGGACCGCTGTAGAGTCAGGAAAATTCATTATCATCACGCTCGTAATTGGAAAGCAGTATGAAAATCATCCACACATCAGATTGGCACTTGGGGCAGAAATTCCTGCACAACGAACGCGAGGAAGAACACCGGCTCGCCCTAGATTGGCTGCTCGGCACCATAGAAGAGGAGCAGGCGGACGGGCTGCTGGTTTCCGGAGACATCTTCGATACCGGCAACCCACCCAACTACGCCCGGCGGCTCTACTACCGCTTTTTGCGAAAGCTACTGCGTACCTCCTGCCGCCACATCGTCATTACGGGCGGCAACCACGACTCGCCGGCCATGCTCAACGCGCCGAGCGAACTGCTCAAAGCACTCAGCGTGCACGTCATCGGCGCGGCTGGCAAATCCCCCGCAGAAGAGGTGGTCGAGTGGAGGGACGAAGCTGGTGACTTGGAAGCCGTCATCGCCGCTGTGCCTTTCCTGCGCGACCGCGACCTGCGCTACAGCGTGGCGGGCGAAACCGGATTGGGCCGCAGCGAGCGCATACGCCTCGGCATACAGCAGCATTACGAACAGCTGGCCGAGTACATTCAGAGCAGTTACGACCCTGCAAATGTCCCCGTACTCACTATGGGCCACCTGTACGCTACCGGGGCGCGGGCTTCCGCCAAACAGGACAATATCTACATCGGCAATATTGAGAACATAGACGCCGAGCAGTTCCCGAAGCTTTACGATTATGTGGCGCTGGGGCATATCCACCGGGCGCAGATGGTGGGCGAACAAGAACGGGTGCGTTACTCCGGCTCGCTCATCCCCCTGAGCTTCAGCGAAACCAAAGATGACAAAAGCGTGTACCTGCTTGAATTCGCGGGCAAAACCCTGCAGCGAACCCAAGCTATAGCCGTACCGACCTTCCGCCGCCTGAAAACCATCAGCGGCACCCTGGAGGAAGTAAAGGCCAGCCTCGACCGCTTTGCCGCCAAAGAGCGTGAAGGCTTGACCCCCTGGGTGGAAGTACAAGTCGACCTGGACCGCCTAGTCCCGCAACTGAGCCAGCTGCTACAAGAGCATACGGCGGATATGAATCTGGAACTTCTCAAAATACGGGCCCGCTACCCCAAACGCCATCAACGGCACGAAGCGCAGGTGCCGGACCTGGACAGCCTAGCCACCGAAGAAGTCTTCCGGATGAAATGCGAAAGCTACGGCAGCCCGCCGGAGGATATGGACCAATTGATGGACACCTTCCGGGAATTGAAAACTTGGATGGCCGAAGCGTGGGAAGAATAAGCAACCAAGCCGTTGATCTGAATAAAAAGTAGAGGTTAAAGAACAGCTCATGCGCATCACAAAGATACACTTGCAGAACCTGAATTCCCTTCGGACCGCCACCGAGCTGGATTTCGATGCGGAACCGCTGAGCCTTGCAGGCCTCTTTGCCATTACCGGCGACACAGGGGCGGGCAAGACGACCATACTCGACGCCTTGACTTTGGCGCTATATGCCCGCATCCCACGCAATACCCGGAAAAATGGGGAAAAGGAGGTGATGACCTATGGCACTGGCAAAAGCTTTGCGGAAGTTGAGTTTGAGGTAAAGGGCCAGCGCTACCGCAGCAAATGGAGCATGTGGCGGGCGCACGAGAAACCTGATGGGAAGCTGCAGGATTCCCGCCGCGAGCTGTCTCGGTGGAATGCAGAAACACAAGCCTTTGAGATCATCGGCGAGAAAAAAGGGGAGATTGACGGGCTGGTCGCCGAAATCACTGGCCTGGACTACGACCGCTTCTGCCGCTCCGTCTTGCTATCGCAGGGGGAGTTTGCCGCTTTTCTCAAAGCCCAACCCGCCGAGCGGAGTGACTTGCTGGAGCGCATAACGGGTACGGAAGTGTATTCTCAGCTGTCCCGCGCTGCCTTTGAGCGCCACAAGCTAGAAAAACAACAGCTAGAGCAACTCGAGCAGGAGCTCGGCATGCTAGAGTTGATGGATGAGGAAACGGAAAACGCCCTGCGGGAGGAGCTTGCCGCCCTCCAAACGGCTACCGAAGCTCAGCAGAAGAAGGTAAAAGAGCTGCGCGAGCAGCATAATTGGCTGCTGAAGGTTGAAGAATTAAAAAATCGCAAGAAAAAGCTGGCGGAGGAAAAGGAGACTGTAACCAAACAAACCGTCTCTTTCCAAGCGGAAGCCGAACGACTCGCCGCCCACCGCCGCGCCCTGCCTTTGCGCCTGACGCTGCAACGCTTGGAAGACCAACAAACGCAACAAGCAGAAACGGAAAAGGCACTTACGGAACTGGAGGCGCAATTACCAGATATGAAGGCGCATTTGGCGAAAGCCACCCAACAGTTGGAGGCCCAAAAAGCCACGCTGCAAGCCGCCCAGCAAGAGCAGACGGAACAAGCCCCCCTTATCGAAAAGGTCAAAGCCTTGGATATCGAATTGGCCAACCGGAAAAAGCCCCTGGCCAAACAGCAGCAGCAATTGAAAGCCAAGGCAGATGGCATTGAGCAGCAAAAGGAGCAAGCCAAGCAATTGGAGCAGCAACTGCAAGCCTGGGAAAAAGAATGGGAAACCCACGATAACTGGCTGCAGGAACACAAGGACTATGCTGCCCTCTCAGCCGACTTGCCCCGCCTAAAAGACGAATACGACCAACTCCGGCAGCTGTACCGGGACCGCCAAAGCAAAACCGAAAAGCAAGCCGCTGCCCAACAGCAGTGGCAGCATGCCCAAGAACAAATCAAGGCCGAGCAGGAAAAAACAGAAAAGCTGGAGGAAAATATCAAGAAAGCCGAAGCGCAGCTGCGTAGCCTTGCCCCCGACAACTATGCCCCCCACCGCAGTGAGCTGATGGACCTGCTCTACCAGGAAATCGAACGGCTAGGGGAACAGGCTAGAAAGCTACAAGAATTACAGCGGCTGAGTGAATCCTACACCGAGCTGCTCCGCGAACAAGCCAAACTGGAAGACAAACTCGGCGGCTTGCAGGCTCGGGAGCGCCATATCAACAACGCTTTGCTCGCTTCCCTCGATCAGCTCGACGACTGGAAAAAGGAGCTGGAGTACCGGCAGCAGGTTTACGAGCAGCAGCAGATGATTGCCAATTACGAAAAAGACCGGACCAAACTGCAGGAGGGCGAGCCCTGCCCCCTTTGCCTGTCCAAGGACCACCCTTTCCGGCAGCAGGAGGTCAAACCATTTGTAGATGAAGCCCAACGCGATCTGCAAAAAGTACAGCAAAAGTACGATAAAGAACTGGCCCACCACCGGCAACTGCTCAAGGAGCAGCAGGAAAACGAGCTCAAAATCAAGCAGCTGCAGGGCGACGAAGTCAAAGCCATCAGCGGCCAGGTCGCCCAGCAATTTGAAAACCTACTGGCCTACGAGCAGCAAATCGCGGACGTCACCCCTACCCTGCCTTCCCAAGACGAAAACCAGGCCAGTACCCGGCAGCTGGCGCAGCAGGTAGCCGCCACGGAAAAACAGCTGCAGGAGCGCCAAGCTATACGCAACCAACTACAGCAGTTGGTCCGCCAGCTCGACGAGCAGGAAAAGAAACAGCAGTCTGCCCAGCAAGCCCTACAACAGCTCCAAAACCAAGCTGAACTGAAACGCCAAGAACTCGACAATTTACAGGAATCGCTGGCCGACTTGGAAGCCCGCTGCAACCATAGCCAAGACCGCGCCAATCAAATTATGGGCAAATACGGCGTAACGTTTGACGAAAAGA
>JAAAOU010000130.1 GCA_009908745.1 Bacteroidota bacterium
TCAAAAGTATTGGCGACTTTTTTGGGGAAGAAATACTGGCATTGCTCAAACGGCGGAATATCGCCGTGCTGGTCATCGCGCTGGCGGGTATCGCTATTCCGTCGGGCTTTTACTACAGTTTCACCAATTCTTTTCTGACGGAAATCGGCATGGAAGGGGCAGCGGGCAAAATGGCACTGGGGCAAGTCTCGGAGATTTTCTTTATGCTGACACTACCCTTCGTATTCCGCTTTCTGCCTATCCGCTACATCATTTTCATCGGGCTTTGTGCTTGGGGCTTGCGGTACGCCCTGTTCAGTTTTGGCAATATGGACGAGGGGCTATGGATGCTGTACTTCGGCATACTGCTGCACGGCGTGGCTTTCAATTTCACCATGCTGGCTACCCAGATATACCTGGACCAGGCCGTGCCCGTATCGGTGCGCAGTACCACACAGGGCTTCATCAGCTTTTTGTCGCAAGGGGTCGGCGGGCTGACCGGGGCTTACTTGGCGGGGGAGGTGGTGGAATGGTTTACTTACCCGGATCAAACACATTTGTGGTCGAGTATATGGCTGGTGCCGGCGGGGGTGGGCATAGCGGTGGCTTTGTTCTTCCTGCTGGGCTTCAAGCGAAAACCTGCACCATAAAAAAACGGCCCGGGCGTAACACCCAAGCCGTCCTTAAAAAATCGATCCATTAATCTTTAATCCACATTATCGTGCAGGTAAGAATTGCCGTTGCTACGGAACTCCACCTCATCATCGTCGGAAATCGTCCACTTCGAGCGCGACTCCTCCCCGGCGTCCGGCACATCGTCCAAGGAGACGCCCCGGCGCAAGTAGGCCGGCTCATTCTCCAGTTCGATGATGGTCTGCGGGTTGCTGAGCTTCACGCGGTTGCTGCGTAGGCGCTCGCGGCGGCGGCGCTCCTTTTCTTCCCACTTCTTACGCTCTTCCGGTGTAGGCTCTTGGGCTTCCCCCTTGGCGTAAGGCTCATCGTAGGAATAGCGGTTGCGGTACTTGTCGACCGTCTCGCGCACATCGTCAAACTCAAAGGTGTTACTTCCCTGCGTCTCGGAAGGCTCAAAACCGATATCGGCCAAACCTTTCTTTTTTTTGGGCGGCTCCTCGGCTGGAGGCTGTTCCTTGTCGTCATCCAGCGACACAACCACCTTGCTGTCTTTGCCCTTTTGCTCCAGGTTTTTCTGACGGTGCTCAAAGCCGGTGGCGATCACCGTCACGCTGATCTTTTCACCCAGCTCCTCGTCGTAGCAGTTACCCCAGATCAAGTCGGTGCCAAAGCCCGCTTCTTCCTGCACGAATTCGGTAATCTCGAAGATTTCGTCCATCGTCACCTCTTTCGTACCCGAAGTGATATTGAGCAGGATGTGCTGCGCCCCGCGGATGTCATTGTCTTCCAACAGCGGAGAGTGCAAGGCATCGTCTACGGCCCGGCGCGCCCGGTCTTCGCCTTCTGCCGATGCCGTGCCCATAATAGCCACACCGCTTTCCCGCATGACGGTATTCACATCCTCAAAGTCCACGTTGACATAGCCCGGCACCGTGATGATTTCGGCAATGCCCTTAGCCGCCGTGGTCAGTATATTGTCCGCTTGCGCAAAAGCGTCTGAAATGGACAGGTTGCCGTGGATTTGCCGCAGTTTGTCGTTAGAAATGACAATCAGCGTATCCACATGCTGTTTCAGCTCTTCAAGGCCTTCCGTACCCTGTGAGGTCCGCCGGCGCCCTTCGAAAGTGAATGGCAGGGTGACAATACCCACCGTTAGGATATCCATTTCTTTGGCTGTTTTGGCAATGATAGGCGCGGCGCCTGTACCCGTACCACCGCCCATGCCCGCTGTGATGAAGAGCATGCGGCAGTTGTTTTCCAGATAGTGTTTGACCGCTTCGATGGACTCTTCGCAGGCCATCTTGCCAATATTGGGCTTAGAGCCGGCGCCCCGGCCTTCGGTCAAGTTGGGCCCCAGCTGCATGCGGGTAGGGACAGGGCTCAATTCCATAGCCTGGGAATCGGTGTTGCAAATTGCAAAGTCTACCCCTACTATGCCCTGCTTGAACATGTGCGTGACAGCATTGCTGCCGCCACCACCTACCCCAAGTACTTTTATGATCGGGCTTTCGTCTTTTGGCAAATCAAATACCATAACTGCTAGTTTTTTGTTCTGCTGGGCTTTCCTGCTTGTCTTGACCCAACATGGTTAATTGAAGTATCAGCTTTTCTAAGCTTACCCTGAAGGACTTCATGACTAAAGTCGTTTCGCCTTCAGGGTCGGAAATTGGAAGTCAGAATTCGTTATCCGGTTCCGCTTCGAACCACTCTTTTGTGCGGCGGAACAACTGGTCGTACCAGTTTTCGGAAGAAGAAGCGTTGGCTTTCTCCTCCTCAGTATCTTGCTGCTGGTCTTCGAGCATGGGTTGTACCAGTCCTGCTTCCAGATCGTCCAAACCCTTCATCAGCAGACCAATACCGGTCGCGTAGATGGGGCTACTCAGCTGCTCGTGGTAGCCGTGCGCCAAGTGCTCTACCGGGGTGCCGATGCGGGTGCTCATACCCGTGTGGAACTCCGACAGCTTGTCGATGTGGTTCAGCAACGCCCCACCGCCGGTGAGCACGATGCCGCCAATCAACTTGCGCTCGAATCCAGAACGGCGGATTTCCCAGATCACATAATCCAGGATTTCTTCCGCCCGCGCCTGAATGATACGCGCCAGGTTCTTTTCCGATATTTCTTTATGGTCGTGGCCGCGCAGGCCCGGAATGGAGATGATACGGTTGTCGTATACCTCCTCCGACAGCGCGGAGCCGAACTTCACTTTCAATTTCTCGGCCTGCGGCTTCATCACCGTGCAGCCTTCCTTGATGTCTTTGGTAATCACATTTCCGCCAAAGGGAACCACCGCCGTATGCCGGATGATCCCCTCCTGAAAGATGGTGATATCCGTAGTGCCGCCGCCAATATCGACTAGCGCCACGCCTGCTTCCTTCTCCTCGTCGCTGAGGACGGCAGAAGCGGAGGCGATGGGCTCGAGGGTCATATTGGCAACCTTCAAGCCAGTACGCTCCACGCAGCGGTAGATATTGTTCGAAGCCGATATCTGCCCGGTGATGATATGGAAATTGGCTTCCAAACGGATACCCGACATACCGATAGGATCGGTAATGCCCTGCTCGTTATCTACCGTATATTCTTGGGGGATGACGTGCAGTATCTTATCGCCCGGCGGCAGTACCAGCTTGTACATATCGCTCACCAAGCGGTCGATATCGCGTTTGCTAATCTCCGTATGATCGTTGTCCCGGGTCAGAATACCGCGGTGCTGCAAGCTTTTGATGTGCTGCCCGGCAATACCGACGTGCACCACCTTGAACGTGTGGCCGGTATTACGTTGTGCCATTTCCACAGCCTCGGAGATGGCGTTCACGGTTTTCTCGATATTGGATACTACACCGCGCAATACGCCCTCGGAGGCCACTTTGCCAAAGCCAAGCACTTCCAGCTTGCCGTGCTGATCGCGCCGGCCGGCAATGGCGCAGATTTTGGTCGTCCCGATATCCAGGGCGACTACGATGTCCGAATTGTTTGCATTGGTCTCCATCATGGGCCTAAGTTTTGTAGTTTTCGTTTTTATCGTCGTCCAATTACCTGCCCTTCGTACGCTACGCTGACTTCGGAATACTTCCGCCAGCCTTCGTGAGGCAGGGCTTCTCGGTAAAATATTTTCAGCCGCCGCAGTTTGTCTTCCGCATGTTGGAAGTCGCCAAACTCGACGGTATGTTTGCCAATTTTGGGCACGAGGGTGATTTTCCCCCGGCTGTCAAAGTAGATTTGCTCCGTCATCGGCGCTAAAAACTCGTCCTTGAGAATAAGCTGCGCCAACAGGAACGCCTCTTTCAAACGGTTGCGCTTGCGTTGCAAAAAACGCGCCTCGTAGCGCGGCAAGGAACCCGTGACGACCAGTACTTTGGCCGTAAAATTATCCGAAAGGGGCATCTGTATACCCTCCCGGTCGAGGTAGTAGCTGAAGCCGTTGTTATCGATCACCCGCAGTATGGGCTCCCGCGGCATGATGTTGATCTCCACGCGGTCCTGCGCGTTGACCAGTGCATCCGCATTGAGAATGAAGGGCTCTTCCTCCAGCTTCCGCTCTAGGCGCTCCATGTCTATCGTCGCTATCGCCCGCCCTTCCAGCTTGTAGCCAAAGCCTTCTTCGATAGCTTCGCGCACATTTTCTGGGGTAAGCAGGCTGTTGCCATCCTCCAACGGCTGTATGTCAATAAGCACTTCTTTGACTAGGCTGCCTTCTTTGCGCTGTATAGCAGAGATGACCACCACGAGAAACACCACGCCCAGCGCGGCCCAGCCGATGCGCTGTAGCATCAGTTGCGTGCGGGGGTCCATATCGAATAGTGTTCCTCTAGCCATTTGTGTTTCTCGTTTCAAAATATTCTTTAAGCGGTTGCCGCAGCAGGTCTATATCGCCCGCTCCCAGCGTAAGCAGTACTTCAGGTTGCCGCTTTCTGACAACTTCCAAGACTTGCTTGTCCGGTACCAATTCTTTGTCCGGATGGTCCACTTTATTCAAAAGCCAGGCACTGTTTACGCCCGCAATAGGCGCTTCCCGTGCTGGGTAAATCTCCATGAGCAGCAATTCGTCTACCGCTGCCAGTGCTTCCGCAAAACCCTCGGCAAAATCGCGGGTGCGCGAAAACAAGTGGGGCTGAAAAATGCCCGTTATCTTGCGCCCCGGGTACAGCTCGCGTGCTGCCCCGATGGCTGCTTTCAACTCCGAGGGGTGATGGGCGTAATCGTCGATATACACGCCATCCGCTTCCCGGTACAAAAACTCGAACCGCCGCCGTATGCCCCGGAAGTTTTTCAGGGCGCGGCGCAGGTCTTTTTCTTCAGCGCCAAGCTGCAAGGCGATGCTCATGGCCGCCGTCGCGTTTTCCACGTTGTGCCGGCCTGGCAAGCTCAGTTGTAAGCCCTTCATCAAGTGCGCCGGGCTGCGGTAGTCGAAGGTGAAATATCCGTCTTCTACCCGCAAATTTTCACTGCAGTACTGCCCGCCATCTAAGCCAAAGGTCAACAAGCCGGGCACTTCTCCCAATTGCTCCTGCCACTCATGCTGCAGGTAAAGCGTTCCGCCGGGTTTCTGCTTTTTGGCGAAAGCCCGGAAGCCCGTCTCGTGCAGTTCCTCTAGGCTGCCATAGATATCCAGGTGGTCAGCATCCATCGACAGGATCACCGCGATGTCCGGCGACAAGTGCAAAAAGGAACGATCGTACTCGTCCGCTTCCACTACTACCCAGTCGGATTGCCCCTCCACGAAATTGGTGGAGAAATCCAAGGCAATACCGCCGAGAAAAGCCGTGCAGTCTATACCGCACGACCGCAGCAGGTAAGTCGCTAGGGTCGTGGTCGTCGTTTTGCCGTGCGTACCCGCGATCGCGATGGTTTTCATGCTGCGGCTGATGATGCCCAGCACTTCCGCCCGCTTCCGGACCGGGATACCTTGCGCCCGGAAATACTGCAGTTCCGCGTGGGAATCCGGTACTGCCGGGGTATAGACGACTAAGTCGACCCGCTCGGGAATCTTCGACAAGTCCTCGGAATAATGTATGTCAATACCTTCTGCTGCCAGCGTTCTGCACAGCTCGGTCTCTGTTTTATCGTAACCGTGTACCGCGATGCCCCTTCCGTTGAAGTAGCGGGCGATGGCGCTCATGCCGATGCCACCGATCCCAACGAAGTACACGGTATGTAGGTCGTTCAAGTTCATTTCTTGCGTTTGGCCAGGGCCAGCACTTCGTCCGCGATGCGGTCCGCCGCGTTGGCCATAGCGCCTTTTCTAATATTTTCGCTCAGGGCGTGGCGCTTCGGCTCGTCGGCCAGCAGCGCCAGCGCCTGTGCCATAATGCCTGCTTTGGCTTCCGCATCCGGCAGCAAAATGGCTGCACCTTTATCCGCTAGTGCCTTGGCGTTTTTCGTCTGATGGTCCTCCGCCACGTTTGGGGAGGGGATAAAAATAGCCGGCTTGCCCGCAAACTGCAGCTCCGAAATCGTCAGCGCGCCGGAGCGGGCAATGATGACATCCGCCATCGCGTAAGCCAGGTCCATCCGGTCGATAAACGCCCGGGCTTGCAAATTCGGCAGCTGTGCCGTCTCGCACTGCCCGTAGGTCGCTTCGTATAGTTTGCCGACCTGCCAAAGCACCTGCACATCCGGCCGTTCCCGCAGCAATCCGACGTTGGCCGCCATCGCTTCGTTGATGGAGCGGGCGCCCAAGCTTCCGCCAAAGACGAAAAGGATGGGCCGCTCGGGGTCAAAGCCAAAATGCGGTGCCCCTTCTGCCCGGCTCGCTTTACTTTGCTGCAATTGTTTCCGCACCGGGTTGCCCGTCAGCAGTAGCTTCTCCTCGGGGAAAAAGCGCTGCATTCGCTCGTAGGCCACGCAGATGCGGTCGGCTTTGCCCCCCAGCAGCTTATTGGTAATGCCGGGGAAACTATTTTGCTCTTGCAACAAGGTCGGTATCCCGCGCCCCGCCGCCCTATACAGCAACGGGCCGCTCGCATAACCGCCAACGCCTACCGCCACATCGGGCTGGAAGCGCCGCAAAATCTGCCCTGCCCGCCATAAGCTACTCAGCAGCTTGACGGGAAACAAAGCATTCCGTAATGTCAATTTTCGCTGCAGTCCGCTGATCCACAGCCCTTCGATGGGGTAGCCCGCTTTGGGGACTTTCTCCATCTCCATCTTCCCTTTCGCCCCCACAAACAGGATGTCCGCGTCCGGGGCTTTTGCTTTTATCGCGTCGGCAATGGCGATAGCCGGGAAAATGTGGCCGCCGGTGCCGCCGCCGGAGATTATTATTTTTGGCATTTTAGTTTTAAAGTTATAAGGTTCTAGAGTTGAAAGGTTGTAAAGTTGCTGCCCGGTTTGCCAACCCTGAAGGACTCCACTCCCTGCGGTCGTTCCGCCTTCAGGGTAAACCCTTCAACCCTTCAACCTTCCCAACCCTTCAACCCTTCAACCCTCCAAGCTCTTCGTTGAAAAGTTCTAAGGTTCTAAGGTTGTAAAGTTGCTGCCCGGTTTGCCAACCCTGAAGGACTCCACTCCCTGCGGTCGTTCCGCCTTCAGGGTAAACCCTTCAACCCTTCAACCTTCCCAACCCTTCAACCTTCCCAACCCTTCAACCCTCCCAACCCTTCAACCCTCCTACCTAACTAACCGACTCAATATACTTACTAACACTAAGTATCATCCCAAAAGCAATACAAGTAAACAATATCGACGTACCCCCCATACTCATCATCGGCAAGGTGACGCCTGTAACCGGCACTAGGTGCACGGCCACTGCAATATTGATAAAAGCCTGCAAAATCAAGCTCACACTCAGCCCCATGACCAGCATGGCGCCGAACGCTTTGGGACTCTTCGTCACTAGGCGGGTAGCCCGGAAAAAGAGCAAGACATAAAGCAGTATGATGGCTGTGCCGCCGAGGATCCCGTACTCTTCTACGATGATGGCGTAGATAAAATCGGAGTACGAGGAAGGCAAGTAATTCCGTTGAATACTGTTGCCCGGACCGAGACCGATCCATTCCCCGTTGGCCATGGCAATTTTAGCCTGTTGTACCTGGTAGACGCCTTTCGGATTCTCCACAAATTCCCGCACCCGGCTTACCCAGGTGTCGGAACGGATGATCTCCGGAAAGAACTCCCCCAGCAAAATCAAACTGGCAAACACGACGATGCCCAGCAAAAACAGCAAACCGATATACTGTATCGCTACCCGCCCCACAAACATCATGATGATGCAGGTAAAAAAGAGCAGGATAGCCGATGACAGGTCGGCCGGTGCAATCAAGCCGCAGATCACGAGCACCGGCAGGATAATCGGCAAGAAGGCCGACTGGAAATCCTTGATGTACTCCTGCTTCGAGCTGATCGCCCGGGCTACGTAAATGATCAACGCCAGCTTAGCAAAGTCAGACGTCTGAAACGTGATCCCCGTAAAAGGCACCACAATCCACCGCCGCGCGTCGTTGATATCCGCCCCGAATGCAATGGTGTAGACCAGCAGCGGGATGGAAATGGCAAGCAACACCGGTGCCCAACGCGAATACTTGGTGTAATGCATCAGATGCGCTAGGTAGGTCAGGAACAAACCGCCCACCAGAATCACAAAGTGCTTTACCAAATAGGCCTCCGTGTTGCCGCCCATATTCTTGTACGCCAAAGTGCCCGTAGAGCTATATACCGCCAACAAGGAGAACAGGGACAGCACGGCCAGTACCGCCCATATCGCCCGGTCGCCCTTCAATTCTGCATATATTCTCGTGCCTATTGACATACTATTTCTGGGCTTTCGCCTTTTATTTATCCAGTTCGCGGACGGCAGCTTTAAACAGCTCGCCGCGCTGCTCGTAATTCTCAAACAAATCAAAACTCGCGCAAGCCGGAGACAACAGTACCGTCTCCCCTGCTTTTGCGACCGCCGCGGCTTGTTCCACGGCTTCCGCTGCGGAGCGGGCTTCCCGCAGCGCCTCCACTTGGCCGCCGAAAACCTCGATGAGCTTTTCGTTGTCCAAGCCGAGGCAAATCATTGCCCGCACTTTTTCTTTTACCAAGGGCAGCAAAGGCGCGTAATCATTGCCTTTGTCCTGCCCGCCGGCGATCCAGACCACCGGCTGCTGCATGGCGCCTAATGCGTAGTACACCGCATCCACGTTCGTGGCTTTGCTGTCGTTGATGTACTCCACGCCATGTATTTTGCCTAAAACCTCCATACGGTGCGCCACCGGGGCAAAGCTTTGCAGCCCCTGCTGAATCGCCCCCGCATCTGCTCCCCAAAGCAACGCTGCCTTGACGGCGAACAGGGCGTTCATATAGTTGTGCGCGCCCCGCAACTTGGTCTGCCGAAGGTCAAAACGGTGACCTTCTAAATCGAACCCGAAATCACTCAGCATGTCTGTGCGCAAGGCTATCGCCCTAGCCTTGATATCGTGAGCAGACCACTGCGACATAATGTTGTCGTCATCCGCTTTGTACAGGAATACATCCTGTCGGCCTTGATTCATCGCAATGCGATACTTGGCGCGGATGTAATTGGCCATTTTGTAATCGTAGCGGTCCAGGTGGTCCGGGCTGATATTGAGGATCATCCCGATATCCGGCCGGAAGTTCACGATGCCGTCTAGCTGAAAACTGCTGAGCTCCAGCACATAGTAAGGCTTTTGGCCTTCCGTCAGGCAGCGGGCGAAACTCTTGCCGACAT
>JAAAOU010000430.1 GCA_009908745.1 Bacteroidota bacterium
CGGGGCGGCGGGGGCAGCGGGGGGCGGATGGTACGGTGAGTGCAGAAGGTACGGCCTACGGCGCGCTGGCTAGTATACTGATCGGCGCCGTGTGCGGTGCATGGCTGGCCGATTGGTGGCTGGCGGGGCTCGTAGCTTCGTGCGGTCTGCTGGGGAATTTTGCAGACTCCCTGCTTGGCGCTTTTTTGCAGCGGAGCGGCTGGCTCAATAACCACACGGTCAATTTTTGGAGTACTGCGGTGGCTGCTGGCCTGGCTTATTTGCTCTGGGGCATACCATAGCGGTGGCTGACCCAGCTGACGACAGCGCAAAGGAAAATACCCCATACGATATCTATGACGGCAATCGGCCAGGGCCAGTTTTGGATCACGGCCCTATTGGTAAGGTCGTAGGTGCCATAGGTGACCAAGCCAAAGAAAGCGCCTCTCGCCAATGCCTGCGTCGACGTCTGGGCAGGCAACACTACAAAGTAGACCAATCCCGCCAAGAAAATGAAGTAAAACAAGACTGCCGCCAGCCAGTCGGTCTGCGCCCGCATGTGGTGGCTCAGGTACTTCTCGTACAGCTGCCTGCCGATATAGCCTAGCCATAGGAGGTCGAGGACGGTGAAGGCGAGCATGGCGAATAGGAAGGGGCGGAGGTAGGGCATGAGGGGTGTAGGGTTGACCCTCCTACGCCCTTCTGGGCTTCGGCGGGCGGAGGTTGGGAAAGTTGAAAAGTTGAAAGGTTGGGAAAGTTGAAAGGTTGAAAAGTTGAAAGGTTGGGAAAGTTGAAAAGTTGAGAAAGTTGAAGTGGGGGGATGCTGTTAGCACATCGCCCCCAAGTTGGTTTACTCTGCACTGCTTACGCTGATGGGCACTTCGTGGTCTGCCCAACGCAAAGCGATGGCGTCGTCCATGACTTCGAACTGCATCACTTCAACGTTTTCTTCCAGCGGGGTAGGTTGTACCTCTACCCGCAGGGCGTCCTCTGCTTCGTCGTAGTCGTAGGCGCCCCACTGATCAGCCTCTTTGTTGAAGATGATTGTCCAGGCTTCTTCGCCTGGGATGGTGAACATGGCGTACTTGCCAGCCGGCAAGGTTTCCCCTTCCACCGTAACATCTTCAGAGACCTCGATGGTCGTAGCCTCGTTGGCGCCGGTGCGCCAGATTTCGTTGTAAGGGACCAAGTCGCCGAAAATGGCACGGCCATTGACGGAAGGCGCGCCGTAGTTGATTGTCACCTTAGCGGTGCCCACTTCGCCCTCTGCCGTCATAGGCGGGCTTTTGCGCTTGGACTTGTCCTCTTCCGGCGCTTCATCCTCCGTGTCCGCTTCTGTCATAGCAGTGGTGTCCGTTTCCGTTTCTCCTTCTGCATCCCCTTGGCCAGCGCCAGCGTCACCGCAGGCAGCAAAGCCCAGGCCGAGGATCAGTGCGAACAATAAGTGCTTGATGGTCATAATATTGGATTGTTTTGATTCAAGACCTGAAAATACGGTTTCTTTTGCAGATTTACCCAGCACAGCGGGTGGTTTCCTCATTTTTTGGTTGCCGGGCCAGGGAAAAAGCTTTTGCCAGCTTGTTTTTTATTCGGCTTTATTGTTGGCTATTTCAGTCAGCTTGCCTAACTTTGCATTCCCAAAATTGAGAACGGGATGTAGCTCAGTTCGGTTAGAGTGCTGGTCTGGGGGACCAGAGGCCGGAGGTTCAAATCCTCTCATCCCGACCAAAGCTTTTGAAGGTCATTCTGCGCCAGCAGAATGGCCTTTTTTCGTCCCCGCGCACGTCGAATGCGAGCATTCGTAAGGGTGCGGGGACGAAAAAAGGGCAAAGCCGACAGGCTGACCTTCAAAAGCTTTGAGCCTCCCCCCACCTTGAGGATCACGACAGTAATCCTCTCATCCCCCGCTACCCCACATTCGTAAGAGCGCGGGTAAGAAAAAAGGGCAAAGCCGGCAGGCTGACCTTCAAAAGCTTTGAGCCTCCCCCCACCTTGAGGATCACGACAGTAATCCTCCGCCTCATTAAATTGCTACCCATCCATAAACTCCCCGATCGCCCTTTTCCTTATAGCCTTTGCCACCTTCACTCCTCAACCCCCTCCTCAGCAATGCCATCCAGCGCCGCCGACATCTTTTGCAGCCGATCTGCCTGCCCGCTGATGCCGTGGCGCAGGGCAAGGTGGGCGGGTTCGTTATACGCGATGAGGGTTTGCCCTTGCTCATTCTGGTAGACCAGTATTTTTTGGGGAAGGTCAATGGCGGTGGTAGGCGAGGCTTTCATCAGGGGCGTGCCCATATTAGGGTTGCCGAAAACGATCAGGCGGCTGGGCGGCATGTCGAGGCCGGCACCAGCGGCATTGGCTTGGTGATTGACTTCCGCCATGATGCTAAGTTTGGGGTTGGACTCGATGGCGGATTTGATTTGGCTATAGGCCTGGTCTACGCTGAGTGTGCTACTGCGTTGGTTGAGAGGGGGCATTTCCAGCTCAGCGCAAGAGGGGAGCAAGAGCAAGGCAACGGGGAGGAAGAATAGCAAAAAGAGGCTCCTTTGCATAGTAGCTTTTCTTATTTAACCGTATCAGGGGGCTACAGGTTCGGAAGCCGTTGGATGGAATTTCACGCTTTCCCAAGCACTTATTTCAGCCCCTTAAATTTCACCGTCAGGTCGGGCTCAAAGTCTTCGTCCGTCAGCTTTTCCTGCGGGATTTCGACAACTGCTGTCTCCCGGTCGGTCCGATCGGCGTATGCCAACTTGACTTTCTTGACTTTCCCCGGAAAGTGGAGCGAGTAGCATTCTTCAAAACTTCTGACTTTCTTCCGGGGTTCATTTGAAGCACTACTAAAAAAGGAAACATGAACGATCAACCAAGTCAAACGAAACATCCCTGGACCCTCGAAGGCAAGACCGCAATCGTGACCGGTGCCAGCAAGGGCATTGGCAAAGCGACCACCGAAACATTCCTGCAATTAGGCGCGGAAGTCCTTTTCCTCGCCCGCTCCGAAGACCTTATCCGAGAAGCGGAGCAGAAGTATAAGTCGCAGGGCTACAAAGCCTACGGTATGGTGCTAGATATAGGCGATGCCACCGCGCGTGCGGCTATCGTCCAAAAAGCCAAAGAACTGTGGGGCAAAGTGGACATACTGGTCAACAACGTAGGGACCAACGTGCGAAAACCGACCCTGGAAGCCACCTTCGACGACCTACAGCATGTGATGGATGTCAACACGGGCACGGCTTTCGACCTGAGCGTACGCCTGCATCCTTTGCTGGTCAAAGGCGGGGAGAGCAGTGTAGTCAACGTCGCCTCCATTGCCGGGAAAACCGGGGTGATGTGGACCACGGCCATTTACGCCATGTCCAAAGCAGCGATGGACCGCATGACCAAGTACTTAGCAGTAGACTGGGGCGGGGACAACATCCGCGTCAACTCGGTGGACCCCTGGTTTATCGCTACCTCCCGCGTAGACCGCGTACTGAAAGACGAAGACAAACTGCGGCAAATCCAAGAAGCTACGCCGCTAGGTAGAGTAGGGGAGCCCGAGGAAGTCGCCCAGACCATCGCGTTTTTGGCAATGCCCGCTTCTTCGTATCTTACGGGGCTTAATGTGCGCATCGACGGGGGCTTTTCCCAAGTGGGGATACAATAATACGACTTGACAAGTTTCCCAACAAGCCCTTGTCAAGTCTTCGATAAAGCAGCTTAGGTCTTGACAACTTTCCCATGCTTTGACCCTAGCCCTTGTCAAGTCCCAAGCGCCAGCAAAAACACAAGCATGAATTTCAACGAGCTGTACAAATTCCTGCACGAGCTGCAGCAAAACAACCACAAAGAGTGGATGGATGCCAACCGCAAGCGCTACCACGCCTTGCGCGATGATTTCATTGCATTCTTGGAAGAACTCAACCGCCGCCTGACGAAGCACGACCCGGCTTTCATCCCCAAGCCGCCCCGCGAGGTGATGACCCGCATCAACAATAACCTTTTGTTTCACCCCAATGCTCCCACTTATAAGGACAACTTCGGGGCGGATTTGGAAGCGGGTAAAGAACAGGCTTCTTTCTATGTGCACGTCGGTTTGGGAGAAAACATAGCTGCTGGCGGCTTTTACAAGCCCCCCAACGATTACCTGAAGCGGATACGGGCGGCGATCGACTACGACGGGGAGCGGCTGCAAGCCATCATTACTGACCCGACGTTCAAGCAATATTTTGGCGAACTGCTCGATACCGGCAAGCTGAAAACCGCTCCCAAGGGATATAGCCAAGACCACCCGCATATTGAACTGCTGCGGCACAAGAGCTTTGCCGTGGCCCGCTACTTTGAACCGGAGACGGTGGTGTCAGACAAGTACATGGACGAGCTGGTGGAGACATTCAAGGCGATGCAGCCGCTGCGTAACTATTTGAACCAAGCGATGAGTGTAGAAGGTTAAAGGGAAAATTTTAATCCCTAAACTCCCGATTCTCCGCTGAATAATCCTCCCGTTCTCCTTCCTCATACTCCGGGCGGTGCTTACTGCCTGTGTCCTTGAAGCGGACCCGCATATTGTAGCTGTTGTCTATACCTTTGATGACAGGGCTAAACATCGTATTCATTAGGTCGACCGCTTGCCTTTTGGATTTATCCATGATGTCGCTCTCTAGTGCTTCCTGCCGGAAAACTTTGCGCAGCACGTCGAAGTTTTTATTCAGGTCGATGCTCTCCACTTCCCGCATCCAGCCGATGTCGAGCCGGTCGATTTTAGGGTACACCTCATGGGACAGGATGACAGGCTCGGGCAGCGTGATGGTAACGAGGTCATTGCGCGCATCGAGCTTGATGTCGAAGTATTCATTCAGGCGGAAGCCGACTTTGAGGATGCTGATAGCCGAGACCTCGATATCCGATGACGAAACAGAAAAGCCTAGAAATTTGGTTTGCAGGTTTTTGTTCAAGCCCTTTTTGTCGCGCACTTCCATGGTGGCCAGCTCGGCGATCACTTTCTCCACTTTTTCCTGCAGCAAGCCCCGTGAGCGGCTGAAGTCACGCACAGCGGCCCGCTCTTCCAAGCGTTTGAGCATGGGGTTGAGGGCTTCCTGCATAGCTACACCGCAGGGCGTGTTGACGTCCTGACCCTTCGCGTAGATACTCATCCCCTTCGTAGGTACAAGCGTGGTAATGACTTGGGTGACGAGGAAACAGGTATACTTGCCGGCTACCTCACGCAGAGCGTCCACGGCACTGCCCCCTTCGTTTTCGTACCAAGTCTGATAGAGCTGGGAAGTCGTATCCCTCAGCTTGGTGAAATCATTGAAGTACATTTCCCGCAGATAGGGGTGGTGCTTATCGTATTCCTCCTGCAAACGGGCCATGTCGCCGCTGCTGAGGTTCATGCGCTTGCCCACATGCCGGAGTATACTCATGTTGACGTCGTAGACGAGCTCGTTGAAAGCACTGCGGTTGCGGTTGGGGTCGGAGAGTACGTTTAGCGCGCGTTCTTCGTCTATCGGCAACTGAAAGTCAGAAGGTACATACTTCACCTGGTATTCTTTCGGCACGCTAGTGTAGCCGACCGGGCCGATGAGTTTATAGGCGATCACGCCAATCAGGCCTAGGGCCAAAAGCACGAGCAGCAAGCGTACAAGCCGCTTGGGGGAACTGCCGGATGTCGGATAATCTTCTCTTGCCATTTTCTTTAAGTTGCTATTTTTTGACGCTCGAGGTGTCGCACCGTCACGCCCAAAGCTACAAATATGCCTGAATCATCTATCTAGAACACCTGATTGCTACACAGGTTTGCGGGGTGCTTTTGACTTATTTTGGTCAGAGAGGAGGAAAATGCTGCCTTTGCCAAACAAAGTGAACCAATATTTCGTAACTTCCATGAACGGCATTTTTTTGCTGTATTTACCAGCCTCAAAGTCACCCAATTCTTTTGTTATGAACCGTGAGCATTTACTATTCTCCTTTATCCTCCTTCTCCTAAGCCCAGCTGTTACTGCTCAAACCAGCTACCGGGTTATTGGCGCCGTACACCATATTGAAAAGGCCGTGTCTAGTGACTTCTTTATCAATAAATTGGAAGACCGGCGGGCTTTTCGCGCCAACCTCGGGATCGTCAACCGTGGTAAAGACCATTCGGAAAAACGCGCCCTGATCCCCGAAGTCGGGTTTTGGGAAGAAATAAAACTGCGCATGAACAGCTGGACCGCCCCCGCTCCGCAATCCAGCCCGGTCACCGTGCAGGTCGAAGAACTCTACCTCTGGGAAAACCGCTCGCGGCAATCCGGTGAAGGGCACGTCCAACTGCGTGTACGTTTCCTAGAAAATGGCCGCTCCACACCGGTGGAAGTAGAAATTTTGGGCAAGGAAATGTTGGTCAGCGAAGGGCACGGCCCACGTATAGAAAAAGCTTTCTTCCAGTGTTTGCAGCGTTACAGCGAACTGCGCCAAGCCGAAGAGCAACCCACAGCTGATCTTGCCGCTGCCAACTTCCCCTCTGGCGGCTGGGGCAGCGCGGCGAGTTTCCTCGACCTTTGGAACGGCGACCTCAAACCGGCCAACATCCGGCTGAAGAAGATAGGCCGGGCTGAGGTGCCGCGATTCAAAATCCGCTCGGGGCGCTCCCATTCTTACTACGCTATTGCCAAAGGCGACAATTGGTTGATCAAGGCCAATACCTACTTCGGCGAGGGCGACTACTACGTGCCGATACTGGAAAAAGGGCGCTACCTGTTTCTGATCGACGAGCGGCCCCGGGAAGGCTGGCAGCACCTGAGCCTCGAACGCGGCAAGCAGGGAGAACGTGTGGGAGTGATCATTGATATGGAGACTGGCGTGCCGCAAATGGCAGACGATGAGCTCCTGCAGCGCTTGATGGCGCCTTACCCGGATTTGCAGGACCGCTATCTGTTCAAGGAGATAAAAAAGTACCCTTTTCAACTTAATCGCGTGCGTAACGTTATCGCTGAAATCAATCGAAGGGAAGAAAACAGTTAATGGACTCCATATTCACGAATGCACAGCTGCCTGTAGAAGAACTGCCGCGGGCCGCTTCGGTAACTTACGAACCCCTTGCCCGGGCCTATCTGAACGTAGATTTGCTAGGGCTGTGGCTGGGCAGGCTTGCCATCCTTTTTATTTTCTTGGTTTATACTTACTTGACCAAGGACTTTCCGGATTGGCTGCGCTGGAGCATAGCTGGGCTATGGGGTTTTTTGCTCTTGGCCAGCACGGTCATTCGTTACTTCGGCTTCAAAATAAAAGGCTATGCAGTGCGGCAGCACGACCTGATGTACCGCCGGGGCCTGCTGTTTCGTACCCTCACCGTGGTACCGTTCAGCCGTATACAGCACAGCGAGGTGCAGCAAGGCGTCATCGAGCGGCAATTTGGGCTGGCTCGGCTAGCGGTCTATACAGCCGGTGGCAGCCAAAGCGACATTATGATCCCCGGGCTCAAGCAGGAGCAGGCGGAGCAGATCCGGCAATTTTTATCCCAAAAGCTCGCCGCCGATGAGGAAGAATGAGCAACCCTTTCAAGTGCCGCAGCGGCAGTCAGAAGCGGCCATCATCATCTTCATCTACAACTTTTTGGTCCGTATCCTGCGCGGTGCCTGGCCTATATTGTTGGTCCTGTTGTTCCGCTCGGGGGACGAGCAGAGCCGCTGGGAGATACTGACCAACGGCCTGGTGCTGTTTGGCGGCTTGTTTTCGTTGGGCGTATCCATCGTGGCTTACTACCGCTATTTCTACCATGTGAAAGACGAGCAGCTCATCATACAGCAGGGCGTATTCAACCGTTCGCGTACCAAACTGCCCTTTGAGCGTATTCAGAATTTGCATATTGAACAAAACGTCTTGCACCGCCTGCTGAGCGTAGTCAGCCTGCGCATAGAATCAGCGGGCAGCACGGGCAGCGAAGTGACGATTGATGCGCTGAAACGCCCGGAAGCCGAGCTGCTGTGGGATTACATTTTCGAGCAAAAGGAAGAAAGTGCCACAGAGCCGGGCAGCGAGGCAGCAACCGCTGGCCCCCAGCCCTCTTCACTGGTGCTGCAGCTCCGCTTGGCAGACTTGCTGCGGGTGGGGGTTACCCAAAACCACCTGGCTACAGCCGGCGTCATTGTGGGCGGGGTTTTTGGTTTTGTGTTTACCGTAGCGGGGACTATAGGCAAGGAGGCTTGGGAAAAAATCTCTGAGCTCTCGCCCAGGCTGCAGCCCGATACCTTTATGGGGTATGTGAACTTGGCGGTTGCGCTGTTTGTCGTCGCCTTTGTCGTTACCTTGCTGCGCACTGTCAGCCGCTACTACCAGTTGCGGTTCTATGAGCAGCGCGATGCTTTCAGCCTCCATGCGGGCCTGCTGAACCGCCGGGAAGCGCGTATGCAAAAGCGCAAAATCCAACTGGTGCGCTGGGCCGATAATCCGCTGCGCCGCCTGCTGGGGCTGTACCGCCTTAGCATACACCAAGCCGTGTCGGGCCGGGTGGGCCGCCGGGAAAACATCAGCATTCCCGGCTGCCGGCAAGCACAGGTGGATGATGTGCTGCACTCCAGCTTTGAGGGGGTGAAGGGCGCCGCCTTTGAGACCCACGGTATTTCCAAGCATTACTACCTCTGGTTTTGGCGGTTTTACGGCCTGCTGCCCGGCTTGATCTTCGGGGGGCTGTGGTGGTTCTTCGGCGAGCCGCGCTTTGCTCTGCCAGCCTTTGGCTTTCCCATCTTGGCACTAATTTACCTGCGCGTGTACCAGCAACGCTTTCAGCTGGGCGTGTCGGCTGCTTACCTGCGCACGGTGCGCGGCGTGCTGGGGCGCTCCTACGATTTGCTGCCCATGTACAAAGTGCAATCGGTAAGCATTACGCAGAGCTTCTACCAGCGGCGGCGGCAACTGGCTACCGTGCAACTTTTCACGGCGGGCGGAGACCTGGCCGTCCCCTTCGTGCCGCTGCGGCTGGCGCGGGCATTGCAAGACTATGTGCTGTACCAAGTGGAGAGCAGCCAAGAAGAGTGGATGTAGCCCGATTGGCACTTCAAATTTCCTACAAATTCCTGCCGTACCTTTGCTCTTATGAAACTCTTAATCGTAGAAGACCAACTCGAGCTGGCCGACAACATCAAGGCTTACCTGAGCCGTGGGGATGTCGTTTGCGAGGTCGCCCGTTCGTTCGCCGAGGCGCAGGACCGGCTGATTTCGTTTGCCTACGATATTGTGCTGTTGGACCTCATGCTGCCGGACGGCAATGGCCTTAACATCTTACGCCTGCTCAAGCGGCTTAGCCCGGAGACC
>JAAAOU010000432.1 GCA_009908745.1 Bacteroidota bacterium
TGTTTTCCGTTGCCTTCAATCAGCCCCTCCCCTATGATGCCGACATTTTCCTGCTGATAGGCATAAATGAGCGGCGACCAGTTCCAGCAAACCGTGCCCTCCCAGCGTACTTTGACCGCAGGCAGGTAGTCTTCGGGGCGGTCGCTGAACCGCAGCACCGCATTTGGGGAAAGCTCCAGGGCCACGCCGCTTTTCAGGTGGAGCGGCCCGTTGCACTGAAAGGTACCGTCGGGAATTACCACCCGGCCGCCCCCGGCTTCAGCCACCTCGTCAATAGCCGCCACGATTGCCGGCCGGCTGTCAAAGGCCGTATCCGCTTGGGCGCCAAAGTCGAGAATGGAAAAGGCTGCCTGCGGAAATTCCGGTGCGTTAATTTTAGCCAAGCGGGCGGGCAGCTCTTCCCAGGCGGCCTGTGCCGTTGCTTCCGCTTCCTGCCGGTTGAAGCCGTTTTCTTCGCTTGCAGGGGCGCTACAGCCCAACAGCAGTGCAAGCAAGAGCCAAGTGTATCTATTCATACCATCGTCAGTTTTTGATATCATAGTGGTACTGCGCTGCTTTTTCGGCGTAATACTCCCGGAGTATATAAAAGGCCTCTTTTTTAAAGCCCCCCTCCGAAATCAGCCCCTTCCGGTTCCAGCCGTCCTGAATATTGGGCAGGTTGCGGCGGGGGGAACGGAAATCGACCAGTATCCAGGGCGTCATGCCGCGCAGGGAAGGGATCTTGTCGAGCATCTGCAGCGTCTCCTCATACATCCAGGCTTGGTAGTCTTCGGTCCAAATTTCTTCGCGCGCGCCCCGGTAGTTGTAAAGGGCGCCAGCACCAAATTCACTGATAAAGAAAGGTTTGTCGTGGCTGCTCAGGTCCCAGCTCATCTGTGGGATGCGTTCGGGCGTACTGCCGTACCAGCCGATGTATTCGTTGACACTGACCATATCGGAATAGGCTGCAAAAGGGTCCGTGACGGTGACCCGCTTTTCCTGCTTGTCTTCCGTACGGTCAAGGGCGGCAGAAACCAGACGGGTGGTGTCGAGCTGACGCACTGCCCTGGCCATTGATTTTAGAAAACTGAGCCGGTCGGGGTCTTCGCGTGGCGTTTCATTGGCCACCGACCAAATGATCACGCTAGCGCGGTTCTTGTCCCGCCGTACCAGGCTTTGCATTTGCTGCTCTGCCTGTGCATAAGTCTCCGGGTTGGTGTAATTGATGCCCCAATAGACGGGCACTTCCTCCCAAAGGAGCAAGCCCAGCTCATCGGCCAGGCGGGCGGCATGCTCGTTGTGCGGGTAGTGTGCCAGCCGCAGCATGTTGCAGTTGAGCTCCCTGGCCCAGCCAAATAAGAGCGCCATGTCTTCCCGGCTGTAAGCGCGCCCCTCCCGCATCGGGTTCTCTTCGTGCAGAGAGATGCCGCGCAGGAAAATCGGTTGCCCATTGAGCAGCAGGTCTTGCCCGGAAGCTTGAATAGTGCGAAATCCAATCTGGTCTTGCAGGGTATCCCGCCCGCTCCGCAAAACCACTTCGTACCGCTTAGGGCGCCTTGGGTACCAACGCTTCAGGCCCTCTGTGGGCAGTGCTATGGCTGCCCAGCCGGCGGTATCCGTAGTGAAGGTGCGGGAAAGCTCGGCCTCGGGAATAGAGATGGTTACGGTTTGCCCCGCTTTTGCTTCATTGAGCTGCACGTAACCCTGGGCTATTGACGGCTGTTCCGGGTCAAGTTGCAGCATGTAATCTTGAATGTAGACGTCTGGGACAGGAATGATCTTAACGTCCCGGGTGATACCGCCGTAGTTCCACCAGTCAGTGGTCAGCCCCGGCACACGGCCGGCCGAGCGGCGGTTATCCACTCTGACCACAATTTCGTTTAAGCCGCTTTTGAGCAGGCCCGTCACCTCAAAGTTAAAAGGCGAATATCCCCCTTCGTGAAAGCCAGCTTTTTGCCCGTTGAGGTAAACGTCGGCCCGGTAATTGGCGGCACCGAAGTACAGGAAGTAGCGTTGCCCGGGCTGCAGCTCAAGTGAAAAGTCCCTTTCGTACCAGAGCGTGCCTTCGTAGTACAGCAGCTCATCCTGTTGGTGGTTCCAATCGCCGGGCACCTGCAGGGTTGGTGAGCGCTCAAAATCATATTCGATGCGCTGGGAAGGTGCCGTTTTTTTGGCATTAGCCCAATAGGGTGCCGCCGAAGCTTTGTTATTCACAAATTCATCAAAGGGCTCCCAGCGCCGATGGTTGCGGTAGCCCGTTTCGTAAGGGTCTATGATGTAGTGCCACTGCCCGTTTAGGCTTACCGAGGGGCGGTGGTAAGCATTCTGCAGGAGCGGTGCGGGCTTTTGCCCTTGCGCCACAAAGCTACTGGCACAAAGTAAAGCCACTACTATCCCTAAGCGACGCACAACACGATGATTCTGGTTTAACATGCCTTAAAATTGACCATCTGTTCGATAAAGCCGTGCGGCCTCATACGCCCAAGGGCAATGAGGCCGCACGGATGATGAAACTTATTTTGAAGCCCGGATGAAACGGCCACTAGCGAAGCGGCCGCCCAGCTCCAACCGGTAGAAGTAAGTGCCTGTCGGAAGGGGCTCAGCATTGTATTGCAGCTGATGCTCACCAGCCCCCAGCCGGCTGTCGAGCACTACCGCCGCGGGCTGCCCCAGCTGATTGAAGATCATCAGGCGGACGGGCTGTGCTTCCGGCAGCTCAAACTGAAAGGTCATTTGCTCCTGTACCGGATTAGGGAAGACAGCCAGTTGCACCTCTTCGGCTACGGCCGGGTCGAAGGTAGAAGAGGTCAGGTCATGCCAGTTCAGGTCGCCTAAGGGCAAACCGTCGTTGCCGGCCTCAAACAGTTCCGAATCCGTGGAATAACCGAAGTCAAAAGGCAGTTGGCCGGCATTATCTGGATCTACGCCGCCGTTGCCGTCATCTAGGGGCAAGGCATTGTCGGGGTCTTCGAAGAAAGATTGTACATAATCTACAGGCGCAGCGGGCCCATTATTGAACTCAACGGCTATATCTGTTATGGTCTCAAGATTGCCGCCGGCTTCAGCAATACCCGCAGCATCCGAGTTGAGGCCGGTGCGGACGTAGATGCTATCACCTGCCTCGGCCCCCATATTCAGTTGGTCGTAGAGGTCTTGCATAGCAGGGTCTACATAAAAGTTGATATTGGAAATCACGGCGTTTTCGACCAAGTCCGAGGAATCTACCTGCAAGGCGCTGGCCCCCGGCTCATCAAAACCCAAGAAACCCGGATTAACGAACAGGCAGTTGGTGATTTCCGCTTCTACAAATTCCCCTACATCGAAGGAGCGGTCCCCTAAGTTGACGCCGGTGACGTGGTCAAATTTAGCGTAGTTGATAACGCCGCCGCCGTCGCGCAGCATACGTGCCGTGAGGTTGTAAAAAGTCGTATTTTCTATCCAAAGCGTATCAATGTCATTGCCCCGGTCGTCGATACCACGGCCGTTGCCGGGGTTGGCCAGATTGGTGATGTTGCTGATCACGCTGTTGGTGATGTAGACCCTGTTATCGGTGTTGTCCAGCCGCAGGGCGGACTGGCTTGCGAAATCGAGCTGGCAATCGTCGACGATAACCCGGGCACCGTCTTCACTGACGCGCAATATCCGGGAATCGGCACCGCCGAGGGCATCCTTGTTGGTGATAAATAATCCGCGCAGGGTGATGTCGTTACGGGCACGGAAAGCACGGAACGGGTCTCCCCCCTCTGGCACATTGGGCCGGATCACGGGCCTGACCTCTGCGTCGGGCGCTGCTTCAATGCGAAGGGGGTCGTCGTTTTCAATCGTGGAAGTCAGGATATAGAAGCCACCGTCTTCCAACTCAAAAATGACATCCATACTGGTAGCGCCATTATCGGCGATATAGCTGTCGATGGCGTCGTTAAGGGTGCCTAGCCCGGGTTCTACCGGGATGACGGTCTGTGCGTAAGTTGTGCCCATAGCGGTGCACAACAGCGCGAGGAATAATAAAATGGTGTTGATCTTTTTCATAATTAAGAAGTTTGTTTTGCAAAATAGTTGGAGGCTGTCCGGCCGAAACCGTCACTAGATTGGCTTGCTAGCGGGCAGCCCCAGATCGCTTTTTAAAATTTATACTTCAGCCCCAGATCGGCGGTCCATCCGAAGTATTCTTCCCGTACGGGAAACCTTTGGTCGGCGGCCAGAAATACGAACTCTGGGGTGTTGGTGATATTATTGAAATTCAGAAACAGGCTTACGCCACTTTTCAGCTCTTGCTTTACGGCCAGGTCCCAGCGGCTAAAGGCGCGGAAAAAGCCGTCGAGCTCTTCGCGGTCTCCCACAAACTGCAGCGTAGTGCCCTGCCGCACCACGGAGAGCCGGGCGGAGAAACCGCCAGCCTCGTAGCCTAAGGACAAGTTGAGGACGTTGTCCGGCTGATCCGGCAAAACGCCCTGCCGGAACGTGTCTACTACCGTCGGTATGAAAAAAGGAGGCTCCCCGTCGATGACTTTCAGCTGCGGGAACAGGGTCTCAGAGTTGATGAGGGTGTAATTGGCGCTCAGGACGATGCCGTTGAACGGCTTGGGCAAGAAAGACAAATTAGCTTGCAGGTCAAATTCGGCCCCAAATACCGTGACATCCGCAGGCAGGTTTTCTTGGGTGATCAAACGGTAGCCCGTGGTGGAGGAAGTGGGGTCGTTATCCCGGCTGATGCGGGTGTAGTCTACATTTTTCAGCCGCTTGTGAAACCCGCCTATGGTAAGCAGGCCGTACTGATTGTAAAATGAGAAGAAGGCATCGTAGTTCCAGACGGTCGTATGCCTCAGTGCAGCATTGCCGCGTTGCACAATAGCGTTGATGTCGTTAATCTGCTGCCAGGGCACCAAGTCGAAAAAATTAGGCCGGGCCAGGGTGCGCGTAGCGGCCAGGCGGACATCCATCCAGGGTTTGACTTGGTACTTCGCCTGCACCATCGGCAGGAACTCGGTGTAGTTTTGATTGCCGACGGTATCCTGCGAACTGATGAGGACCTGGCCTTCCAGCTCGAAAGAACGGCCGAACAAGCCCTCGAAGCGGGTCTGCGTATTTTCCATCCGGATGCCGGGTATGACCGTGAGCCGTTCAAAAAAGGTCAACTTGCTCATCACATAAGCGGCCCTGATTTCTTCGTACGCATCGTAGTTCTGCAGGCGCTGCCGCTCGTCTTCCGAATAAAACTCCTCTTTGTACCTATCGGAAAATGCCTGTAGTTTGGCGGGGTCCAAGGTAGGCCCCAAGCCGAACGGGAAGCGGTTTTGCAGGAATTCCCCTTCGTTGTGGCTGCCTAAAAACTCGCTGATTTGTATCCGGCCGTCGCTGTTCAGCGCAAAACGGTCGGGGTAGGCCTCCGCGATCTCATCGATGGCCCCGAAGGCCGACCAGAGGCGGAAGCTTTCGCGGTTCCGGGATTGCAGCCGCACCTTGGCACCGGTTTTAAAGAATCCACTGAATGCTTTGCCCTGACTCTGAAAAGGGATTTTCCAGTCGATGTTGCCCGTATATTTTTGAGTGGTGATATCCTCGGACTCAAGGCGGGCTTGCTGGAAGAAAGTCCGGCTCAGATCGTTCTTCGCCGCCGCTACCACCGTCTCTAGGCTTGATTCGTCGACCTGCCCAGTAAAGGCGCCGGTTTCCCGGAAACGGGCCCGGTTCTCGGTCGGGGTGTTGCGCTCCGTCAGCGCGTAGGAGGCTCCGTACGAAAGTTCCGACTTCCAGAGCCCAAGCTGATAGGTGCCCGTCAGGGTGTTGTTCCAAGTAAACTGGTTGATGACCCGATCTCGGTAGTCGTATTCCTTGCGGGACGCCTCTGGCCGGTAGCGGGTACGGTAGCGGTCCTCGTCGCGGCCCAGAACGCCGACGAAACTGCTGATGCTGATAGCCCCGCGTTTGAGTTCGTAATCTAGGGTCAGGCTGCCGCCGTAGCGCTGGCGGATCTCAAGGTTGTCGGCCAGGTTGATGTCTTCCGCATTCACAATAGCGGCACCGCTGGTATCCTCGCCGATGGTGACGTAGCTGGCGGTCAGCACATCCGAGCTGCGGTTGGCCCGCTGGTAATTGCCCGTGACGATCACGCCCAGTTTATTGTCGAAGTACCGGTTGCTCAGGCTGAGGTTGCCCCGGTACTGCCCGAATTCATCTTGCTGCCGGTTGTAGCCCGTACTGCCTTTGAAATTGCCGCGAAGCCCGCGCTTGGCCCGTTTGATGAGGAAGTTTACGGTGCCCCCTACCGCATCCCCGTCCTGATCGGGCGTGATCGACTTGTAGACTTCGATGCCGTCCAGCGCATCGGTAGAGACCATGCTGAGGTCCACGGAACGGTCGTTGCCATCCGTGGCCGGAATGCGCTCCCCGTTTATGGTAATGGAATTGTAACGGGGCGACAAGCCGCGGATACTCACCTTGGTGGCTTCCCCGCCCTCCCGCTGCAAGCTTACGCCTGGGATACGCCCTACGGTTTCCGCTGCGTTTTGGTCTGGTATATCCTCGATCCGGTCTTTGGAAACGACATTGACGATGGAGTTGGCGTTGATTTGCTTTTGTATAGCGGCCCGCTGCCCTTCCAACTGGGCAGATACCACCACCTCTTCCATCTCAAAGGCCTCTTGCACCATAGTCAGCTCAAGGGAGGCCTTTTCTCCGGGCTGTAGGCTGATCTCGTAGCTCTTAGGCCGGTAGCCTAGATAATTCAGCATAAGCGTGTAGTCCCCGGCGGCCAAACCGATTATGCGGAAAGCCCCCTCTAAATCGGTGGTGCCGTTGTGGCTTGTGCCCTCTAATTGCCAGCTGGCAAATGATAAAGGCTGCCCGCTCAATGAGTCGGTGACAACTGCATCTACCCGCGCACGCTGGCTCCAAAGGCTGGATGCCGCTGCTAGGCAAAAAAGCAGTAATAAGGCGAGTCTTTTGTTACGGCGCATGTTGTAGCACAAGTTTTGCTTACTACTATAAACGCAGGTAGGAAAGCCTACCCTTACAAACAAGCGCAAAAAAATACAACCGATTGCGTCATTATATATGGCTGAAAAGGCCTTTGCTTAAATAAAATAGGCTGAACCCGGACTTTTTTGCGGTTTTATTCGAAAAATACCGCTGTATTGTCTTATGTTTGTGCAATCGGTTGTTCTTATTTAGTCAACTTCATTCAATCCATGCAAAAAGCGACGATATACGATATAGCGGCAGAGCTGAAAATAACCCCCTCCACGGTGTCCCGGGCGCTGAGTGACCACCCCCGTATAAGTGGGCGGACGAAGCGGGCGGTGAGGGAAGTGGCCGACCGGCTGAATTACCGCCAAAACAGCGTGGCGGCCGCCCTGCGCAGCGGCAAGACGAATATGCTCGGGGTGGTTGTGCCGACGACGGACCGCAGTTTCTTTTCCTCCGTCATCCGCAATATTGAGCAAGTAGCCGTGGCTTCCGGCTATAATGTGATGATTACGCAGTCCAATGACGAAGAAGAGCTGGAACGGTCCAACATCGATGCGCTGCTGAAAGCGCGGGTCGACGGCATCATCGCGTCAATCGCCAAATGGAGCAACGACTACAGCCATTTTCAGCAGCTGGCAGACAGTGGGGTGCCCCTTGTGCTCTTTGACCGGGTAGCGGAGCTCAACCGTACGAGCATTGTCCGCATAGACGATTACCGGGGGGCGTACGAGGCGACGGCGCACCTGATCGAGCAGGGCTGCCGGCGCATTGCCCATTTTGCGGGTCAGCAAAAGCTCGATATTTACCAAAAGCGTCTCGAAGGCTACCAAGCCGCACTGCGGGAACACGGCTTGCCGACCGACCCTTCGCTCGTGCACTACAGCAACGTCAAGCTAGAGGACGGCAGGAGCGGGATCAAGCAGCTGATGCAGCTGCCAGACCCGCCCGATGCTATTTTTGCCGCCAGTGATTACACGGCTATTGGCGCTATGCAAGAACTAAAAGCCAATGGCAAGCGCATACCCGAAGATGTAGCCATCGTTGGTTTTATGAATGAAACGTTCACCTCTTTTGTCGAGCCCGGGTTAACGTCCGTAGACCAGCTCAGCGAAAATATGGGCAAGCTGGCGGCGAGCACCGTCCTGGAGCAAATCAGCAGCAGTAGGACCTTCGCGCCCAGAAAGGTGATCCTGACGCCAAAGCTGATCGTCCGCGGGTCCTCCCAAAAAAGCCAAATAAGCACGAATGGCCAAAAAAGTATAAGCGGCAGCTCCGTAGGGGAATAAAGCCTACTCGGAGCGCGCGTACTAAGCAAAAGTAACACCAAACGACCCATAAAATCGCTTCTGAAGCGGTCTAGTGAGCCCCAGCTTTTTTTGATCTAAATGCAACCGATTGCACTAACTAAATCAAACCAAAAAAATGTCTGTAAAATTCCCTAAAGCACCTGTAGTATTCAAGCCTAAAGCACTCACCCCAAGGGCAGACGACCGGCTGCTGGTCCGCAGCCTGGTAACTGGAAACAGCAGTCAGCGGGCTTTCCAGCTGCTATTTGACCGCTACCGGATTCCGCTTTACAACAAGGCTTTTCAACTGTTGAACTGCCATTTCCGCGCGGAGGAAGCCGTTGCCGATGTTTTTTTAAAAGTCTGGTCGAACCGAAAGGCGCTACAAACGTGCCTGCAACTGCGTGCCTATTTGTTCAGGGCTGTACACAACCGCTGTATTGACTATTTGCGTAAGCAGCGGGTAGAGGACCCTTACGCGCCGGAACAGCTCCCAGTGCACCAGCTGGCTTCTACCACGCCAGAACAGGATATGGTGAGCAAGGAGCTGAAAGGGCATTTACAAGAAGCCGTCGATCAGCTCCCCCCTAGGGGCAGGGCCATTTTCCGGCTGAGCCGGGAGGAAGGGCTGACGTACTCAGAAATAGCCGAACACCTGGGCATCTCCGTCAAAACGGTCGAGACGCACATGCGCCGGTCGCTGCGCAATCTGCGTTACCGGTTCCAATGAAAATAGGCTGCCCAAGATGCTTGGTATCTTATTGTATTTTTGCTTATGCTACAACTAAGCTATTCATCATGCTAGAACCATTCAACTTAAAAAACAAAGTCGCTGTGGTCACCGGCGCAACAGGTACGCTGGGCCATCGGTTTGTCGATGCGCTGCTGGGGGCTGGCGCCCGCGTCACGCTAGTGGGCAGAAACAAGGGCCGCCTGCAAGATATGGCACGAGACATCGGCAGCCGGGTCTTGCCACAGCAAGCCAATGTGCTGGACAAAGTACAACTG
>JAAAOU010000506.1 GCA_009908745.1 Bacteroidota bacterium
CAAACTGCCCCTGCCAGCATTGCACATTAAAGTACTTCAGGTGGATATCCTCGATCTCGAAAGTCTCTTGCCGGCCGCCGATACGCAAGTCCAAGTCGCGGCGCTGAAACAGGTAGTGGATGTCGTCCGTCCCCTCGTTCAGGCAGACGATGCTGGCCTTTTTGTACAGCGGTTTGTACTGAATGAGCGGGTAGCGGTAGATGCTGCCCTTGTCTTTCTTGTGGTTGTGGAACAAAGACGACTGCCGCTCGGTGGCCTCGATGACAGCCGAGCGGAAGCAAGGCGTTTCCCGCGCCAGGATATGGTTGGCAAAAGTGACTTTGAGATAGCGTACCTTGGGCATAACTTAGTTTTAAATCTGAATCAGTAAATTGGCGCCTATCTGCTTGATCGTTTACCGCACAGGCAACCGGGGTAGCAGCGGCGAGGCCTCCAATCCTGAAAAAACAGCCATTAATTCGGACTAGCCACACTAGCGATCGGGCATTGTCAGAAAACAGATACATGGAACGCACATGAGGCCAATCCTTAGCGCGACATTATGTTTCCCTTGCCTGTTGGCTATTCTACGGCTTTTTCTGCTCATTGTTACATACTTTTTCACTTTTTTCTTTGGGCTAAGTTACCAATTAGGTGTATCAATCAATGATAGTCCGATTGGAAATCCTTATTTTCAGGCGATTTCCGCAACTTAAAATGTGCAGGCTACATGAACCAAGAAATGCTATTCAGGATACGGGTAATTGACCGTTGTTTGAGAAAGGCGAGCCAGCGTTGGACGCGCAAGACTTTGGCGGCGGCTTGCAACGATCAGGCTTGGGAACACCTGGACTTGGAACGCAATTATACGGTACTTACGATTTCAAGAGACCTCAAGCGGATGAAGGCACAGCCGCCCGCCGGGTTCGGTGCCCCCATTGAATGGGACCCCACGCTTAAAACGTACCGGTATACCGATGCCTCCTACGTGCTTGACCGGCTACCCTTGTACCAGGAAGACATGAATTTGCTAGAAGAAGCCCTTGGCCTCATACAATCAGCGCCTTACTTTGAGCTAGACAAGGGGCTGGCTACGCTGGCAGACCGTATTGCGGAACGCTTGAAACTGAAGCGAGCCCCCCTCGAAATGCCTGCCGTGGTGTTCAGCCATTCCGAAGAGGTGCAGGGCCAGCAGTGGATTCCTGTACTTTACGAAGCCGTCATAAGGAGGCAGGCTGTGGTGTTGAATTACAAGCCGTTTGAAGAGGCCGCAACCCGGCAGGTCGTCAGCCCTTATGTGCTGAGGGAATATAACCGGCGGTGGTTCTTAATAGGGTTCAGCCATAGCTATCAGAAGATCCGGACGTATGCCCTTGACCGTATTCAGCATGCGGAGCAGTACTTTTTGGAGCCGTTTTACCTGCAGCCCGGCTTCAACCCCAAGCGCTACTTTGACCCGGTTATTGGTGTCAGCATCCCGGAAGACCGTCAGTTGGAGGAAGTCCGCCTCAGGGTCACGCCACTTCGGGCCAAGTACCTGATCACCAAGCCCATCCATCATTCTCAACATGTAGTGGAGCAGACCGACACCTACTGTGTTTTGTCGATCCGGGTGATCCCCAATATGGAACTGAAGCGCTTTTTGCTGTCCTTAGGGGAGGAAGCGGTTGTATTGCAACCCAGTTGGCTCCGCCAGCGGATATCCGACCGATTGAAGGAAGCCGCTCGTCACTATGCTGCTGAGGGGTAAGTAGCCCGTCTATAAGCGTTTTCACCGACAGGATCCGGTATCACAGTATGCCACTTCTGTGTTTATTGTATCAAAGCAGTTCGTCAGCATCCTCATCTGAGGAGTAATTTCCCCCCTGTGTGAACCGCTGACCTTCAAGGGCCTCAATCTTTTCAGCAATTTTAAAGTTGTGGTTGCCAACTTTAGTGGGGATGTGGAATAAATCAAAAAAAGCCCATAACCCTAGTCCACCCAAGGTTATCCAGTAGAGGAGCTGCAATCCCCATTTACCTAAATACGCGTAATGGCAACCCAGTAAAAACCAGCATATATAAGCGGTTCCTGTTGACTTCATTTGAGACATCAAATAGTACTTACTCATGATTAAGATTATTTTGGTTTACTCTGTCTTTTTCAAATCAATGTAAAGCATTTGCCCATCCTCATCATTACTTAGCATAAGCCGAATGTACTTATAATCTTTACTGTAGCGCTCAATACGGGCAAAAGCGCTGTAACTTTCTTTGCCTTCTGGCTTGATCAGAAGTTGCTGATTACGGTCAACTTTGTAGTTAAAGCTCGCCGACCTTGCCCCTGGCTGGGGGGCAAAAGCACGCAGCAGTTCAAAAATCCCGAAATTAGCATAAACAGATCCACTGCCGCCATCGTAAAAATTGAACTCTACGCTTGCCGTCTTGAGCGCTAGATTAGCGAGACCCTGCGTAAAACTGCTCACCGTATTGCTATCGCTGCTTTCAGATTGCGCTAACGCGATTTCAGCTTCGTAAGTACCTTCTAATTTTTGGCTGTTAATACCTCCGAAACCACAGCTGCCGATGGCGAGCAGCAAGCCTGTGAAAAAGAGGAGAACTGGCGGAGCCGAGCGACCGGCAGACATTAAGCTTTGTAAACTCATATAATTTTTATTTAATGGATTGTAATTGAGTGCTAGGTGGGGCGGTCACCACTTCCCCAGCCCAAACCGGAAAATCAGGCCCAGCTCAGCAGCCAGCGAAAGCTGATCATAATCACGCCCGAAACGCCCTGTGGTATTAAAAGCCAGCTCAATATGCCGGGCCAGGCGGCCGGTGCACCCGAGCGTGGCGACATGATAGTGGTGCAAAGCAGCATTCTCGCCCGTATCGGCACGGTATTGTGTTCCCTTGCCATAACTGACGCGGAGCCACTCCCTGATCAGAAAGCCCCCCTCCACTTCCGTAAATAAATGCGGGCCCTCCGCGGCAGCAGGCAGCCAGCCCTGATGAGCCGCCAGCCGGTTGAACCCTTCGCGCGGGTACCCACCCAGACGGGCAAATACCCCAAGGGCACTCCCCCGGTTGCGGCCATTGATGTCAAAACGGTAGTTGAGCGCCGCCGTAGCGGTCCACCCAATATTTTCAAGGCGGTATTCCCTGTCCAAGCGATTCAGGGGCCCCAGGTAGTAGTGTGCGCCGCCTCCCAGTCGGATGCCTACGCGCCCAGGCAGCCCTGCGTAATAGGATTTGCGCTCTTCCTTTAGCCGCTGCTGTTTTTGCGCCAGGCGATAGGCTTCTTCCTCCACGGCCAGCCGCGCTCTGACCTTCTTGTTTTCTAGGCGCTGCAGCTCAACGTTTTTTTGCTCTTCCAATATCCGCTTTTGGTAAGCAAAGTCTATTCTTTGGAGCTCCTTCTTTTGTTGTGCATCAAGTTGATCCAACTCCATCGCTTCTAAAAGCCGCTGCCGTATCATTTCTTTCTCCAGCTCAATACGTTCCTGCTCTTTTTGCTTCTCGAGTGCGATGCGTTCTAGCTCTAGCTCCTTTTGGGCTTCGATCTCCTCTTCGGTCAGCTCGCGCACACCCCCCAAGAGCTCTGAATCTTGAATGAGGGGGCGGGTATGGTAGGAAGCATCGGCCTCTTCCAGAAAACTGATCAGGCCGCGGGCATTGGAAGCGAAGTTTATGTTTTGCACATCCCGGTCGAACAGGCCCTGCCGTTCAAACCGGGCGGTGACCACCCCTACGACCTGCCCGTTCCTATTCAGCAAGGGGCCGCCACTATTGCCTGGGTTGACAGACACATCCGTCTGAAGCCAAAAGGGCAGTGGAGCATCCTTAAGCTGCTCATTAGAAATGACCCCCCTGGTAATATTGAACTTCAAGCCTTTCGGGTTGCCAATCGCAGCTACGTCGGCTCCCGTACCGGCCAGCCCTTCGCCCAAAATTGGCAATGGCTGGGCGTTGACAGTTGAGAATGATCGTAGCCGGAGCAGCGCGAGATCAATGTCCTCATCAGAGGTTTGCACGCTGAAGGAGTACTGATCACCATCGGGGAACTCCACAAAGCTGCTGCTAGAATGGCCTTCAATAACATGAAGGTTGGTGACTACCCAGCCGTCTTCATGAATCAAGAAGCCAGAACCCATCCCCTCTGAGGTTTCAATATAAACCACACCGTTTTTACAGCGCTCCATGATAAGCTCTGAATTGAAGGACTGCGCTGAAACTGCCGTTAACGATAATAGGTGGAGGCTTAAGAAGACAAAATATACTTGTTTACCCATGTTACTACTTGTTAAAACCTACAAATCAGGTTGCTTTCACCCCAAACGCTGCAGAAAACGCTCAAAATGAGCGGTAATCCACCGAATGGGTGCGATAGCCCAGCTTCCGGGCTACGCCGGACAGCAGCTGAATCTTGGAGCCGTTGGGGCCGCTTTCTTTTCCGTGTGAAAAAATTATTGTCTTGGTCATTGTCAATATTGTTTTGATCGCTAACGGACTAAATAGAGAAACCCACTTCGTCTCGGTACCCCCCGTTCATCCGGCATCCCATCCCAAAGGGTATTGTTGAAAAAGCGGGCTTTGTGGACTTTCCAGACGAAGACGCCAGCAGGCAAATCCTGTCCGTTCAGGGTGCCGTCCCAAGATGCTGTAGGCCGGCCCTCCTCATCCAAAGCGGTGCTCGACCATACCTGCTGCCCATTGCGGGCGTACACTGCAATCTCGTACTCAGAAAGCCCGATGCCCTTGGGCAAAAAGATTTGCTTTTCAGGGGTCGTTCCAGTGGCAGGCTCCAGTACATTGGGTATAAAAAGGCCGGTCAGCGTATCAAGGTCAATGAGCGTATAGGCTGTATCCGGGCAGCCGGCTTCATTGAATACCACTTGCCTTACTTCTTTGTCAAAACTAGACAGGTACCGATGCACAGGGTTTTCTTGGCCAGAAGTGTTGCCGTCACCAAAATCCCAGTCGAAAGCCACCACATCAGGGCTGCTGTCATTGAAGAACTGATAAGTACTGCCCAGCTCATTATCGAGTTGGTCATAGGTAAACCCGGCCTGAGGGCTGTCTTGCACATAGACGACATTGGGCAGCTCCAGCGTGTCTGCACAACCACTGCCGTTGCCAACAGTAAGGGAGATATCGTACCAACCGGTATCCCGGAAAACATGAGCACCATGCCAAGTAGAATCCCAAGCTTCGTCACCAAACTGCCAAAGGGCATATTCAGCAAAGTCCGATTGGTTATCCATTGTGAGCCAAAATGGTTCGCAACCGATAGTATCCATTGGGCTAAAATTGGCAAATGGGATGCCGTACACGGTATAGTCCTGCGTGGCGCTTTCCGTGCATAAGAATTCGTTCTGCGCGGTAAGCGAAATCGTGTAGGTACCCGCCTCATTGAATACGGTACAGGGGGCATTCTCCTGCGAAGTGCTGCCATTGCCGAAAGACCAAGAGAAGCCGGAAGCATTGGTGGTTTGATTAGTAATGCAAACCTGATGGGGAAGGCCACAAGGCTCGTCCGCAACCACTTCAAAGTCGATAGCTGGGACCGGATATACATTCACAAAAGAAAAAATGGTGTCTTGGGAGCAACCAAACAGGTCCGTAGCCTCAAGCCGGATGTCATAAAAGCCTGATTCTTGGTAAGTATGGGGCGGCGGATTCTCTCCTACCGCTGAATTCCCGTCACCAAAGTCCCATACAAAGTACGTGGCGTCTGTGGTCGTATTGTCAAAACCGACCTGCAGTGGTGGGCAGCCAAAGGTAACATCCGGCGTGAATGACGGATTGGGCAAAGGCTGAACTTCAATTTCCGTTTCGTAAGTATTCGGGCAACCCGTTATCGCGGCGTAGGCAGTAAGGGAAACGGTATACGGCCCGGTAGATTGATACCTGTGGTAAGCATCGTATGTAGTTGCGGTGTTACCGTCGCCAAAGTCCCAGAGCGTCCCGTTGACATCCACAGATGTATTTTGGAAAAAGGCGGAGTCGCGCAGACAGGCGTAAGGAGCCGTCTCAAAGGATACTTGTGGTGCCGGAAATACGGTAACTTCCCCAAAAGCGGAATCTCGGGCACAGCCGTTATCCGCTACCAAGGTTACGTTATAATTTGTGGCCGTATCGCCAATGGCCGTATAGGTGTAAGCAGTGTCTGTTTGATTGGAAGTATTGCCATCCCCAAAGTACCAGTTGTAGACAAGAGCGGAATCTGGAGAGGTTGTATTTAGAAAATCGACCGTAAAAGGCTCGCACCCCTCATTGTCCGGCACGCTAAAGAAAGCACGGATCTGATTGGGCTTTACCAGTACCTGCCGGTCAAGCGTATCCGTACCACACTCATTGAAGGCATACAACCGGATATTGTATACCACATTCGTGGAGTCCGGGGCAAGGAAAGCCTGATCAGGCGGTATGGAGTCCGTATAAGACACAGCATAGCCATCTGTACTGGAGATTTCCCAAAAGAAAGATTCCGGTAGCCCCTGTGTGGTGTTGTTAATGGCGACGTCCAACGGGGAGCAGCCTGCATACTGGCTGGCCTGGAAATTAGCAAGCGGCAGCGGAAGAACAAGCAACGAATCGACAAACTCGGTTTCCCCACAGTGGTTTTCGGCATGCAGCGTAATGACATAAGTGGTATCCTGCAGCCCCTGTTCGTAGAACACCGTACCCGGCTGCTCTTCGTTGGAAACCATGCCATTGCCGAGGTCCCAGCCGTAGGAAGTAAACTCATAGCCAATCGTGGTATTGGTAAAAGTGATGGGTAGTACAGCACAGCCCATCGTGGTGTCCATCTCAAATTGAGCCACCGGAGGGCCGGAGACATACACTTCCGTACTGGCAGAGTCCACACAACCATATTCCGAAATGGCATCAAGCCGTATAACATGCACGCCGGTATCCGCGAAAGTGTGTACCGGAGTCTCCTCTTCGTACAGCAGACTATCGTTGATTGACCAGCCAAATTCCACCGCGTTCTGGCTTTGGTGCACAAGAGGCGTGGCTACATCTACGCACAGGCTGTCAATACTGCTGAGGTCAGGCACCGGGAGTGGGCGTACACATACAGTCACCTCATCCTCCTGAATACAATCGGTTCCGGGTAATTGGAAAAAGTAAGTCAGGGTGTAGCAACCCTCGTCCAGGCTGCTTGGCGCAAAGAGCCCGGTGGAGTCGATAACTCCCGGCCCGGTATACCAACCGCCAGCCGGACTGGCACCAGTAAGCGGTAAGGTATCAAGCGAAATACAGGCATCAATAGGGTCGCCGCCGTCTACATAGCTCAGGTCGATGACCAGTACCTGCTTGTAGGTTGAAATTTCACAGGCTCCTACAGTGAAGATATATTCCAAGGTAGTGATTCCGCCACCTGCAGCCTCTGGATCGAACACGCCACCTGCCGTCACAATGCCCGGCTGCCCAAGAGAGTCTTGCCAAACTCCGCCGGCCGGGCTCGGTGTAGGCAGGCTGTACAAACCATCGGTAATACAGACCGTGTCTGTAGGCCCAAGGTCGACAATTGGTATGGTATCAATCACAAATTCATCTGAGACTTCCGTACTACCACAGGCATTATACGCCGTCAGGCTGTAGGTGTAGGCCCCCGCTCCGCCGTAAGCCACCCCATCAGGGGATAAGTCCGTACTGCTTGCTGGCATACCGCCGGGAAACGTCCAAAGCACACTATCCACCTGATACCCTTGATAGTCGACCTCAGGAACCAACGCTGCCGATTCGCAGAAATCCTCTGCCGGCGTTAGAACAGGATTAGGCAGCGCGAGAAGGGTTACAGTATCGCTCCACATAAGCTCACCGCAAATATCGTTAAATACCGTTTGGGTAATGATGTACTGCCCGGTATCCTGAAATACGAAGGAGGGCTCAGCCACCAAAGGGTCGAAGCCTACACTGCCGGCAAAAGGCCCGGTGACGCTCCATTCAAAGCTGAGCTGATCGCCCGAGCTCAGGTTATCTACCTCCACGGTAAAAGGCAGCTCACAGCTAAAGTTGTCACTGAGCTGCGCCTCTACCTGAATAGGTTCCAGTACCTCAAAGGACTGGGAAAAGGTATTTGTGCCACAGAAGTTATAGGCGGTAGCGGTAACGGTGTAGCTGCCTGCGCCACCGTAGTAGACCGTACCGGGGAATAAATCGGTCGAGGCCTCCGGTTGACCGCCGGGGAAAGTCCAACGGATGGAATCTAGCCGGCCGGCGTTATTCAGGGTGATAGCACTGCTGTTCAGGTCGATCGTTGCTTCCCCGCACTCGTCCGGAATCTCCGGGAAGGATACCGTTGGGTTGTCTAGGACGAGTACGGTATCTGACCAAGAAACAGGGTCGCATACCTGATTTTCCACCAGCACATTCAGCACAAAAAGACCAGTATCCGGAAAGGTGATTTCCGGGGCGGGGCTCGTAACGTCATTGAATTGGACCTCGCCTTCGCCGTCATAGCTCCAAGCGTAAGTCAATTGATCGCCGGAAGAGTTGTTTTCTACCATTAAAGAACTCGCTGTACAAAGGGTATCTTCCGGTATAGAAATATCGAGCGCCGGGCCTTCCAAGATGTCAAAAACCTGTTCTGCCATATCCATCCCGCAGGCGTTGAAGACCGCCACGCTGACCGTGTAGCTGCCCGCCCCGTCTACCGTGATTGCACCCGGGGCAAAATCATTGGACGTCTCCACCGGCGACGCGCCCGCCGGGAACTGCCAGAAGACCGAGTCCACCAGACCTTGGTTCGGGTAGGACGGCATCAGCCCAAGCTCCGCCGTCTCGCAGTAGGTGTCCAGCTCGGCCAGCTCCACCTCCGGCGGCTCGCTGACTTCCACCTCAAAGCTGTCCGTGATCGGGTCGCAGGCGTCATTCCCTACCTCCACCGTGATGGTGTACTGCCCCGGTGCCGTGCCCGTGAAGTCAAAAGATGGGGCCGGGGCCGTGTCATCGGAAATGCTGATGTCCCCCGGGCCGGAAAAACCCCAGGTGTACTGCAGCCCGTCGCCGGTGGAATTGTTGGCCGTGGTGATGCTCCCGCCCGCGCAGATAAAACCGGCGCTGAGGCTAATATCGAGCGCCGGCCCCTCCAAGATATCAAAAGCCTGTTCTGCCATATCCATCCCGCAGGCGTTGAAGACCGCCACGCTGACCGTGTAGCTGCCCGCCCCGTCTACCGTGATTGCACCCGGGGCAAAATCAT
>JAAAOU010000270.1 GCA_009908745.1 Bacteroidota bacterium
CATCTTGATAGACATGAACATACGCGGCATAATGGGGAAGTGGTAGTTCATGTGGCATTCGTCCCCATCGCCAAAGTAGGCAGCCGAGTCTTCTGGCCACATATTGGCTTCCGCCAACAGCATCACGTGGGGCGCGCGCTCTTCCACATGGGCCCGCAGCCGCTTGAGGAAGGCATGGGTCTCTGGCAGGTTTTCGCAATTGGTGCCGTCCCGTTCAAACAGATAGGGGATAGCATCCAAGCGGAATCCGTCCACGCCCATATCTACCCAGAAGTCAAGGATTTTGAAAATTTCCTCCTGTACCGCCGGGTTGTCGAAGTTCAGGTCAGGCTGATGGCTGTAGAAGCGGTGCCAGTAGTAAGCATTGGCTTCATCATCCCAAGTCCAGTTGGATTTCTCGAAGTCTTGAAATATGATGCGTACATCTTGGTATTTGTCTGTGGAGTCACTCCAGACGTAGTACGCCCGTTCCGGGCTGCCCGGCGGGGCATGGCGCGCCCGCTGAAACCAAGGGTGCTGATCGGAAGTGTGGTTGATGACCAATTCCGTGATGACTTTCAGGTTGCGCTTGTGGGCTTCCTGCATCAGCACTTTAAACTGCTCAACGTTGCCGTAGTCAGGGTTGATCGTGTAGTAATCGGAAATATCGTAGCCGCCGTCCCGCTGTGGCGAGGGGTAGAACGGCAGCAGCCAAATGGCGGTGACACCCAGCTCTTGCAGGTAGTCTAGCCGCTCGATCAAGCCATTGAAGTCGCCGATCCCGTCGGCATTGCTGTCTTGAAAGGCTTTGATATGCAATTCGTAAATAATAGCATCTTTGAACCAAAGCGGGTCGTTGGAGTGGTGGAGGTTGTTTTCCGGCATGTATTGAATATCGTAGGTTTATATTCGGGTCATTATACGACAATTCAATCGGAGTTCATAGCCCGATGTTCGATATAAAGGACAAGTGCTTGTTGGGAATTCGCTTTTGGAGCGAACGCCGACAAATTTTATTCTGAACGAGGCATGATGAAGGAGCCTCCCGATAGCTATCGGGAAAGCTAAGTGACTGAAGAATAACGAAGTGCAGGATAAAATTTGGCAAGAGCAGCCCAAAGTGTGAAGTCCCAACAAGCACTAAACATTAACTATCCAATACAAACCGGCTGCTATCCCGGCTCTCCAGCACGGAATCGCCGGCCAGAAACGCATCCACACTACGGGCGGCTTCCCGGCCTTCAGCTATGGCCCACACCACGAGGGACTGGCCGCGGCGCATATCGCCCGCAACGAACACATTCTCCACGTTCGTGCGGTAATTTTCATCGCGCACGTTACCCCGCTCATCTACTTCCACGCCCAGTTGCTCCAGCATACCCTGAAACTGCGGGTGGATAAACCCGATAGCGATGAGTGCGAGCTCGCAGGGTATTTCGCGTTCGCTGCCTTCCACCTCCTGAAAGCGGTGCTTGCCGGTCTGTTCGTCCTTGGCCCATTCCACATTTACTAGGCGCAGGGCTTTGACCTTGCCATCTTTACCCACGAATGCTTTGGTGAGCAGGGCCCATTCCCGCTCGCAGCCTTCCTCGTGGCTAGAAGAAGTGCGCAGCACCACCGGCCAGTTGGGCCAGCTCAGCGGGTCCCGCTCGCTTGGTGGCTTGGGCATCAATTCGATTTGCGTAACTGATTTGGCACCGTGGCGGTTGGACGTACCCACACAGTCCGCCCCGGTATCGCCGCCGCCGATCACGACCACGTGTTTGCCCTTGGCAGAGATAGCGGCTTCTTCCGCAACCGCCTCGCCGGCAACCCGGCGGTTGTTTTGCTCGAGAAAATCCATAGCAAAGTGGATGCCTCCCAGTTCCCGGCCCGGAATGTTCAGGTCCCGGGGTACGGTAGACCCGCCACAGAGCACCACGGCTTCATACTGCTTGGCGAGTGCTACCGGATCTACATTTCGGCCCACGTCGGCACCGGTACGAAAACGGATACCTTCGGCCTCCATCAACGCCACACGGCGCTCGACTACAAATTTTTCGAGTTTGAAATCGGGAATACCGTAGCGCAGCAGCCCGCCGATACGGTCGGAGCGCTCAAATACGGTGACGAGGTGACCGGCTTTGTTCAACTGAGCTGCGGCGGCTAGGCCAGCGGGCCCAGAGCCAACGACAGCAACCTTCTTGCCCGTACGCAAAGCAGGGGGCTGTGGGCGTACATAGCCACTTTCAAACGCCTTTTCGGCAATTGATTTTTCAATATGCTCAATGGCCACCGGGGGCTGGTTGATACCCAGTACGCAAGCCGCCTCGCAGGGGGCCGGGCAGATACGGCCGGTAAACTCGGGAAAGTTATTGGTATCGCTGAGTATCTCGTAAGCCAGCTGCCAGTCTTCTTCGTACACCGCCTCGTTGAATTCCGGGATAATATTGCCCAGCGGGCAGCCGCTATGGCAAAACGGAACCCCGCAGTCCATGCACCGGGCAGCCTGTTCCTTGGTTTGCTCCTCGCTGAAGTCTTCGTAAATCTCTTTGTAATCCTTGACGCGCTCTTCCGGTTTGCGGGTGGATGGCAAGGAGCGGTCGTATTTTAAAAATCCTTTTGGATCAGCCATGTCAAAATATTTTAATGCTTAGTAAAATGGAGTAAGCCAACGGGCAACCCTCTACGAACCTGTGGGGGCCAAGCGTTTTGCGGCTTGCTCCTGCAGCACGCGCTTGTAGTCCCTCGGCATCACTTTCGTGAAATGCTGTCGTTCGGCGGGCCAGGCGTCAAGTATGGCTTTGGCCCGTTCACTTTGGGTAAATTCGAAGTGGTTTTCCAGCAGGGTCTTCAGCTGCAAATCATCCTCATCGGTCATAGGGTCCAAGTCGATCATGCCGCGATTGACTTTCCCCTCAAAAACACCGTTAGGATTGTATACGTAGGCAATACCTCCGCTCATGCCGGCGGCGAAATTTTGGCCGGTTTCGCCCAGTACGACGACGATGCCGCCCGTCATGTATTCACAGCCGTGGTCGCCAATGCCTTCCACAACCGTTTTTACACCGGAGTTGCGTACGGCAAAGCGCTCGCCCGCCATGCCGCAAATGTAGGCTTCGCCGGATGTGGCACCGTAGAAGGCTACGTTGCCGACGATGATGTTCTCACTCGGCCGGAAGCGAGCTTCGCGGTCGGGTACAGCGATGAGTTGCGCGCCAGAGAGCCCTTTGCCAAAGTAGTCATTGGCTTCGCCTTCCAGCCGGAAGCGCAGGCCCGGTGCTCCAAATGCAGCGAAGCTTTGCCCTGCTGAGCCCCGGAAGTGGTAATGTATAGTGCCTGCCGGCAGGCCTTTGCCGCCGTAGCGCTTGCTGACTTCGTTCGAAAGCATAGTGCCCGTAGCCCGGTCGGTGTTGCGGATCGGGAAGCTTTCCGTGACCGCATTACCGTGGGCCAAGGCCGGTTTTGCCGCCTGAATGAGCTTCCAATCCAGCACCTCGCCGATGCCGTGGTCTTGCTCGATCTGTTTGTACTGCCCCACGGTCTCCTCAGCGGGTTCCTTGTACAGGATAGGGCTGAGGTCGAGGTCTTGGTATTTCCAGTACAACTGCTTGCGCTTGGCTTTCAGCAGTTCTACCTTGCCCACCATCTCATCTACGGTGCGGAACCCTAGTTTCGCCATGATTCCCCGTAAATCTTCTGCCAAGAAACGGAAGAAGTTGATGACGTGCTCAGGCTGTCCAGTGAACCGCTTGCGCAATTCGGGGTCTTGGGTAGCAATGCCGACCGGGCAGGTGTTGGTGTGGCATTTGCGCATCATGATACAGCCTTCCACGACGAGCGCGGCAGTAGCAACGCCCCATTCCTCAGCCCCCAGCAGGGTAGCAATGGCCAAGTCGCGGCCCGTGCGTATCTGGCCGTCGGTTTGCAGGGTTACGCGGTCCCTAAGTTTGTTTTTCACCAAGGTTTGGTGGCTCTCGGCCAAACCGAGCTCCCAAGGCAAACCGGCGTAACGGATAGAGGTAAGCGGTGAAGCACCTGTACCGCCATCGTGCCCCGAGATCAAAATAGCATCCGCGTGGGCTTTGGCAACGCCGGAAGCGATAATGCCAACCCCGGCTTTGGACACCAGCTTGACGTTGATACGTGCTTCGCGGTTAGCGTTTTTGAGGTCAAAAATCAGCTGCGCCAAATCCTCGATAGAGTAAATATCGTGGTGGGGCGGGGGGGAGATCAAGCCTACACCGGGGGTCGAGTGGCGAACCCGCCCGATCCACTCGTCTACTTTATGGCCGGGCAATTGACCACCTTCCCCAGGCTTGGCCCCTTGCGCCATTTTGATCTGAATCTCATCGGCATTAGTCAGGTAGTTGCTCGTGACACCGAAGCGGCCCGAGGCCACTTGTTTGATGGCAGAGCGTTCCCAATCGCCGTCGGCTTTGCGGGTGAAACGGGCTTCATCTTCGCCGCCCTCCCCGCTGTTGCTTTTGGCGCCTATACGGTTCATCGCCACCGCCAAGGTAGCATGGGCTTCGTGCGAAATGGAGCCAAAGGACATGGCGCCGGTAGCGAAGCGTTTCATAATATTCTCAGCCGGCTCCACTTCTTTCAGAGGGATACTTTCTCCCCGGCGGAAGGTCAGCAAGCCTCGTAGGGTCAAAGCTTGCTCCGTTTGTTCGTCAATTAGCTCGGCGTATTTCCGGTAGGCGTCGTAATCGTTTTTCCGGGCGGCCAGCTGCAGGTAGTGAATGGATTTGGGGTTGAAGAGGTGGGCTTCCCCCCGGCGTTTCCACTGGTATACGCCGCCAACTTCTAGCTTTGGGTTGGGTACTGTTTTCTGTGGGAATGCCAGGTGGTGCCGGGTGAGCACTTCGCGGGCAATACCATCGAAACCGATGCCTTGTATCCGGGAGATGGAACCGCGGAAGCATTTTTCGACTACCTCTTTGTTCAGGCCGAGGATTTCGAATATCTGGGCGCCCTGGTAAGACTGCAGGGTGGAGATGCCGATTTTGGACATGATCTTGAGCAGCCCTTTGCCAACCGCTTTGTTGTAGGTAGCCATCAGGGCGTCAAGGCTTTGGTCAGGGCCAAAAATCCCCCGCTTTTGCAAATGGGCGATCGAGGCGTAAACCATATAGGGGTTGATCGCGCTCGCGCCGTATCCGATGAGGGTAGCAAAGTGATGGGACTCCCGCACATCGCCGGCTTCCACGACGATAGAAGCCAGGCTGCGCAGCCCTTTTTGGATCAAATGGTGGTGGATGGCCCCCACGGCCAGCAAACTGGGAATGGGTGCTTGGTAAGCGTTGGTGTTGCGGTCGGACAGGATCAAGATGTTCACGCCGTTGCGCACGAGGTCTTCGGCTACCGCACAGATGTGGTCGATAGCCGCTTGCAGCAGGCCATCCTGTTTGCCCGCCCGGAATATGATGTCTATTTGGCCAGCTGTAAAATGCGGGTGGTTGACCTGTTTGATTTTGCTCAGCTCTGCATTTGTCAGCACCGGGCTGTCCAAGTGGACGAAGCGGGCGCGTTCGGGGGTCATCCGGAGCATGTTGCTGTTGCCGCCCAGCATGGCGTAGAGGGACATGACGGAGCGCTCGCGGATCGGGTCGATCGGCGGGTTGGTGACTTGGGCGAAGAGCTGCTTGAAATAATTGGCCAGATGCTGCGTATGTTGCGACAGCACCGCCAACGGCGTATCAGCGCCCATAGAGCCAATCGGGTCTTTGCCCACTGTTATCATCGGTTCAATGATGACTTTAAGGTCTTCTTTGGTATAGCCGTGCAGTTGCTGTTGCCGTATCAGTGCTTTCTCTTCTAGTTGAACGACCGAAAGGGGAGCTTCCGGAAGGGCATCTAGGCTCAAACGGTGCTCCTCCAGCCAATCGCGGTAGGGAAGCCGTTGGCAGATGGTGTCTTTTAACTCCTCGTCGCCGATGAGCCGCTGTTCTTCCAGGTCGGCAATCAGGATGCGGCCGGGTTGCAGGCGCCCTTTTTGGACGACTTTCGACTGGTCCACAGGCAGGGCCCCTGCTTCGGAAGCTACAATCAGTACATTATCTTCGGTAAGGCAATACCGGGAGGGGCGCAATCCATTCCGGTCTAAGGTCGCGCCTACCAGTACGCCGTCCGTAAAGCAGACGGAAGCCGGGCCGTCCCAGGGCTCCATGATCGTACGGTTGTACTCGTAGAAAGCCCGCTTGTGGTCTGGCATACCCCCATCGTGTTGCCAAGCTTCGGGGATCATGAGCATGAGGGCGTGGGGCAGAGACATGCCGCCGAGTACCAAGAACTCCAGCACATTATCAAAGTTGGCGGAATCAGAAAGGCTTTCACCGCATATAGGGCGCAGCTTTTCCATTTCCTCTTCAGTAAACAGGCTGGATTCAATCAATTTTTCTTTGGATGCCCACCAGTTGAGGTTACCCATTATGGTATTGATCTCGCCGTTATGGGCGATGTAGCGGAAGGGTTGGGCGAGCTTCCACTTGGGTACAGTATTCGTAGAGAACCGGCTGTGGATGACGGCTATGGCCGATCGGCACAGGTCGTCTTGCAAGTCAGGGAAGTAAGGCCGCAATTGGTAAGTCGTCAGCTGGCCTTTGTAGACTACTGTTTTGTAAGAGAAAGAAGCTAGGTAAAAGTGATCGTGTGACTGCGGATAGGTGTTATGGATAGAGTGGGTAGCAAATTTGCGTAAGACGAAAAGCCGGCGTTCCAGCGCATCGGGCGATAGCTCTTCAGCCGGTTTCACAAATACCTGTTCCATGCGGGGCTCGACGGATACGGCGGATTCGCCTAGGTTTTCGTCATCGGTGGGGATTTTCCGGTAGCCCAACAGCTCAAAGCCCATTTCATCGATGTAATCATCAAACAGTACCCGGCACTGCCGGCGCAAGTTGCGGTCGGCGGGGAAGAAAACTACGCCAACTCCGTACGCGCCGAACTCGGGCAATTCAAATCCCTGCTCCCGGCATTTCTTCTGGAAGAACTCGTGCGGTGTCTGAATCAATATACCTGCGCCATCGCCGGTGTTCGGCTCGTAGCCACAAGCCCCTCGGTGCTCCATATTGGTGAGCATGCGCAAGGCGTCTTCGATGAGTTGGTGAGACTTTTTGCCATTCAAATTGGCGATAAGGCCTGTCCCACAAGCATCACTTTCAAGCTGAGGCGTATACAGCCCTTGTTGCTGAGGTTCACTCATATACATCTGTTGTGTTAAGCCTGACTAAGTACAGCAGGCAGCGGTAAATAGAAATTTGCTCCGTCGGTGGGAATGCATGCTGTGCTATTTGGCTGAAAACCCAGCCTTGAGCAGCAAAATCAAAGCATCTGCCTTTAGGTAATTTGGTTTGGCGAGTAGGGCTCGGGAAAATGTATTTTGCTTGTCTACAGCCCAACGGAGAACACCGAAGATAGATTAAAACGAATTCGGTGCAAAATGATATAACCTAAAAGAAAACGGATTCTGGTTGAAAAAGTTGAGTTAATTACGATTTGCAGCTGGTTTTGTGTTAAATGACAGGAGGGATTGTTGATATTTTTTAAACCAATTTTTTGTGCATGTTTGGTAAAAAGGGGTAATAGTTACAATACTTTGGTTAAAGGCTTTTTTTTGAAATATCATTTGCTTTACGCAGGGCGGCTGTAATCCGAATTCTGGCCAATTAAAATACAGCCACTTTGAATAGGAACCGAACGGAAGCTTGGCTCAAGAACATTTCCCGGCCTCCTTCGTTAGGACGGCATGAAGGAAAAGGTCGCAATAGCCGGTGCCACCGGTTTTATAGGGCGCTGGTTCATCAAGCAGTACAAGCACAAATACGACATCATAGCGTTGAGCCGGCGGCAGATGCAAACCTCGCAAGATGAAGACGGGGTAGAGTGGCGGCAGGTAGAGCTGTATTCTTTATCGAGTACGGAAGCTGCACTGCAGGGAGCAGACTACGCGATCTACCTGGTACACTCTATGCAGCCTTCCACCCGCCTCAACCAAGGCTCATTTGACGATACGGACCTCTTGCTCGCCGACAATTTCGTTCGCTCGGCGGAGAAAAACGGCTTGAAGCAGATCATTTTCCTAGGTGGTATCCTTCCCAGTAAAGATTATTCGTTCTCCCGCCATTTGCGTAGCCGATACGAAGTGGAACAGACCCTAAGCTCCTCCTCCGTCCCGCTGACGGCACTGCGCGCTGGAGTAATCGTTGGGCCGGGAGGCTCTTCTTTCAGCATTATAGAAAAGTTAGTACGCCGCCTGCCCGTCATGCTCTGCCCAAAGTGGACGCTGTCCCGCTCGCAGCCGATCAGCTTGCAGGATACGTTACGCGTGATCGACTTCTGCTTGGGCAATGAAAATTATTACAACGATGCTTTTGATATCGGCGGGCCGGAAGCGATTACCTACATCGACATGATGCGGACCGTCGCCCGCTTACTGGGAAAAAACCGGTTTATCAAGCCGGTGCCGGTCTTTTCCTTGGGGTTGTCTAAGCTCTGGGTCGCTACGTTTGCCGATTCTAGTACCACTTTGGTCTCTCCGCTGATCGAAAGCCTGCGGCATGAGCTGCTGGCTCGCCCCAATCGGTTGATGGAGCATTTCCCCGACCCCGACAGTTTTGAAGTGGCTGCCCGGCGCGCCTTGTTCGACAAGGAGGAAGTCCCCCGTCTACCTGCGAACGAGAAACCGCCTCAGACGGAGCGCAATACGGTGCGGTCGGTGCAGCGACTGCCCAACCCGGAAGGCTGCTCGGCGGTATGGGTCGCCCGGCGGTACCAAACTTGGCTACCGCGCTTCTTCCGTTATTTGCTGCGGGTAAAGCAGAAAGAGGAGGTGTCTACTTTTTCTATTGCGGGCATACCGCTTTTGCAACTGCAATTCATCAAAGACCGTAGTGACTTAGATCGGCAGTTGTTCTACATTATCGGCGGCCGTCTGGTGAAGCGTAGGGATTATGGTTGGCTGGAGTTTAGAACGGTATTGGAGGGCCGGTATATTATTGCCGCTATCCATGAGTTTGTGCCTACCTTGCCTTGGTTTGTGTATGTGGTGTCTCAGGCGCTGGCGCATCTGATTGTGATGCATCAGTTTGGGCGTTATTTGGAAAAAGTAGAGAGGTCGTAAGTTGGAAGTCGGAAGTCGGAAGTCGGAAGTTGGAGATTGGAAGTTGGAAGTTGGAAGTCGGAAGTTGGAGATGGAA
>JAAAOU010000099.1 GCA_009908745.1 Bacteroidota bacterium
AATCAGCGGCTCATCACCAAAGACAGCCGCATCGTGGTGGAGTTTGAGTACGCGGACCAGAATTATGTGCGGTCGCTTTATGCAATGGGCACTTCATACGAGCAGGGCCGGTTCCGGCTGGATTTCAATCTTTTCAACCAGCAGGACAGCAAAAACGCCACCGGCGAATTGGGGCTTACGGACGAAACCAAGCGCTTGCTCAGTCAAGCCGGGGATGAAGAGACGGCGGCGGTGGTACCTAGCATAGACACGCTCGAGGAGTTCACGCCTTTCCGCGTAGCTTACCGCTTGGTGGATACTACATTGAGCTGCGGCCCGGCGGACACTTTGGTGTTGCTCCGGCTGGGGGTGTGGGCGAGTCCGAAAGACCCGGCAGCGTGACCACGAGAAATTCACGACGGAGGACGCCGGCCAGCTCTACACCGCGCGGTTTTCTTTTGTTGGGCAGGGCAACGGCGCTTACATCCTAGCCGAGGAGCAGGCCGCCAACGAACGCGTCTACCGCTGGGTGGGCTACGGGCCGGATTGCCAGCCGCTGGGCAATTACGCGCCGGTCACGCCGGTCGCCCCGCCCCGCCAACAGCAGCTGTATACGCTGGGCGGCGCTTACCGGCTGGGCAAGGACTCGAAAGTGCGGGCAGAAATCGGCATGAGCCGCAACGACCTCAACCGCTTTTCCGATTTGGACAGCGATGATGACCTGGGCTTTTCGGCTTACACCGAATTGCAACACACCTTCCGCTTGGGGGGCGACAGCAGCGGGTGGTCATTGGGTACGCAGGCGAGCTACGAATGGGTACAGCGCAATTTTGAGCCCCTGAACCCTTACCGTAATCCGGAGTTCCTGCGCGACTGGAGCTTGGCGGACGTGCAGGGGCGCGGGGAGGTCGAGGAGGCGGAGGAGCAGATCGGCAAGGCGGGCATGAGCTTGCGCAAAAGAGGGCTGGGGCAATTCGATTACGAATTGAGCGTATTCAACCGGGATAGCCTATACACCGGCTGGCAACACCGCTGGCAATTCCGCGAACAACTAGAGCGCTGGCAGCTGGAACTGGACGGCAGTTTGCTGAATTCGGAGAGCAATGCCTTGCGTACCCGCTTCCTGCGCCCCCGGGCCACGGTCGCCTACGAGCTTCCGCTCATGGGCGGGCTGCAAATCGGCGCTTACGGCGAGCAAGAGCGCAACGAGCGCTTGGTAACCGCCGGAGACACCTTGCAGGGCAACAGCTTTTACTACAACCGCTACCGGCTGTTTATAAAGTCCAAAGAAAGCGAGGGCCGTTCTTGGGGCAGCAGCTACAGTCAGCGGATAGACTACGCGCCGAGCGGGCAGCAGTTTTTTAGGAGCACCCTGGCTACGGAGGCGAACGTCAACGGCAAATGGCGCTGGCTGGGCGGCGGCAACCGTTTGCAATTGGCCGGCAACTTCACCTACCGCAAACTGGAGATACAGCAACCGGAAGCCGTACCGCAGGAGCCCGGCGAAACCTTTCTGGGGCGGGCCGACTTGAACTTCACCGTGCTCAAGGGCGTGGTACAGTCCGCCACGACCTACGAGATCGGCTCGGGGCAGGAGGCCAAAGTAGAGTTTACCTACCTGCGGGTCAACCCAGGGGAAGGCGATTATATTTGGCTGGACTCGCTCTATAATAACGATGGCGTCATACAGCCCAATGAGATGGAAATCGCCCCTTTTCAGGATCTCGCAGATTATGTTAGGGTGACGGCGGTGACCGACGAGTTTATCCGCACCGACAACGTGCGGCTCAACCAAAGCCTGCGGCTAACCCCCAAAGCCCTCTTGTTCAAAGCTGATGGCTGGCAGCGCTGGCTGGGTAAATTGTCCACCATCTCTAACCTCACCATCAACCGCAAGACGCAGGAGGCACAGGAAGTAGCGGCTTGGAACCCCTTTCAGCTCGATGTGGCGGATACTTCTCTGGTGGCGGTGAGCTCCAATATCCGCAATGTGCTGTTTTTCAATCAAGCCGACCCGGTCTATGATCTGCAGCTGGGCATGAATGACAACCGCAATAAATTTGTGCAGACCTCGGGCTTTGAGAGCCGCCGTACGAGCGAGCAGTACCTGCGGGCCCGTTGGAATATCTCCAAAGCGGTGAGTACCAATGCGGATTTCACGCTGGGGCGGCGCAGCAGCGATTCTGAGTTTTTCAACGAAAAGGACTTCGATATCCGGTTTTTCCGGCTTAAACCCTCCCTGACCTTGCTGCCTTCCCGTAATTTCCGGGGCACTTTGCGCTACGAGTACCAAGAGGACGAAGACCGCTTGCCCAACAGCGAAGCTGCTTCCCAACGCCACGATTTTGAGCTGGAAGCCCGGTACAACCGCTCGGCAAAAACTTCTATTCAGCTGCGGGCATCATTCGTGCAAGTCGACTTCCAAGGGGAACCCAATTCCCCAGTAGGCTTCGCCATCCTCAATGGCCTGCAGAACGGCCAAAACTTCCTCTGGAACCTTACCCTGGACCAGCAATTGGCGAAAAACATCCAACTGCGGCTCAGTTACGAAGGGCGGAAAACCGGGGAAGCCAGGGTGGTGCACACCGGCCGGGCGCAGGTGGCGGCTAATTTTTGAAGTGTTGATTATTTGAAGCTTTTTATCTTAAAATTAATATTTGGACTTGAAATTAAGGACGAAAAGACTTATTATTGTGGTGATAAAGCCAAAAAGCCATGTTGATAGAATTTAAAATATCGAACCACCGATCCGTTTGCGAAGAGCAAAACCTAAGTCTTGTGCCTGCCAAAGGGCAGCAAGAGCATCCCAGTAATATTTTAAAACGGAGGAATGAAGCCCTAAATAGCGTTGCCATTTATGGGGCTAACAGCAGTGGTAAATCTAACTTGTTGCAAGCCTTTGACCTGTTCAAGCGCATATTGTTTTCCTCCGCCCGTGCTAGCTCCACCACTAAACTGCCGTACGACCCATTTTTGCTGAGAGCCGGCTATGATGAAAAACCGACAGAGTTAGCGATCACTTTTGAAGTAGATGAAACCAGATACCGTTATGGTTTTGCCTTTAACCAAGAAGAAGTACTCGAAGAGTGGCTGTTTCGCAAGCGTGTCGGGCGAGAGGTAGAATTGTTCTACCGGGAGCGGGATGTTATTGAGGTTTCTTCCGGATTTGGAGGGAGCACTAAACTTATCGACACGGCTGTGGAAGCGACCCGCCCGAACGCTTTGTTTCTGTCTCTTTGCGACATGCTCAATGTGGGAGAGGCAAAAACGTTGTTCCAATGGTTCCGGAAGATGACATATATTAATGGCCTAGATACTACTAACGAAGAACTTAGTACGATCAATTTACTCCACAATGATCGGTACGCACCGAAAATCAAGGCATATTTGAATTCGCTAGAACTAGGGTTCTCTGAAGTGGTGCTGGAGAAAAAGGGATATTTGCCTGCATCTACCGATGGAGCCTTAGATCAGCGTCTTCGTCACAGTATGGTCAATGATGCCATGGTCCAGCCCACTCAACAACAGTATGAAGTAAGTACGGTGCATGCTACCTACGATGAAGCAGGCAAAAGACGAGATGAACCGATTGTCTGGCCCATGCAAGAGCGGGAGTCTGCGGGTACGCGCAAAGCCTTCCAGTTTAGCGGTCCGGTGTTGCATACACTTTTTGAAGGCGGGGTACTGATTATTGACGAAATAGAAGCCAAAATCCACCCTGTTCTTACCCTGAATATCATTCAGCTATTCTTGTCGGGGGACACCAACCCCAAAGGGGCACAGCTTGTTTTTGCCACCCACGACACTAACCTGCTGAGTTATGCGAGGCTGCGGCGCGATCAAATCTACTTTGTAGAGAAAAACGATTGGGACGCCTCCGAAATCTTCTCCTTGTCTGACTTCAAGTACTTCGGCGGCCAGAAAGAACGGCATGATGTCAACAAGGAGCGCCGCTATTTGGAGGGGCGCTACGGGGCAGTACCGGTGCTGGGGCAGTTCCAAGAACAGATGACAGGTTGGCATGGCTAGGCGGGGTAAGCTAAGGCGAAAACGGCGAAAGAAAGAGGCAGAGAATGTGCAGCGGCCTATTCGTTACCGCAAGTACAGGATGTTCTTTTTGATCGTGTGCGAGGATGAAAAGACAGAGCCTCGCTACTTTGAGCAATTCAAAGCGTTGTTTCCGCCTTATTCTCTGTTTTTGAAAGCAGTAGGTACTGGCAGGGATGCACTAGGGGTAGTGGAGCAAGCGCTAAAAGAGCGGGAAGCATTGTTGGAACGAAGCAATCGGCCTATTGACTTCACTTGGGCCGTTTTTGACAAAGATGATGCGGATGCCAACGACTCTAGGCGTCAGCGTTTCGCGCGTGCTTTTGAATTGGCTAAGCAGCGTCAAGTCGAGTTGGCGTACAGCAACGAATGCTTTGAGCTTTGGCTGCTCCTACATTTTCAGCAAGTAGATATGAAGGTGGCGTTGCCACGGCGGGATATTTACGAAGCTCTAGAGCTTGCTATTCAGGCCTATGATCCATCATTTGCTTACCGCCACGGTGATTCGACGGTTGTCGAACCCGTCGCTCAGTACGGGGATGAAGCTGCGGCAGAAGAACGTGCGGCAGTAATGCTTGCCTTTCACGATAACCGTCCAGTAATTGAAGCCAATCCCTCAACCACCCTGCACAAGCTGGTGCGGGAGCTGAGGGACTGGGGGGCTTTTTACACTTATAAGCCTGAATAATATCCTTACCTCGCATTCATCCGCACCACCGGGCAGATCATCTCCTCCAGGCTGATACCGCCGTGCTGGAAGGTATTGCGATAGTAATTGTTGTAGTAATTATAGTTGTTGGGGTAGAGGAAGTACTTGTCTTCCTTGGCAAAGATGAAGGTGGAGCTCACGTTTGGGCGCGGCAGCTTGGCCTCTTTCGGGTCGCGTACATCGAGTACGTCGCGGCGTTCGTACTGCAGGTTTTTACCCACTTTGTAGCGTAAGTTTGTCGTAGTATCCCGGTCGCCGATGACTTTGGAAGGCGTATTGACACGTATGGTGCCGTGGTCGGTGGTGACAAAGAGCCGGGCACCGTGCTCCGCTGCCGTTTGCAAGGCCGTCCACAGTTGCGAATTCTCAAACCAAGACCGGGTTAAGGACCGGTAGGCTTTTTCGTCGCCGGCCAGCTCTTTCAGTACTTCCATCTCCGTGCGGGCGTGGGAGAGCATATCGATGAAGTTGTAGACGATCACCGTCAGGTCGTTGTGCAGGTAATTGTGGATATTGTCGTTGAGCTGCTTGGCGTGGTAGGCATTGGTTACTTTGGCGTAGTCGAATTTTACTTCCTTGCGGAAAGTACGGTCGATCAGCTCGGCAAGCAGGTCGTGCTCGTGCAGGTTTTTGCCTCCCTCGTCGTTGTCGTTTTTCCACCACTGCGGATAGTGCTTTTCGATTTCGGCCGGCATCATGCCCGCGAATATGGCGTTGCGGCTGTACTGCGTAGAGGTCGGCAATATACTGTAGAAAAAGTCCTCCTCTTCTATCCTGAAAAACTCAGAAAAGATAGGTTCCAGCATTTTCCACTGATCGTAGCGCAGGTTGTCGAGCAGCAGCAGGATGTTGGGCTCCTCGTTGCTGAGCTTCGGGAAGACCTTGCTGCGCAGCAGGTTGTTGGACATGACCGGCCCTTCGTTTTGCTTGATCCAAGGCAGGTAGTTTTTGACGATGAACTTGGAAAAAGCGGCGTTGGCTTCCCGCTTCTGATCGGCCAGGATATCCCACATAGCGGTGGAGTTGGACTCGTCGATCTTGATCTCCCAGTTGATGATCTTGCGGTAGACGTCCACCCATTCTTCGTAATTCAAGCCGCTGTTGATTTCCATGAAAATCTGGCGGAATTCCTGCTGGTAGTCCGAAGAGGTTTTCTCTCGCACCAAGCGTTTGTTGTCGACGATTTTCTTGAGGGTCAGTAGGATTTGGTTGGGGTTGACCGGCTTGATGAGGTAATCGGTGATTTGGGAGCCCAAGGCTTCTTCCATCACGTTTTCTGCTTCGTTTTTGGTAATCATCACCACGGGCAGGTGCGGGTTGTCGGCCTTTATTTTGCTGAGGGTTTCCAGCCCGGTCAGGCCCGGCATGCTTTCATCGAGGAAGACGAGGTCGATGTTGTTGTTGTCCTCGCATTCTTCGAGCGCGTCGTGGCCGTTGGTGACGGTGATGACGTCGTAGCCCCGTTTTTCGAGGAACATAATTTGGGGTTTGAGCAAGTCAATCTCGTCGTCGGCCCACAGGATGGTGATATTATCCATATTGTTGATGCGTGTTTTTTTGAGCTGTTTTTCCTTTAGGTATAAGCGTATGTCTTTACAGAACGTTTCGTAGTGGTAGTAATATTATGCGGTGCTTCCGATTATAGCGGATCGTGCAGCGACAAATTTTGGGTAACTTGCAACCAATTGCCGTTTGCAGCCCTTAAAACCGTAGAGAACACCACTGCATGAAGAACGTAAAAATACTCAACGACCCGGTCTACGGCTTTGTAGGCATTCCTTATGGCATCATATTCAATTTAGTAGAACACCCTTATTTCCAGCGGTTGCGGCGCATCAAGCAGACGAGCCTCACCCACCTGGTGTACCCGGGCGCTTTGCATACCCGTTTCCACCATGCGCTGGGGGCTTTGCACCTGATGCAGCAAGCCATAGAAGTATTACGATCCAAGGAAGTCGAGATCACCGCCGAAGAAGCCGAAGGGGTGTGTATTGCCATCTTGTTGCACGACATTGGGCACGGCCCTTTTTCCCACACCTTGGAGCACACGCTTATGCAGGTCACGCACGAGGAGGTATCTATGCATTTTATGGAAGAACTCAACGAAGCCTACGCCGGCCGGCTGAGCCTTGCCCTGTCGATTTTTCGGAATGAGTACCCCAAGCGTTTCTTGCATCAGCTCGTCTCCGGCCAGTTGGATATGGACCGTATGGACTACCTCAACCGGGACAGCTTTTTTACGGGGGTGCACGAAGGGGTGATCGGGTACGACCGCATTATCAAAATGCTGTCGGTGCAGGATGGCGAGCTGGTCGTGGAGGAAAAAGGCATTTATTCTATTGAGAAGTTTCTCATTGCCCGCCGCATTATGTACTGGCAAGTCTACCTGCACAAGACCGTATTGTCTGCCGAACGCATGCTGATAGCCGCGCTGCAGCGGGCGCAAGATTTGAGCCGGGAAGGGGTGGAGCTGCCCGCATCGCCGGCGCTGTCTTTCTTTTTGCACGAATCTCCCACGGCGGAGGATTTTCGGAACTACCGCTCGGAAGTGTTGCAGCGCTTCGCGGAATTGGATGACTTTGACATTATCTCAGCCATCAAGCAATGGAAAACAACGGATGACCGGCTGCTGGCTTACCTGTCGCGGGGCATCATCGACCGCCGCTTGTTCCGCCTGGAGTTCAGTTATGAGCCGTACCGCGAAGCGTACTTGGCAGAAATCAAGCAAGGTATTTTGCACTGGAGCGGGCTAGGGGAGTGGGCTTTGCCTTATTTGCTGATACAGGGCGAGGAGTCCAACAGTGCTTACCGCAAAAGCAAGGACGAGATCAAGATTTTGCGGAAGGACGGCAGCGTAAGGCCGATGTCGGAGCGTACCGATTACGACTTGCAATCGCGCCCCATCAAAAAGTATTACCTGTGTTACCCGAAGGTGAAGTTTGACGGTTAGGGAGGCAACTATACGAGCTACTCCCCGGTTATTACAGCCTCAAGTATTATTATAATCCAACTTATGGTCAAATCTACTGCTACCGAAGTGCCATCGCCTGTACAGAATGAAAAGCTGCTGCTCTTTCTGCTTGCCGTGGTGCAATTCACCCACATTTTGGACTTCATGATCATCATGCCTTTGGGCAAGCAGTTCATGCAGCTGTTTGACATATCCCCGCAGCAGTTCAGCTGGATCGTTTCAGTGTATGCGGGCAGTGCCTTCCTGATTGGTTTCCCCAGTGCGATGTTCATCGACCGGTTTGACCGCAAAAAGGCGTTGATGCTGGTCTACGCGGGTTTCACTATCGGTACATTGGCCTGCGCCTTGTCGGGCAGTTACTATCTGTTTTTAGCCGCTCGCGCCACAACGGGGGCTTTCGGTGGCGTGCTGTCTGCTTTGGTATTGTCCATTATCGGTGACACCATACCGCTGAAACGCCGGGCGCGGGCTATGGGCGTGGTAATGACGGCTTTCTCGGCGGCCTCCGTGGTAGGCGTGCCGGCGGGCTTGTATTTGGCGGCGGAATTTTCCTGGCGGATGCCGTTTTTCGTAGTGGCGGGGATTGCAGCCGTATTTACCGGCTTGATATTGTTCTTCATACCGCCCTTGCGCCGGCATTTGGACAGTGGGAAGGTACAGCGCAACCCTTTGCAGGTGATGGGGAACATCTTCCGGGACAGCAATCAGCGTATGGCCCTATTGTTTACCGTGGTGCTCATGCTGGGGCATTTTACGATCATCCCTTTCATTGCCCCCTACATGCAGTTGAACGTGGGGTTCTCTGATTACGAGGTGACCTATATATACGCGGTAGGCGGTACGCTGACGATCTTCCTGCTGCCCCTATTCGGCCGGTTAGCCGACCGTTTTGGGCGGGCGAAAGTATTCACGTTCTCCAGCTTGGCGGCATTGGTATCCATATTTGCAATTACCAATCTGGATACAGCCAGCATAGCGATCGCGCTTTGTGTCACCTCCAGCTTCTTTGTGGTGGCGAGCGGGCGCAGCGTGCCGGCTACTACTATGGTCACGGCGGTAGTACAGCCGGAGAGCCGGGGCAGTTTTATGAGCGTGCGTACTTCCATCAATCAAGCGGCAATGGGGACCGCTTCCTTTGTCGCTGGCCTGATCATCACCGAGCAGGGGGACGAGTCACTGGGCAATTATGAGGTTGTGGGCTACATCGCCATGCTCATGAGCTTGCTGGCCATATTCCTGGCTTGGAAACTCAAAGCGGTTGATGAGGAATAGTTGGTAATCCGTTAAATACTTGCTAGATTGATACTATGGAACGCATTAAAAACATACAACTCACAGGTGCATCGGGCCGCCCTTTTTTGTTGGACACCTATTTTGAGGCGGACGG
>JAAAOU010000397.1 GCA_009908745.1 Bacteroidota bacterium
GCAGATCGAGTTGCTGCGGCAGTGGCGCGCCCAACGGGAGGATAAACCCGAAGCCGCCGCGCAAACCCACACGGACCTGATGTTGACGATTAATGCGATTGCGGGGGCGTTGGGGTCGACAGGTTGAATGTACTTTGGAACTTTATTGAATAGCGAATGGAAAGGTGGTGGTGCAAGAAAATAAAACAGATTTACCCATAGTAGATCAACTCGTAGAAAAAGGCATAAACAGAGAAGATATTGTCATTGCCGCTTTAGAAACGCCTCATGTATAAAAAAGCGGGGCAGCTGGCAACTACGCAGCTCACCCCGTACTGCTCAAATCGTTAAGTCTTATATAATCGTCGATAGCCGCTGGCTGATCTTTTCTTCCCGTACCAGCACTTCCTCCTCCGGTTCCGCCACCAAGTGGGCAATCAAATCCCCGATCTGGCTGCAGCCGTAAGCGATGGCCGGGTCCAACTCCGGCGTGCCGATGCCCTTTTCCAACACATGTTGCACGGAAGCCCGTACTGCCGTTGCCGCCTCCTGCAAGCCTAGATGCTCCACCAGCATAGCCGCCGAAAGTATCGCCGCCATGGGGTTGGCAATATCCTGCCCCGCAGCCTGCGGGTACGAGCCGTGTATGGGCTCAAACATAGAAGCCGAAATCCCGATTGAAGCCGAAGGCAACAGCCCCATAGAGCCCGTCAGCACACTCGCCTCGTCGGATAGAATATCGCCGAACATATTGCTGGTCAGCATCACATCAAACTGCTTGGGGTGCTGGATCAACTGCATGGCCGCAACATCCACATACATAAAGTCAAGCGCGACTTCGGGGTAGGCTGGCGCCAAATCCTGCACGACGGAGCGCCACAATCGGGAGGTTTCCATCACGTTGGCCTTGTCTACCAACGTCAGCTTGCGCCGGCGCCGCAGGGCTTCTTCAAAAGCCAGCTTGGCAATGCGTTCAATCTCACTGGCTTTGTAGGAGCAGGTATCGTAGGCGGACTGCCCGTCCTGTGCGGTGGCTTTATCGCCGAAGTAAATGCCGCCTGTCAATTCGCGGAAGATCACAAAGTCCGTACCCTGTAGCCGGTTTGCTTTTAGGGGGGAGAGGTGCAGCAGCCGCTCGTAGGTCTTCACCGGGCGGATATTGGCGTACAAGCCCAGTTCCTGCCTTAGCTTGAGCAGCCCTTGCTCCGGGCGTACCTTGGCTTTGGGGTTGTTGTCGTACTTCGGGTCGCCAATAGCGCCAAAGAAAACGGCGTCCGCGCAACGGCAAGCATCAAGGGTTTCCTCGGGCAGGGGGGCACCTTGGCGTTCGATCGCCACCGCGCCTACATCACCGTGGCAGTATTCAAAATAAGTGTCAAAACGGTCACTGATAGCGTCAAATACTTTGACTGCTTGTGCGCTTACTTCGGGCCCGATGCCGTCACCGGGCAGCAGCGCGATTTTCTTTTTGGAAGTCATGTTCATGGAATAACGATTTGAGAAAATGAAAAACGAAATTATTGCGCGGCAGTCAGCTGCTGCCGCCGTGATTGCTCGTAAGCCTCTATCTGGTCCTGTATGCTCAGCAAAAAGTCGATGTCGTCCAGGCCATTGAGGAGGCAGTGCTTTTTGTAAGTATCGATCTCAAAGCCTTCCGACAGACCGCTCGCCGCGATGTGTATACGCTGGGCTTCCAAATCGATGGTCAATGCGGCCTGGGGGTCTGCTTCTATAGCGGTGAATATGCCGTGCAGCAACTCCTGACTGACCTGCACAGGAAGCAAACCGTTGTTCAGGGCATTGGCTCGGAAAATATCCGCAAAGAAGCTCGAGACCACCGCCCGGAAACCATAGTCGTACAAAGCCCAGGCGGCATGCTCCCGGCTGGAGCCACAGCCGAAGTTGCGCCCCGCTACCAATATTTTTCCGCTATAAAGCGGGTTGTTGAGCACAAAGTCTGCTTTTGGGCGACCATCGTTTTCGTACCGCCAATCGCGGAAGAGGTTGTCGCCAAAGCCTTCCCGGGTAGTCGCTTTAAGGAAGCGCGCCGGGATAATCTGGTCGGTGTCCACTTCTTCTATGGGGAGTGGTACCGCTGTGCTATGTAGGGTCGTAAATTTTTCCACGCTGTATTAGTTCTGGTTGAGAAATTCCCTCACATCCACCAGCCGGCCTTCGAGCGCGGTGACAGCCGCCATGGCTGGGCTGGCTAGGATGGTGCGCGCCCCCGGCCCTTGCCGGCCCTCGAAATTGCGGTTGGAAGTGGAGACGCAATATTCGCCCGCCGGCACCTTGTCTTCGTTCATCCCCAAGCAGGCCGAGCAGCCGGGTTCCCGGAACTCAAACCCCGCTGCTTCAAAAATCTGGTCTAATCCTTCCGCTTTGGCCTGCGCCTCCACCTGTTTGGAGCCGGGTACTATCATGACCTTCACATGAGGGGCTTTTTGCTTGCCTTTCACCAGCTCGGCCACCATGCGCAAGTCTTCCATGCGCGAATTGGTACAACTGCCAATGAAAACATGGTGGACTTTCTGCCCGGCCATAGATTGCCCCGCTTGCAGCCCCATGTAGTCCAATGCCTTCTGGTACGTAGCGTTGCCCGCCGGGGTTTCAGGAATACGCTGCCCAATGCCAATACCCATGCCAGGGTTGGTGCCGAAGGTGACCATAGGCTCAATCTCTTCTGCCCGGAAGTGGTACTCCTGGTCAAATACCGCCTTCTCGTCGGTGTACAAGGCTGACCATTGCTCTACCGCTTCCGCAAAGGCTTCTCCCTGTGGCGCGAATTTCCGCCCTCTGATATAGTCGAAAGTGGTTTCGTCTGGCGCAATCAAGCCGCCGCGGGCCCCCATTTCTATGCTCATGTTGCAGATGGTCATGCGGGCTTCCATGCTCAACCCGCGGATGGCCGAGCCGGCGTATTCTACAAAGTAGCCCGTACCGCCGCTGGCCGTAAGCCGGGAGATGATGTGCAGAATGACATCCTTGGCGGTTACCCCCGGCTGCAATTCGCCATCCACGTTGATGCGCATCTGCTTGGGCTTGCGCTGCAGCACGCATTGTGTCGCCAGCGTCTGTTCTACTTGGCTGGTGCCAATGCCGAACGCAATGCAGCCAAAAGCCCCGTGCGTGGAGGTATGGCTGTCGCCACAAACAATAGTCATGCCCGGCTGTGTGATGCCCAGCTCCGGGCCGATGACGTGCACGATGCCCTGATGCTTGTGCCCCAAGCCGTACAAATTGATCCCGAAATCCGCACAATTTTCCGTAAGGGTGTCCACCTGAAAACGGGAAAGCTCCTCCTGTATGGGCAAATGTTGATTGCGCGTCGGCACATTGTGGTCGGCCGTCGCAATCGTCTGTGCCGGGCGGAACACCGGGATACCCCGTTGGCGCAAGCCTGCGAACGCCTGCGGGCTAGTCACTTCGTGGATAAAGTGCCGGTCGATGTAGAGGACCTGCGTATCGCCTCCTACCTCTGTGACCAGATGTCGCGCCCAGATTTTGTCAAATAGCGTTTTTCCCATGTCGCTTATGCCGTTTGTGCGACCCGTTCGGTCTGTTGGACAATAATCTGCAGCAGCGCCTGATCGTCAACTTCTTTCATGCGGTCTGCAACGGACAGGAACTGCGTATAGACCAGGTCCAGTTCGTTCTTGGTGAGGTTGTGCCCCAGCTTTTTGGACCGGTAGGCGATAGCCGCGCGGCCGGAGCGGGCCGTCAGTACAATTTTGGAATGGTCGACGCCCACTTCCAGCGGGTCGATGATTTCGTAGGTATCCCGCCGTTTGATGACGCCATCCTGGTGTATGCCCGAAGAATGGGCGAATGCGTTAGCACCGACAATCGCCTTGTTGGGCTGTACGGGCATGCCCATGCGTTCGCGCACAAGCTGGCTGGTACCATATATATATGGTGTATGTATATTCGTTTCCAAGGCCAGTTCAGCATGTTGGCGGAGTATCATGACCACCTCTTCCAGAGAGGTATTGCCGGCCCGCTCGCCTATGCCGTTGATGGTGCATTCGATCTGCCGGGCACCGTTTTGCACGCCCGCGATGGAGTTGGCGGTCGCAAGCCCGAGGTCGTTGTGGCAGTGGGTAGAGAGCACAGCGCGGTCTATGCCGGTTACGTTTTCCCGCAGGTACTTGATTTTTGCGCCATACTGCTCGGGCAGGCAGTAGCCTGTGGTATCCGGTAGGTTAAGCACGGTGGCTCCAGCCTTGATGACGGCTTCCAGCACCCGGGCCAGGTATTCTTTATCGGTGCGGCCCGCATCTTCGGCGTAGAACTCTACGTCTTCTACGAAAGTTTTGGCGTATTTGACGGCAGCTACGGCGCGTTCCAATACTTCCGCTCTATTGCTGCAGAGTTTGTACTGTATGTGAGAGTCTGAAGTGCCAATACCGGTGTGGATACGAGGCCGTTTAGCAGCAGCCAGCGCCTCTGCAGCTACTTTGATATCTTGTTTTACAGCGCGCGACAGGCCACAGACGACAGGGGCTGATACGGCCCTGCAGACGGCATCCACTGCTTGGAAGTCGCCGGGGCTCGAGACGGGGAATCCTGCTTCGATAATATCCACGCCTAAGCACTCCAGTTGCAGGGCGATTTCTACTTTTTGCGCGGTGTTCAGTTTGCAGCCCGGCACCTGCTCGCCATCCCTGAGGGTAGTATCGAAAATATGCACCTGATTCGTCATAGTTCTACATTTTGAGTGTAAAAAACTACCTTTACTGTTACAGCCCTAACCAAGGTAGTTTTCAAATGTAAAAGGCAGGTGGAAGCTCGTAAAACCATTTTAGTGTGCTGCTACAAGCGCATGGAAGAAAGTGCAGCTTAGTAACTATTTGGCAGCGAACGAGTTATTAAAAATGGAATTACAATGCCTAAGCAAAAAACAGATGACCTAATCCGCTTGGTAAAGTCGTTGACCCGGGCAGAGAAGCGGCATTTCCGGTTATTTGTGCGCCGCAATCAGGCGTCAGATGATATCCTTTTCTTGAAGCTGTTCGACTACTTGGACAAGCACAAAGCTTACGACGAAGCGCATATCCTCAAGAAGATACCGGCCATCAAAAAGCGGCAACTGTCCAACCTCAAAGCGCACTTGTACAAGCAGCTGCTGGTCAGCTTGCGGCTCCTCAACGCCAATCATAACGAAGACCTACAGCTGCGCGAAGCCCTGGACTACAGCCGGGTGCTTTACGACAAAGGGTTGTACCGGCAAGCGCTTGATCTGCTGGATAAAGCTAAGGAACGAGCTTACGCTAGCCACTACCTGACTTTGGCTATGGAGATCATTGAGTTTGAAAAGCTCATCGAATCGCAGTATATCACCCGCAGTATCGAGGGGCGGGCGGATGCGTTGACCGAAGAGTCCAATCAGTTGACCGAAGAGCTGAACAAGACCAACCAGTTTTCTAACCTTTCGTTACAGCTTTATGGCCTATATCTCAAGGTAGGCTATGTGCGTAACGAAAAGGACTATTACTTCATGCGCGAGTTTTTCCAGAGTAACCTGCCACGGGTAGAGTACCAAGATCTAGACTTTCTGGGGAAGCTATATTTTTGCCAAGCACATGTTTGGTATTACCATACGACCCAAGATTTTGCCCTCTGCTACCGTTACGCGCAAAAGTGGGTAGACCTGTTTAAAGAATGGCCGCAGTATCGGCAGACTTATGCCTCGCTCTATTTGAAAGGCTTGCACAACTTGCTCAATGCTCTATTCAATACTTTGCAGCACCAACGTTTTGTCGACGTGCTGGGCGAGTTATCCCGCTTTAAAGAAGAAGTAGGGGTCAAGCAGTCTAAGAATATAGAAGGCCTCTACTATCTCTATTATTACATCCACAACATCAAACGGCATTTTTTGGAGGGGAGTTTCTCCAAAGGGTTAGCCCTCGTACCCGATCTGACAGCAGCTATGGCGGAGAACCGCTACAATTGGGACGACCATCGCATCATGGTCTTTTACTACCGTATTGCTTGCTTGTATTTTGGCAGCGGAGACAATGACGCGGCTATTGACTACCTCAACTTGATCATCAACCAGAAGAACCCCGATTACCGGGCCGATATTCAGTGCTTTTCCCGTATTCTTAATCTGATCGCCCATTTTGAACTGGGCAACGCCCAACTGGTGGAATACCAAGTCAAATCCGTGTATCGGTTTTTGTCCAAAATGGATGATCTGCACGCGGTCCAAAAAGAAATTTTCCGTTTCTTGCGGCGCCTCCCGCGTTTGCAGGATGCCGACCTTAAGCCGGCCTTTCAGGCTTTGCTGGAACGCTTGAAAGTACACGAAACCGACCCTTTTGAACGGCGCCCGTTTCTCTACCTCGATATCATTTCCTGGCTGGAAGCCAAGATACAAGGGCGATGTGTGCAGGACGTTGTACGGGCAAAGTTTCAGGGACGGTCTGATATCGGCTAGTACCAAAAATTGTTTGTCGCTTTTCTGATTTTTATTTTGGCATTCTGTTGCAAAGCTACTATATTTGCTTCCGCATCATAATAAGACACCGACCTAAATCAAGTCAATGAACAGCAGTGTACGCCACTACGCTTATTTTTGCTACCCTTCAACTATTCTTTCGGATAGTTCCACATCGACCCGTTTTCCATACTACAGAGATTACTACAGACATTACATGACTTGATGGCGATCACAGCTTGATCTTGATCAGGCTATCCTTCGCTACTCCATTACCCCAGTCTCAATTGTAAAGTCATTTGAGGAATCTTTGAAAACCCTATTGAAATCAAAAGCGTGAATCAACCCTAGCGTGACCTAAAAGCTAGGGGTGTTCATTATATTTTAACGACCTTTTTTACCTAATTTTTTTAAACAAATCGTGATCTTATGGAAAAAACGAATTTTACTTTCGTTTCCCCATCACGCTTGATCCGGGCAGCAATCCCGTTGTGAATTTCGTCAATATGACGACGACGGAACTGACAATTACCCCCGGCACTTTGACGCCGGGCGAAATGTACCCTTTTGCGGTGACCGCGAACTGCGGCCCGTCCACCACGGCTTCTAGCCAAGGGGTGATCAACGGTACAGACATTTTCGACTTGCCGCCCGAAATCACCATTTCTAATATTAACGGCTCCAGCTGCCCCGGTTTCGCCGACGGCAGCTTTGACGTTACGGTGGATGACGAGTGCGGCGGGACCTACGACATCACTGTCGATGGCACTACGCAGACAGCCGCTGCAGGCAGCACTGTTACTTTTACTGGCCTTGAGGGTTCAGTAGGGGGTACGGATTACACCGTCAGCTTGGCACTGAATGCAGCAGGCGGCTGCAACTTTGATGCCTCGTGCATTGCTGATGTTTCAGAGACGGCGACCATTGGATCTACCGACGTTGCGCCTCCAACGCTGGAGATTTCTGACGCTTCCAGCGCTACGCCACAGGTTAATCAAGATTTACTGGCACCGGAAGGCGAGTGCGGTGTACAGCGTACTTGGAGGATAATGGCTTTTGACAACTGTGCTACGCTGACGACACCATTGCTTACGGCTACGATCACCAACAACAACTTGGGCGTATTCCCGACGGCACAGTTGGTGCAGCTCAACAACGCCCCGACCTATGCCTTGGAGATTTTCGCAGCGATCGGTACCAACACCATCACAATTACTGCGGAAGACGAATCCGGCAACCAGACGACGGAGACGTTCACCATCACGGTGGAAGACCAGCGCGTGCCGGAAATCTACACGCCAGAAGACATGGTCGTGGAGGTCCCTTCCTGCGAGGAGGACATCCCGGTCAACTGGACGGTTTCTGTCGTGGACGACTGCGACGTTCAGCCGACGCTGGAGCAGGTTGCCGGCCCGGACCCGGGCGAACAGCTGACACCGGGCACTTACACCGTGACTTACGAGGCTGAAGACGACTTTGGCAACACGGCTACGGAGTCTTTCACTATTGAGGTCGTGCAGGCAGCCAGCCCAGCGCCGATTGTGGATATATCCGGCAATGGCCAGTTCAACGTACCATCTTGCGAGGACGACGCACTAGTGGTGTTCTCCGGCAACGTATACGACTGTGACCTGACGCCATTCAATTTCAACCCGGCAGACCTGACGGTGAATACGGTCCCGTTGTCTCCAGGCGCTTCTGGTTCTGTAGCGATTTCTTTCACCAATCCACAGGAAGGCTTCGTATACTTTGAAGCTACAGGCGATTTGACACCAGGTTCCTACCTGATTGTAGTCGACTACCAAGGCGTAACGGTAGACCACGCCGTGCTCGTCGAGCAGGATGCCGACCAGCCAGCTGAGATCGACATGCCGGGCAACCTGAGCTTCTTGGCTCCGGTATGTGAGCCTGGCGCTGACGTAAGCTTCTCAGTTCAGGTCAATGATGACTGTGACACCGATCTTTCAGGGGCTACGGTTGAGCTTGATGGTTCTTCAGACGACATCGTATACGGCACCAACGGTGTTTACTTCTTTAATGGCAGTCTGCCTGCTGGAATGTACACGTTGACGGCTTCCTATACTGACGGTGCCGGAAACACGACCGATGCGGAGGTAACGCTGACCGTCGCGGCACAACCCGATAACTGGGCACCAATCGTGATCTACCCATCTCAGCAGATCAACGAGGAGATTGATGAGTGCTCTCCGGCTACTGCTGCAAACGTATTCTTCGAAGTTTCCGCGACTGACAACTGCGGCGCCGTTACCGGTGGTGGCGACGATGCAGCTCCTCAGTCTAACGGCTTTGAAGGTGATTACGCGCCTGCCAATTGGACTTTGGAGAACTTTGAAGACGACGATCCGGCAGAATTGCTGGAGGTGACGCCTACTACGCTGCGCATCGAGTCTGCAGCGGACGACGGCGGCTTTGCTTCTATCGCTATGGCGGAAGCTGGCACGCTGAGCTTTGACTACGAATACCTGCAGGAAGCGGTATTTGTAGATGACATTATCATCATCGATGTAGATGGCACTATCCTCCTGCAAGTAGATTTCGATAATGACCAAGACAACGCTGGCAGCGGCTCTATCAGCGAAGATGTACCCCCTGGTG
>JAAAOU010000281.1 GCA_009908745.1 Bacteroidota bacterium
TGTACCTGATCGGCCATTGGGATGGCGTATAAATCGGAAGAACCTTCCACTTCGCCCATCTGCCCCCACATCGCCAAGCCGGGGTAGATGGAACGGCAGGCACTTCCAGACCCCAGGCGGGCTACAAAAGAGGCTTTTTGCCGAAAGGCCGCATCGTCTGACAGGGTCTCGAACAACATATCCTCCACCGTGCACAGGCACAGGGCCAAAGCGCTCATGCTAGAAGCGGAAGAGGCAATGCCCGAGGAGTGGGGAAAAGAGTTGGTAGAGCGTATGGTCCACTTCAGCTGCCGGATGAAGGGGAAGATGTCGCTGATGCCTTCCATGAAGGCGCTTATCTTTTTGGCGAACGCCTCGTTGGGGGCACCATCGAAAAAGAAGTCGAGGGCGATGCCTTGGCCAGCGTCTCGGCGTGCTTCGTAGGCCACTTCCGTTTCGGTATAGGCGTGGTCGAGCGTGAAGCTGATGGAAGGGTTGCGCGGCAGTTGCCGGCCGTGCTTGCCCCAGTATTTGACGATGGCCAGGTTTGAAGGGCTGCGCCAAACGGTGTTGCCGGGCTCCACTTTGCTGCGCTCTACGACGAGCTTAGGGTTTTTGTAGTCCAATGTATTGTGTTTTGGCTGCCGCAAAAGTAAGGTATAAACAGCTGAGATGTAATGAGAATGATCATAGACTTACACTTTACCGACACTGCTCCTTCGACAACTAGCAGACTAAATTTCCGTTTTTTTTTGTTGAATTGCCAACTAATCCTTTGTTCTGCTGTATGTTGTGCAGGGCTTCAACATCTTTTTTATTTAACTAAAATTTATTCCACCTTACCTTATCTATTAATATTATGACACAAAAACTCTACTTCAGCCTGTTATTACTCTGTTTTGGCACCCTGCTCTTCGGCCAAGAGGATTGGCAACAAGTTAGCGCGCTGCCTAATAACCTGGTTACGGACCACTCCTACGCTTTCGCCTTAAACGGCAATGGGTACCTCGTGGCCGGCGCCGACCGTTTCAGCTACTTGGATGACTTTTTCAAATATGACCCCGAAACGGATGAATGGACCCGCATCGGCGAGTTTCCCGGCGGCATACGTGGCTTTGGCATAGGCGATACTTGGGACGGCAAAGCTTACTTTGGTTTTGGCTTCGATGGCAGCAGCCCGAAAAGCGACCTCTGGGTGTTCGACCCCGAGACTGAAACCTGGAGCGAGCTAGCGAGCTGCCCCTGCGCGCCGCGCCTCCACCCGGCCTTTATCGCCCACAATGGCAAGATATTTGTAGGCTTGGGTTCTAATTCTAGCAATCTCGACGACTGGTGGGAATATGACATGGCCACCGATAGTTGGTCGCAGAAGCCAGATTTCCCGGGCCTCCCCCGTCACCATCCCTTTCAGTTTGGCGTTGGCGATTACGTATACACCGGGTTTGGCCACGGCGGGCCGCTGATTTTTGATGAGTGGTACCGCTACGACCCGGCCACGGAAGAATGGGCGCAAATGGCTACGCTGCCTGCTGAGGGGCGGGTGGCTGGTACGCAGTTTTCTTACAACGGCAAAGGCTATGTACTAAGCGGCGACGGCGGCGACCACCGCTCTATGGAGGAAGGCGAGTTTTGGACCTATGACCCTGAGCTCGATGAATGGGAGCAACTCCCCTCTCACCCCGGTCCTTCCCGCTGGGCACCGGCCTCTTTTGTCCTCGACGGCTGGGTGTACTTCCTCAGCGGGCCGACCAATGTTGGCGGCAATCTCAACTACACGGCCAACAACAGCTACCGCTATCAGCTGGAGGAGATGCCTACTTCTACGCAAGAGCTGACGGATGACCCGGGCTTGTTTGAAGTTTTCCCCAATCCCACTGCCAAGCAAGTGCAGTTCAGCTGGAAGTCTGGCTTTGCTGGCATAACCGGGCAGTTCCGTATTCTCAACAACGAAGGGCGCACGGTTTACCAAACAGCTCGGTTGCCAGAAGATTTAGATTTGAGCTTCCTGCCCGCCGGGTTGTACCACTTGGAAGCGATCAAGGGGCAGACCCGCTCGGTGAAAACGGTGGTGAAGGAATAAATCCAACTTGACTAAAAAGCAAAAGCGCATTCAGGCAACGGTTGTCCTGAATGCGCTTTTGTAACCCGCTAGTATTAATTCAAACGAATCTCGTCATCATTCTCATCGTAGAACTGGTACTGCGTGAGGTGGAAGTCGTTGTTGGACTGTACGCGCATCCATTTGTAGTATTTCATGTACCATTTCATCTGCAAGCTCGGCCAGCCTTTTTTGAGGTAAGCCTCTATGAAGGGGTGGACCTGTAGCTTGATCTTGGACTTGGGCCGCGACTGGGCGATAAAGTTGAGGTCGCGCTCCAGCTCGTCGATAACGAGCAAGGTCGCGTTGATCTTTCCGGTGCCGTTGCAAGTCGGGCATACCTCAGCGGTGTTGATATTCACCTCGGGGCGTACCCGCTGCCGGGTGATCTGCATCAAGCCAAATTTACTGAGCGGCAGTATAGTGTGCTGGGCGCGGTCCTTTTTCATGAACTTGCGCATCGCTTTTATGAGCTCTTTGCGCTGCTCCGACTTGCGCATATCAATAAAGTCGATAATGATAATGCCTCCGATATCGCGCAGGCGCAGCTGACGGGCAATTTCTTCGGCAGCTTCCAAGTTGACCCGCATGACGGCTTCCTCTTGGTTGTTGCTCGACATCTTGTGCCCGCTGTTCACGTCAATGACGTGCATAGCCTCCGTATGCTCTATCACCAGGTAAGCGCCGCTGGGCATGGTAGCGGTCTTTCCAAAGCTGGCTTTGATCTGCTTGGTGATCCCGTAGGCGTCAAAGATAGGCCGGTTGGAGCGGTGGTGGTTGACGATTTTTACCTGCTCGGGCGCAATCGACTCCATGTAACTGCGGATGTTCTGGTAGAGCTGCTTGTCGTTTATGACGATACGGTTGAAGGAGTCCGTCAGCACATCGCGCAGGATACTAGACGTTTTATCCAGTTCGCTGAGTAGCTTCAGCGGGGGTTTGGCCTTATGCAGCTGAGTGAAGATATCCTCCCAATTTTTCATAATGGTGATGATCTCTTCGTGCAGGTCGGCTACCTTTTTGCCTTCCGCGGCGGTGCGGACGATAACGCCGAAGTTCTTGGGGCGGATACTTTCCACCAGCAGGTGCAAGCGCTTGCGTTCCTCGGCGTTGGCGATCTTTTTGGACACGGCCACTACATTAGAGAAGGGGGTCAAGACAATATAGCGCCCGGGCAGGGTCAGTTCGCAGCTCAGGCGCGGCCCTTTGGTAGAAATCGGCTCTTTGAGCACCTGCACCAGAATAGGCTGCTTCTTTTTGAGCACATGGTCCACTTTACCCGTTTTGATGATGTCCGACTCCATCTTGAAGTTGTCCAGGGTGTGGGTGTTGATGCCCCCGGATATCGCGCCGTTGGTATATTTCAGGAGCGATTTCAGTTTGGGGCCCAAGTCTGTGTAGTGCAGGAAGGCGTCTTTGGGGTGGCCGATATCCACAAAAGCGGCATTGAGGCCCGGCATGAGGCGCTTAATGCGCCCAAGGAAGATGTCCCCTACGGTGAAGTTGTCATTGGTTTTCTGGTTGTGCAACTCCACGAGTTTGGAGTTTTCAAGCAGCGCAATTTCAACTTCCGTGGGGGTGGAATTGATAATGAGTTCTTTTTCCACGGTATACGTTTTTAACGCCACTGACGATCCCGTAGCTTGGCAGCCATAAGCAATGCAGGCACCGCTGCGGGAGGCAGGGCGGCAAATATTGGCGTATACAGCGCTGAGCAGGAGGGGCCGTCAGCGATAGAAAAAGAACCGTTGAAGCTGTAGGTCGAAAAAGAATAGGCAGTTGTTACCGGAAATATTTCTTGTTTGGGATACCTCTTGTTTCTAGCCCTATCGCCATTCGTTTGGCTTGCCTTCAAGGAAGCAAAAACGATGCGAGATGCAGGGCAGAGATGTACGCTAAAGGAGCTTCCGCAACTGCTTGTTGTTTCTTTCGCCGGCTAGTATACCTAAAGAAAGTAGCCGTGCGATTCAGCGGTCAATGAACGTCAATAGCATTTCTGCTATGTGGCAAGGTGCTGTCCTTGTCTCTTAGCTTGATACGGCTGGCAGGGAGAAGGACGGCAAATGGGAGCATCAACGACGGGTTGAAAGTGCCTTGGTCGTCTTTGCTCAACGCAGTATACGCTCGGAGGTGTATGCCTACAGCCTCCGAGCGAGCCTAAATTTATTTGTTCTTCTTCTTATGGCGATTCTTACGCAGGCGCTTCTTGCGTTTGTGCGTTGCAATCTTATGTCTCTTTCGTTTCTTTCCACAAGGCATAGTCAAAATCCTTTAAAAAATGAAAAAATGGTGGTTTTGGTATATGAATTACTGGGACAAAGAACGGCATTTTTCGGCATATTCTTGTGCTTTGCCGGTATTGCCTTTGCCCTCGTAGGCTTGCGCCAGTAAACAATTCGTGTTCGCGTTGTCAGGCTCGTTTTGCAGGGCTGCTTCCAGCCGCTCTACAGCCTTGTCGTATTGCCCCGTTTTAATGGACAAACGACCCAGTGCATTCAACACAAGAACGTTGTCGGGCTCGTCTTGGTTGAGTTCGCGCAACATCAGCACCCCCTTCATCGGGTTATCCGGCGGGGGATTGGAGGTGTAAGTCAGCGCCAAGTTGACACGGTGTGCCGTGTTTTCCGGGTTGAGCGATATGGCATTTTCAAATGCCCGTACCGCCCGGCCCGTGCAAAAGGACCGCACTTTTTCCTCCCCGCTGCGCTGTATGCAGATGGAGTAAGTCGTGCCCGCAATGGACCAACTTTCTTCCGTATTCCGGATGCCGGCCAGCTCTTCTGCGTAGTAACCCGCTATAGCAGGGTAGCCTAGCTTGTACCATTCACTGGAAAGCGACTGGTAGGCCGCCGCTTTGGCAGAGTCCTGCATCGCGCTTTCCGCTTCTTGCCGCAACGCTTCCACCGGGGCTACCTGAGCAGCTTGCAGTTCAGCTTTGGCAGCGTCCATCAAGGCATCGGGGGTAGTTGCTTCTGCTGACAGCCCCCGCGTTTCTTCTAACGCAGCGATATCCGGCGGTGTGCGTTCACACCCGAAATACAGCAGGAAAAATAAAGCAACAGCGGATAGTATAACCGCCCATTGTAGTTTAGTCATGCAAGCGGGGGATTGTCGCCAGCTGTACGCGGCGGCTTATTATTTCTCTTTCTCGTTCGGCAGGGAGGTGACGTTTTCCTTCACCTGTTCTACGAACACCTTAGCAGGTTTGAACGACGGTATGTAATGCTCGGGAATCTCGATCGCTACATTCTTCTTGATGTGGCGGCCGATCTTTTTGGCGCGCTTCTTAATGACGAAAGAGCCAAACCCACGAACGTATACATTCTCGCCTTCTGCCAAAGAGCCTTTCACTTCCTTGAAGAAAGTCTCCAGCGTTACCAATACGTCCACTTTAGGCACACCTGTCTTTTCGGATATTGCTGCAACCAAATCAGCTTTTCTCATCGTTAGTCGTTGGTTTATAGTGAGTTATATCAATTTTCGCTTTTCAAAACGAAGGGCAAAGCTCGTTATTTTATTTTTTTTAAGGAAATAAAGTCTGGAATATTTCCGCTTTTTTTGCTCGTTGTCAACTGGTTATGCGAAAAGCTCGCTTTTTGCGGGCTTTAATTATCTTTGCGCATTGCCATCATCACCACAAATTAAAGAGTATGTTGCTTTCAATGACCGGCTACGGCAGGGTGACCCACACTTACAGAGACAAGACGATCAGCATTGAGCTGCGGTCGCTTAACAGCAAGTACACGGACATCCGTGCCAGAATACCGCAGAACTACAAGGAAAAAGAACCGGAACTACGGCGCATACTGACCGATAAAGTGCACCGGGGAAAAATTGAGCTGGTCATCGACGTGCAGTCCGCACAGGGGGATGATGAATACGGCCTGAACCCCGCGCTGTTCCGCAAATACCACCGGGAGCTCAAGTCTCTTTCTGAAGAACTCGGCATCGAAGACGGCGACATGCTGCAGGCAATACTCCGCATCCCAAATGTCATCACTACCGCTGCGGACACTATAGACGAGGAGGAATGGAAAGCCGTACTCCAAGCGCTGGACATCACCATCGACAAATTCGCGCAATACCGGAACTCCGAAGGCAAAGCCATGGAGGAGGATATGATCACGCGGGTGGACAACATCAGCAACCTGCTGCAACAGCTGGACCCGCATGAGGAAGAACGCATAGACCGGCTGCGCCAACGCGTGTACAAAAACCTGGAAGAGTACGTGGGCAAGAATAAAGTGGATGAAAACCGCTTCGAGCAGGAAATCCTCTATTACCTAGAGAAAATCGACATCACCGAAGAGAAAGTGCGGCTCGGCCAGCACTGCAAATACTACAAAGAGGAGCTGGCCAAGTCCACCCCGCTGAAAGGGCGCAAGCTCAGCTTCATCAGCCAAGAAATGGGCCGGGAGATCAACACTATGGGGGCCAAAGCCAATTCCTCCAATATACAGCGGCTGGTTGTAGGTATGAAGGACGAGCTCGAGAAAATCAAAGAACAAGTCGCAAATTCCGTATGAGTAAACTGCTGCTTTTTGCTGCGCCTTCCGGCGCTGGCAAAACGACGATTGTACATCACCTTTTAGAAAAATACGACGAACTGGCCTTCTCGGTTTCGGCTACCACCCGCGAGCGACGCCCCCACGAAGTAGATGGGGAAGATTACTATTTTTTCTCTGGGGAACGCTTTCAGGAACTCATCCGGCAAGACGGTTTCGTAGAATGGGAAGAGGTCTATTCGGGCTTGTTCTACGGCACCCTGCGCAACGAGCTGCAACGCCTTTGGGCAGCGGGCAAGCATATCGTGTTCGACATCGACGTGAAGGGGGCGCTCAACATCAAAAAAGCTTACCCCAACGAAACCCTCGCCACCTTTGTGAAACCGCCTTCCCTAGAAGCACTGTCCTACCGCCTGCGACAACGCGGCACCGAAGACGAGGCCAACCTGAAAAAGCGCATGGACCGAGCAGCCGCCGAACTGGCCTACGAACCGCAGTTCGACCGCGTACTCATCAACGACGAGTTGGCGAAGGCCCTGGCGGATGCTGAAGCGATCATAGAAAACGTACTGCAAAATGACTGAAGAAGCCAGCCTGACCACAGACGGCATCCGCGTCAGCGTAGTGCCTACCTACCAAGCGGCTTACTCCCGGCCCGCCCAACACCGCTTTGTATTTTCCTATCATGTCACTATCCAAAACCAAAGAACGGAGCCCGTGCAGCTGCTGCGCCGCCACTGGATCATCTGGGACGGCAATGGGCACATTCAGGAAGTAGAGGGCGAAGGCGTGATCGGCAAACAGCCGGTTATCCCCCCGGGCGGGAAGCACGAGTATGCCTCTTGGTGCCCTATCAAAAGCGGCATTGGCAAAATGCACGGCCTGTTTCTCATGGTCGATAAGCAGCAGGGAGGGGACCCTTTTCAGGTGGCCATCCCGGAATTCCGGCTGATCGCCCCGCTGCGGCTAAACTGACCGCTCGCACCACTAGGCAAATTCGTTGGGCTTACCCTTGTACGTACACGACGTACTTTTCCTCGTAGTAGGCTGCTTGGAAATAGTCGGAGAGCGGGAACTGTTCAACGTAAACCCCTTTGCCCAGGGCTTTGATTTCATCCCGGAGTTGCCCACCCTTCAGGGTCAGCAGGCCGTTGGGCAAAGCGTGCTGTTGCTTGTCGCGCAGCAAGGGGAAGCTCCATGCCACCAGTTTTTCCAGGCTGGCTACGGCCCGGCAGACCACGAAGTCGAACTTGCCTTTGAGCTCTTCTGCCCGTATGTGTTTGGCTTTAACATTCTCCAAGCCGAGGGCCGCCACGATCTCCTCTACCACTTTAATCTTCTTGCGCGTGCCGTCGATGAGCGTAAACTGCACCTCGGGGTACAAAATGGCGAGGGGTATGCCGGGCAGCCCGCCCCCTGTGCCCAAGTCAAGCACCCGGGCGTGTTTTTTAAAATCCACCACCTTAGCGATACCCAAGGAGTGGAGAATGTGGTGGGCGTACAAATTGTCGATATCCTTACGGGAAATGACATTGATCTTATCGTTCCACTCGCGGTAAAGCGGGCCGAGCTGCTCAAACTGCCGCTGCTGCTGCCCGCTGAGTTTCGGGAAGTACTGTTGAATAATATCCGTCATTCTTCTTCGTGTTGAAAGCCGGCCCAAACGGGATCGTCAGTGGGCATCGGGGCTTCTATGCTTACCCGTTCGCCGGATACCGGGTGCTGGAAGTTCAGGCGCCAGGCGTGCAGATGGATGGAGCGGTCGCGGTTGCCACGCCGGAAGCCGTACTTGACATCCCCTTTGATGGGACTGCCGATGGCGGACAGCTGCGCGCGGATCTGATGGTGGCGGCCGGTATGCAGGCGGACTTCCAAGAGGTGGTAGCGCTCGCTGCTCGTCAGGTATCGGTAGCTCAATTCGGCCCGCTTGGCGCCCGCTTCGGCTTGCTCGTACACCTGAGACTTGTTGCTGCGACCCTGCCGCTTGAGGTAGTGGACCAAGGTGGCTTCGTCTTCCTCGGGCCGTTTGGCTACCGCTGCTAAGTAGACTTTTTCCACCTTGCGGTCCTTGAACTGCTCGTTAAGCGTGGCTAGTGCCTTGTCGTTTCGGGCAAAGAGCACGACCCCGCTAGCCGGCCGGTCTAGCCGGTGGATGAGACCGATGTTGGATTTGCAATAGATTTGCCCCAGTTGCTCCATCGACCTATCTCCGGTCTTGTCGGAAGTCACCGGCAGGCCTGCCGGCTTGTCGAAAGCAATGAGCTGATTGTTTTTGTACAAGACCCGTTCGCCAATATCGAACTCCTCTTCTTTATTCTGCATTTGCTGCTTCTTTTTCTTCAACGCCTCCTTTTATAGTCTGACAACCCAAGATTTGTGAATCCTGACTTGCTCTTTTTCCGCCT
>JAAAOU010000345.1 GCA_009908745.1 Bacteroidota bacterium
GTTCATGTTGACGGAGGTGCCGGCCCCGCCTTGGAAAACATCGGTGGGGAAATAGGCGGCGTAATGTTCTAAATGCTTCTCCTGCAGGACCTCGTCGCAGGCTTGGATGATCATGTCGGCTTTTTCGTCGGGGATGGTCCCAATTTCCTTATTGGCGTAGGCGCAGGCTTTTTTTGTGAGCACCAAGCCTTTGATAAATAGCCGGTAGTTGCCAACTGCCCGCCCTGCGACTTGGAAATTGTCGACGGCGCGCTGCGTGTGTATGCCGTAGTACAAATCGCTGGGGAGCTCGATGTCGCCCAGGAGGTCGGTTTCTTTTCTGGTATGCATTTGCTCGAGGTCTTATTGGTTAGGGGTTCTAAAGTACGTTTTTTGGGTGGATTTTCACTCACTTGCTGATCTCATCCGTATCCAAGAATTGCCGCTCCTCCTCTCTCGTCAGCTTACGAGAGGTATTCAAACAGAGCATCATGGAATTGACCACCCGGGCTTGATCCGGGTCTTTCTGCAGCATCTCCGCTTTGTGCAGTACCCCGAAGGTTTTGGCGCCACGCAGATCGCTGTTGTTGAGCAGTAGGATTTGGTAGGCTGCCTTGTCGAAGCCTTCTACTTCCTGAATGTAGGGCTTTAATTCTTCCTCCCCGTCTTTGAACATGGGGTTGTGGGAGGCATAATATTCCTCCACTGGGATACCGTGCTCGGTGACCAGCCGATGGTAGTCTGCAATCTGTAGCCGGCTCGCTATGGTTGTCGGCTCGTACCCTAGCATCAGGTAGGAGTCTACGGGGGCATTATCCCGGTGGAATTTGGTTGTTTCCTGCTGGTCGAACCGCGCTAGCCAGCAGTAATCCAGCTCTTCGCCCAGTTCTTTTTGGCAAAGCTGGGAAAGCCCGCTTTTGAGGGCGACCATGTATTGTCTCAGGCGCTTGGAATCCATTGCTCCTTCGAAGGAAAGCAGGGCATAGCCGGGGGCTTCGTGCTGGGTGCGGAAGACCTTGGCATAGATGTTTTCTATGGTTGTATTGTCAATCCCTGCCTTGCTGATGAGGTGGTGGCCCATGGTTTTGCTTGTTCTTATCGGCAATGGGGCGGTATAACCCGTCTGTACTACAGCAACGTCTTTATCTTTCAGCGAGTTGAATCAATGCCTTGAGGTGTGGTGTGGGGGCCTGACCCGTTTGGCGATAGCGGTCAATTACTTAATCGTCAGTATACAGTCCGCTTTTATTGTCGATTTGGCAGCTGGGGGGACGTAGGTAGAACCTACGCCTAACTGGGACGTAGGTAGAACCTACGCCTAACGGTAGAACCTACGCCTAACGGTAGAACCTACGCCTAACGGGGTTGTTTACGTTCTTCTCTGCATTTCTTCCTGCACCTCCTTCAGCTGCGGGTACATAGAAACGGCACCCCCAAAAGTGCAAATGGCAATTGTAGTAATGGCCATATCTAGTTCCTCTCCGTTGAGGTAAGCCCTTATTACGTAAAACAGCAGGAAGAAGCCCAGCAACAACATCAAACCGATGAAGCCTTTCAGGCTGTTGCTTTTTGTTTTCAGTTCTGCTGCAGACAGTTCGCTGAGGTTCGTTTTTCCCATGGTGTATTGAATTAAGAAGTTGCGTAATTTAAGAGATGCTAATATAGCATCTCTTAGTGTTTTCGATCGGGCAACCCTTTGCGATACTGCGTAGGCGACTGCCCATACGCTTCCGAGAACGCCCGCGAAAAGGCCGGAAGGTCGCGAAACCCCACCTCTAGAGCGATCTGCGTGATGGTCCCCTCCGTACTGCGGAGCAGCTGCGCCCCTTCTTGCAGGCGGATGTGGCGGATGTAATGGGTGGCGGACATGCCCGTCAGGGCCTTGAGCTTGCGGTAGACCTGCGTGCGCTCGAGGTGTACGGCTTGAGAAAGGGCACTCACCCCCAGCTCCTCATCGTCGAGGTGGTCGAGAATATATTGTTTGACTTTGGCGACGAAGGTATCCTGCGGGCTTGCCGGCCTTTCTACACCGAAGCTTTGCTCCCGATACTTTTCCCGCAGGCGCTGCCGCATCGCCAACAATTGCCGGAGGCGGATGTGCAGCTCTTCCTCGTGAAAGGGTTTGGTCAAATAGGCGTCCGCACCGTATTCTAGGCCCGATAGCTTGGAGGGCAGGTCGGCTTTAGCGGTCAGCAGGATGATGGGGATGTGGTCGGTACGCGGGTCCTGCTTGAGCGTTTGGCAAAGCTCGAAGCCGTCTGCTTTTGGCATCATGACATCGCTGATGATGATATCTGGCACTTCCTGCAAGGCAGCTGTTATGCCTTCCTCCCCATCGTAGGCCATTTGTAGTTGGTAGTCTTTATTCAGGCAGCTGCTGAGGTACTGTACCACGTCCCGGTTGTCCTCTACGATAAGCAGCCTAGGGTAGCTATCGTCGGATATGGAGGCGGGCTCGTATGCGGTGGAAGCCTGCGGGTCAGCCGGCTGTTGTGTTTGCGGAACCACCGCTGCTTTGGCCGCCGTGTTTTTTATAGGCAGGTAAATGGTGAAGCAACTGCCGATTCCGGGCTGACTCTCTACCGATACCTCGCCTTCTAGCAAAGTGGCCAGCTCCTTGACCAGCGCCAGGCCGATGCCAACCCCTTCGGCGCTCCGGGTCGCGCTTGCATCCGCCTGTTGGAAACGGCTGAAGATGTGGGGGATATTTTCGGGGGCAATGCCCATACCGGTATCTTTTACCTTCAGGCAAAGGCTATCTCCGGTAGCGGCGGCCTTTTCCCGCCGGGCGGTGACCTGTATTTTACCATATTCTGGCGTAAACTTGAGGGCGTTGCCAATGAGGTTGGAAAGGATTTTCAGGATTTTATCTGGGTCGTAATCCATGACCAAAGTAGCCTCGTAAGCGTAAAAATTGAGGTTGATCTTTTGCTGCAGCGCTAAGGAGTGGAAAGACTCGGTGACGTAGCGCAGATAGGGCAAAATATCCCCCTGCCGGTAAACGGGCTGCAGCTTGCCCGCTTGCACCTTGGCTAGGTCTAGTATCTGGTTGACCAGCTCCAGCAGGCGTTGGCTGTTGCGTTGTATGATGCTTTTGTCGCCCGAATTGGCGCTACTGCGCGCGTTGATCCCCTGAATAACCGTGAGCGGCGTGCGGAACTCGTGGGTGATATTGGTGAAAAGATTAGACTTGAAGGCGTCTAGGCTCTTGAGCCGCTCGGCCTCGGCCATCGCCAGGCGGCGGTTGAGGTGAAAACGGTAAAAGGTGTACAACAGGCCGGCTATCAGTAGGGTGTAGAGGGCTTGGGTCCAGCCGTTCCAGTACCAGGGCGGGCGGATGCGGATGGGCAGCGCTAGGCCGTTTTCGTTCCATACCCCGTCCCCGTCCGCCCCTTTCACGCGGAAGGTATAGCGGCCGGGCGGCAGTTTGCTGTAGCTGGCGTTGGTATTGTTGCCGATGTGGTTCCATTGTTCGTCCCAGCCCTCCAGCATGTAAGCATAGGCCGTGTTGTCATGGTCGAGGTAGTCCAGCACGGAAAAACCAATATTGAAAAAGCGCTCCTGATACGGTAGATCCAGTTCGGAAAAGTAGTTGATGTTGCGGATATGCCGGCCGTTGTCGCCCAGCACCTGAAAATCGGTGAAGACCATAGGCGGCGGTGCCCGGTCAATTTGCAGGTCTACCGGGTCGAATACATACGCCTCGTCTTTGACGATATAGGCGAGCTCGCCGCTTTTCAGGAGTTCGAGGCCGTTTTCCCAGTTGGAATACTCGTGCTCGATATTGAGCGCTTTGTTGACGTTGCGAAGTACATTGTCCTGAAAGTCATAGAGGAACAATCCATTATGCGCCAATAACCAGACGCGGTGTTGAGCATCCTCCACAATAGCCTCCACGCCAGATATCGTCTTATTGGCCACTACTGCTGTAAACGGGGCGGTAGGAGGGCGAACCGGCAGGCGTTGAAAACCGGCGGTTTCGTAGCCGACCCAAAATAGGCCCTCATGATCCTGCAGTATGTCGTTCACCCAGTTGTCTTGCAGCTTGTAGGGGGGCGGGGACGTCGTATCAAAAGCAGCCGAAACCTTTCCGGTGGCCGGATGGAATTCGACTAGCCCGAAGTCGTTGGTACCCAGCCAACCCCGGGTTTCATCTTCAAACCAGAGGTCGAGCAGGGTGCTTTTCCCATACCGCTTACCCTCCGCATACTGTATACAAGTATCCCGGCTGGCCGGCAATTTAAGCAATCCCGCCTCGCGGGTACGAATCCACAGCTGCCCGTGATCGTCTTCTGCCATGCCGAGGAGGCGGCCCGGCCCGCTTAAGTGGGAGAACAAGTCAGGACGGTAAGGGCGGAACACTTGCTGTGCTTCATCAAGGTAGATCAGCGCGTTGGACACCAACTCTATGGCGAAAAGCGTGTCGGCCTTGCTTAGTAAAAAATCCAGGGCTTCCAGTTGCTTCGCAGTACCAGATGCGGTTTGGTAAGGAATCGAGCGCTTTTGGCCATCAGAAAATACCATCAGGCCGGGCGCTTCGTACCAGCTTAGCAACAGTTCACCGGTTTTTCTTTGGAAGACTTGGGTAATGGTCATCTGCTGCCCGCTAGTGTAGCGCCTGAACAAAGGTTTTCGGACGGCAGCGGCTGCTATCATGTGGGCGCCATCGCCCAGTATCCACAAATTGCCTGCATCGTCAACAAACAGCTCGTCGGCGTAATCAATGTCCGGTGTAGGAAAGGAAAACGTGCCGGTGCGGCGGTTGAAAACAACCAAGCCGTCCGATTTGCTGGCCAGCCAAAACTCGTCTTCGTTTTTTGGCTCTAGGTCGAGGATGATGTTGTGTGCACTTATGGGCTTGCCACCGTGGAGCTCCGGGTGCGGCAGGAAGAATTCCCACTCCTGCGTAGAGGGGGTGAAACGCGCCAGGCCATAATTCCAGGTGCCTACCCAAACCTCGTCTTCCTGATCGCTGTAAACCGTATGTGCCGACCCATTCCGATCAGGGGTTATCGCAAAGGTAGTTATCTGCCCCGTCTGCAAATCCAGCCTTCCCAACCCATGATTAATGGTGCATAGCCACAGGATATCAGCGTCAGCCGGGTCAACCGCCCATTCCCCTATGGTATTGAGGTAGTAAGAGCTGGAGAAGGACTTCATTTCAGAGGGGGGAAGCAGATGAAAGCCCTCAAAGCGGGCTTCACCGGGGGCTTTCCGTTGCAGCCCACCCCCGTAGGTACTCAGCCACAATTGTCCACCCCGGTCTCTGTTCAGATGGCGGACCCCGGTGTTGGGGGCTAAGCTGCTGGGGTCGTCCGGATCATGGTTGAAGCGTCTGAATACCTCCGTTTCTGGATCAAATAGGTCAAGCCCGCTTTTAGTCGCCACCCAAAAAGTCCCGTCCTCGTTCTCCAGAATATCGTGCACTCGGTTATTGGACAAAGAGGTAGGGTCGTCCGGGTCGTGCCGGTAGTTCACAAACCCATTTCCGTGAAAGCGCGACAGGCCGCCATCGGTGGCAAACCAGAGGAAACCCTGCCGGTCTTCGGCCATGTTGAATACCCTTTGCCCCGCCAGGCCGTCTTCCAGGGTGATGTGAATGCTTGGCAATGTCGCCTGTGCAAACACCGGCAAGGGTGCGCTAAGAATAAACAGGATACATAATGATCGACCGTACATGGCAGATGGCATACTGGGGTTACAAAACACGGCAGCCCCGCCGGAACGGGAACTGCCTTTACAATGTACAAAACTTGGGGAAAGCTGTCAACCTTTCGTTTTTGTTGGCTGGCGGTTATTTTGATTTGATAATTAAGTACCCATCCATTCAGATCACGGCTTAGGCCTTATCATCACTGGGCCACTGACTTGCCCCGCACCAAGCTGTAGCCGGTAATAATACAAGCCGGCGGGCAATGCCCCGAGCTGATTAATTTGCACTTGTTGCGGCCCGGCCGCGAGCGTACCCAATCGCCGCTGATGCACCGCCTGGCCAATGGCATTGAACAGCTGTACCTGCACCGGCGCGGCGGCCGGCAACTCAAAGGACAACTGGAACGCCTCCTGCGCCGGGTTGGGGAAGACTTCAACCGCGTAAGCGGCGGGTGTAACCGGGTCCGTATTCGTCAGCAACAGCCGGTGGCGGTTGAAGAAATTCCAGATTTCCGAAGATGCACTGATGTCCCGGTTGACGGGGCTGAATAAAGGCTGGAACTCAGGCGGCAAAAAGTCGAACCGCCCGTCGGGCCAGCTATGGCCGCCGCCTTCCACTTGGTAGTACCAAACCTCTGCGGTGCGGTTGTTGCCGTCTGCGCCCTGGTACAGCGCACAGTTGTCAAAGCGGGTGAGGGTGACGGTGCTGTTGTCCTCCGGGTTGGTGTCCGGCAGTTGGGTGACCGTGGAGTCGGCGGCGCAGCCATTGGCATTGATCCAAAAGTCGAGCTGATCGCGTACGGCCGGGAAATCAAAGCCATTCGGGACGCCTGTACCACCCTCGATGGGCGCGACGATATCCGCTGTGCCGTGCATGTGCAGCAGCGGCAAGGGTTGTCCGGCGGTACAGGTCCAGTCGTTATCCGTTAGCGTTGGGCCCGAGACCGAGGCAATGGCTGCCACTTGGTCCGGTATATTGCAACCCAGCAGGTAGCTCATTTCGCCGCCCATCGAAAAACCGCTGCTGTAGATGCGCGCTGGGTTAATAGCGTAGTTGGCTGTCAGGGTGTCAATCAATCGGCTCAGGTAAGCCACATCGTCCGGGAGTGCCGGTTGCTCTTGCGTGTTCCAGACGCGGCCATCCTCCTGAAGATGCCCTTCTGGGTAAGCCACCAAAAACTGCGCGGTATCCGCCACCAAGTTCATGCGGCTGTTCCACATCTGCACAAAGCGGTCGTTGAATCCGCCGTGCAGGTTGAGCACTAGCGGCCATTCCTCCGTACCATCGTAGGCGGCGGGTACATAGAGCAAGTAGTTGCGGGTGGAGTCCTGATCCTCCAGCGTTTGCGAAAGCAAGCGGGCGTGGGGCAGCCGGTGTTGCTTGAAGAAATTCCACAAAGTAGCGCTTACGCTAAAATCGCGGTTGACATTCGGCCCGATGACGGGCTGAAACAGCACAGGAGCAGGCGGGCCGTCATCCCAAACGTGGCTGCCGCCGTTGACCCGGTAGAAGACCAAGTCGGCATTGCCGTAACAGTCGGTATAGGTAAACCGGGTGACCGTGGTGTTGTCGGTCGGGTCCATATCCTCCAAGTCAAGGGAGTCGGGCGTAAGCGCACAGCCGTTCAGGCGGCCGTAATGTGCTACTGCCTGCTCGGTTGACGGGATGCCGATCTGCGGGATGCCATCGTAAGGAACCAGCGGGTCATCGGTGCCCCGGACGATCATGGTAGGGACCAGATGGTCGCGTGGGGTGATACCGACGCTTGCGACTTCCCCTACGGCTGCAAAACGCTCCGGGGCTGCCCCGCTCATGAGATCGGTCATGCCTGCGCCATTGGAAATGCCGCAGAGGTAAGCCGCCGCTTCGTCGATGTTGTAAGCCCCTGTAACATCCTCCAGGACGGAGAGTAGAAATCCTACATCATCGGTTGTCGAAACAAAGCCAGGGATATTCCAGCCGGGTGCTGTCGGCGGCAAGCCAGGTGGCGGTATAGGCTGGGTAACCAATTGCCCCTGCGGGTAGACCACGATAAAGCCGGCGGTGTCCGCTACCTCGTTCATGCGGGTCTGCCAGGCGGTGAGCTTGCTGGTACCCGTGTAGCCGTGCAGCGTCATTACGACCGGCACCGCTTCTTCGCCGGTATACGAGGGCGGTACATAAATATCGTAGCTGCGGTTCAGGCCATCGTGTGTAATAGGCACAGTCGTGTAGGTGCCTTCCTCTTCGGGGTTAACCTCGGATAGGGAGGCGGCCATAAGTACCGTCAGGAACTCGCCGTTGCCAAAGAAGGCAATGGTTAAAGCGGGCTGGCCCAGCCCCGGGGTATAGAAATGGTAATAGACTAGGGTCTCGCTTTCTCCCTGTGCGGCCCCTAGGCTGTCCAAGAAGGCCTGCGGGGCGGGTGCGCCGTCTACGGTGTAGTTCGTCTTCCGGGTGATGGTTTCCCGGACCAAGAGGACGTCAAGGTCTATAAAACCGGAAATCGTATTGTTGGGCAAGGTGAGGTTACCCCAGCCAATAACCTCCCCGCTTTGCTGCACGGAGTCCACGGCTTCGGCCGCAAGCCCTTCCAATCCCAAGGTGGGCAGTTGGAGTTGCCCGGAGGTCTGCCGTACGAAGGAACTGCTCCAGCTGTCCCCGAAATTGAGCGGCAGCTGCAAATTCGTCACCGGCGCTTCCGCGCTGATGCTGCGGGACTGGTACTGCACGGAGTCGGTTATGCAACCCTCGCAGGGGAAAGCCAGGGTTACCGGGTCGGGCAGTGCTTCGCCCACGGTAGCCATGCCGTCGTCATTGTACCGTTGGAAGAACTGCACGGGAAGCGGGAAAAAGGGGGACAGGTTGGCCCGGTCGATGGTCGTCAAGACGGTATTGGCTTCAGGGTATACAGGGTTGTCGATTTCCGGCAGCGGGTCGCTGCTGATTTCCTGTTGTTGCAGCCAACGGTAATCCCACTGCTGGTTCTCGCCTCCGGAAGGCGGTATAAAGTAAGCGCCGTCGAAAAAGAGGACGCCGATGTTTGCCCGTTCTAGGGCGCCGCCTACGGGGTTTTCGAAGTCGTCGGCGGTGATCGTAATTTGGCCTTGCAGGCTGATCGCCATCAGCCACAGGGCGAATACACCAATGTATCTTGTTTGCATAGTCTTAGGTATTTTGAAGTTATACAAAAAAACTTGCACTCAAGGTAGTCGGCGTGGGGTTGCGGGGTTTGAGCTATTGTTGGGAATGTTTGTAGTATTGTTGCAAATCGGCATCAGGGGAGGGTCTTATTTCCGCCACAGTAACGGCTAGACTAGGACCATAAGCACACAGCACACTCATCTACGCTGAA
>JAAAOU010000196.1 GCA_009908745.1 Bacteroidota bacterium
GGACCGGCAGAGGCAGCGTCTCCGTCACCAGCTTGCGGTTGGTCAGTACCGGCAGCGGCGCTTCTTCCCCGTCGGCAAAATTGCCCGCCTGTACCGTCACCCGGTGGACGATGGCCATGCGGCGGCCCTCAGGAATAGCCACCTCCCAGTACAAGCCTGTAGATTGCCCGCCCTGTACGCTGAATGGCTGGGTGGGTTGGTCGTTGCCCAACTCCTCGTCGACCGGCTCCATCGTCACTGCGTCGAACAGCTGCAGTTTGGCAGTGCCGGACAACTCGTTTTCCGTAAGGTTGCTCACCTTGGCGGGAAACTGCAAGCGGTCGCCCTGCCGTACAAAGCGGGGCGCATTGGGCTGCACCATCAGCTCTTTCTGGGTGACCACCTCCCGTTCGCTTACCGCATACTGCAAGGATTTGGTATGGGCGAAAGCCAAGAACTTCCAGCGGGTCAGGGCTTCGTTCATGGTGAATTCGATCAGCACATTGCCTTCTTCGTCGGTACGCAACTCAGGGTAAAAGAAGACCGTTTCGTCGAGGTTGCGGCGCACGGGCGGTGGCTCGGGGCCAGGATCATCCCCGACTGGCGGCGCCGGATAGTCGGAAGGCATGGGTTCTTCTGCTTTCCTTTTAGCAGCAGAGGCACTTTCCTCCATGCTATCGGCCTCCATAGCTAACCCTAAAGCTTGATCTTGCATACGGGGGGCAGCGGCAGCCATATTCGAACGCATATAGCTTTGTGGCCCGCGGCCGTACTGATACCAGTTGAACCAATTGAGCCGCCGGTATACACGTTGCGGTACGTTCATGCCCATATTGAAGTTTGACACCCGCGCGGTATTCGCCCCAAACCCCACAGTCCGCCAACCCTGCCGGCTGTAGAACCGGGGGTATAAGCCCATTTGGTAAACGTTGGCGCGGAAAGCATCAAGGGAGGCGTCGTACAGCGTAGCCACCATTTCGGCAGCCACCCGGTCTTTGTCGGGGCCGCTGATGACCATCGACCAAGTTTCCTGCTGCCCGGGCTTCAGCTTGTCGCGGAACGTCCGGTAGGAAATATCCAACTTTTTCTCCCGCCAGGGCACTTCAACCCGAATCGCCTCCGTAAAGGCCCGGTTGTGCTTCATGCCGGTGTAGTGCAGATAAATACCGCCCCGGTCTTGCTCCTCTATGCCGTAGCGGAAAGTATGCCAAGGGCTGGCGCTTTCCCAGGTCGTCCCGGTGAGCGCATTGCGGCGCTCCAGTTCAAAAAGAAAAGGCACCGCCTCCTCTTGGCCAGTAGCGAAGTGAGCGGCCAACTCCTCCCCCACCTGGTAAGGTGCCGTCTTGCTCAGCCGGGGCCAGTGCAGTACATTAGGCGGCAAGGCTTCGGCAGCTTGGTCGTAGACCATCACAAACTTGCTGACTTCTACGCGTTCTCCGCTCTCGTCCTCTACCGTCATGCGCAGCCGGTAATAGCCGACTGGCCAGTCTTGGCAGTCGACCAGCAAGCTATCCTGCTCCCCGGTATTAACGGTGGCGGCGAGCACCTCTTGCCCAGCGGCCCAAAATTGAGGCTTCGGCGGCTGCCGGTAAGCGTACTGTGGGAATTGTTCGGCGAAAGCCGCTTCTTCCCAATACTGGTAATCCGGCACGTCCCAGTACCTTTCCCTTTGGTAACGGCCGGGTGCATCTAGCCGGTGCACGCTTAGTTCTACCTGTTTGGGCAGCGGCTGCCCATCGAGGTTCTGCGTAATGAGGCCTACCCGGAAGCTTTCCTCGGCGCGGTCCACGGCATCGGGCAGGCTCATGTCTGCTTTGACGCTGAGGTAAGCCAGGTTGACCGCTCGGTTGGCTGAGCGGGTCTCCCCATTTTGGTCCGTCACGTCCACGTAAATGGTGTAATTGAACTGCGGGCGCTGTTCGCGGGGCACCGACTCGTCGGAGCGGGCCACAAATTCAAAAGCAAAACGCCCATCCGCATCCGTAGTGGTGGTGCCGGCGGCCATCTCTTGGCTGCTGCCGTAACTGGGGATACTCCGCCACCAGGGCCACCAAGGGAAGCGCACTCGCCGTACGACCCGGTAGCTAACGTCGCTACCGCTGATACTGCTGCCCGCGTAGGCCTCAGCCAGCCCCTCCACAGTGACCGTATCGCCTAACTGCGGGCTGCCCGAAAGGGGGTCGATTTTCACGGCAAACTTGGGGCGCTTGTATTCTTCCACATAAAAGTTGTGCCGGCTATCGCCTACCGAAGACTTTAGATGCATGCGGCCCAGCAAGCCCCCGGCGGGAGCGGTGAAAACCCCGTTGGCGGTGCCGTAGGCGTTGGTCTTGAAGGACAAGACTTCGACCTGCTCGCCATTCGCGTCGTTGAAAGTGACCTCAATCGGCTCATTGGGCAATACGGTAGGCACACCGTCTTCGTCTACGGCCAGCGTCAGCACTTTGAAGTAGACCGCCTGCCCGGGCCGGTAGATCGCGCGGTCCAGGAAAAACAGCGTCCGTTTGTCCCGTCGTTGATTGGAACGACTGGAACCGTAACTCGTCGGGACATTGCGAATCACCAACTCGTCATCACCGCGTACCAGATGCGCGAAGCTCGCGTAGTTGTCTCGGTCAGGCGCGGCGATAAAGCCCTGTTCGTCGCTCTCGTCCGTGTACAGCTTCACCTGTTCGCGCTCGCGCTGCCGGGCGTTGTACTGATAGCGGTAGAACGTTGCCTCCACACCGGGCAGCGGTTGCCCTTCGGAGCGGTGGGCCAGCAGTATGCGCTCTTGATCCTGGCTAAACAAATAGCCCATTTCCGATACCGCGAAGTAGAGCACCCCCTGCGGGCTGCCCCCTTTGCTTTTGAACCGCTCGTTTTCGGCAAACAGCAGGGCATAGTTGCCCAGCGGCAGGGGCGCTATCGGCAGCTCTATGCGGTGCTGTTGCAGGTCGCCTTCGTTGGGCAGCGGAGCGGACCAGCTGCGTAGCCTTTCTGATTCTTTCAGGGCTTCAAAGGCGTCCCGATAGGACTGCGACTCGTACTGCAAGCGATCTTTGGCGGAAAGGCGGACAAGACGGAAATGGACCTGGTCCATATTGCGGTACTGCAAAGCCATCAGCAAGGGCTCATTGGGCAAGTTGATCGCCTCGGTCTGCAAGCCCGCTTCGGTACGCTGCAGTTGGACGAGCAGGGCTTTGCAACGCTGCGCCCCGTAGCTTTTGGGGTACAGCTTCATGGCTTCAAGGCACAAATCGGCGGCATCGCGCAGTTTCCAACGGTGGGTGGTATCCTGTTTGGGGGAATAGCTATTGCCCCACTGCTGGAACAGCACGGCTTTATTGTACAGTACTTGCGTGACTTCCTCCGAATCCTTGTACGTTTGCTGCATACGGTCGAGCGCGGCCAGGTAAAGGCTGTCTTTTTGCTCCGCCACGCTCCTTTGGTAAACGAAAGCCAAGCGCTTCAGGTCGGCATCTACTAAGGCGGGGAGGTTATCGGCTCCACGGCGCAACTGCAGCAAATCTTGGAACAGCAGCAAGGCCTTCCGGGTGTAGGAAGCGGTGTCTCGGCTTGGGAACGTAGCCTTGACGAAATCCGCGGCGGGGGCAAAAGCAGCCGGGTCCCGCAGGACAAATTTGTAAGCCGGCTCGTTGAGGAAGGACGCTTCGTTCATGAAGTGGTCGAGGGCCCGGTGGGCGAGAAAGTCGTAAAGCGTGGGCCGCAGCTTGTGGTCGACGGCTTCGTTGTTGGCCGTGATGGCTGCCCACTGCTCGATGGGCAGCTCGGTCGTCCGCTGGTCTGCCAAAGACTTCAGGTAATGCGTACCCACTGCGTCCGTGAGCTGGCCAACCGTCCAAGTCGTGATATCTTCGGGCAAGAAGCCCGTGGTTTCGGTACGTTGCTGTATGCGGTACTGATTGCGCTGAAGGTAGGATTGGAAGAGCTCTGCCAATAAAGAATGTAATACCGGTTGTACTGGAAAGTCAGCCACTTCGGTTTCGGCTTGTATGCGCTGTATCGCTTTCGCAAAACCTTGCTCCTCCAGCTGGGTGAGGTATTTGTTGCGGTAGATGACCGTTTTCACAAACTGCGGATGGGCGTCGTCTTGCTTCGCCTGGTCAGACAAAGCTTCGACTTTCTCTAGGGCGGAGCGGGGCAAGCCCTCTTTCTCCAATGAGTCGATGGTTTTCCAAGTGGCTTTGTACTCGGGCATATTTTGGGGCGTTTGGGCATGCAGCACTAAGCTGGCAAACAGCAAGAGGAAAAGAACAGGAAAATGTAGTCTGGCCATGATGGTTTTGGGTTGTGTCTTATATAGTACGCATAAAGCGGGTTTGGCATTACATAAATATAGGATATTTTCAGCAGACTGCGCCTCAAAAACAAAAAAGGCTGGACCCCGGACAACCGAAACCCAACCTTCCCAATTTTTGCTCTATAAAAGGCCTAAGGATTCACTGCTCCGTCAGCCATCGGTTGCGGGCGATCCACGCCCCGCTTCTTGCCTTTGGTCTGGGCGGCCAGCTGTACGGCTTCGTACGCATTTACTACACCACCCGTTACGCTCAGGCTGCCGAAAGTCACCATGTCTTCCGTGCTGCCGGGCTGTATGACTTTCACCTTTTGCTTCTTGGCAGACTGCATCAGGATGTCTTTCACCTGCTCAGCGGTCAGGTCGGGGAAATACGAGCGGATCATGGCCGCTACGCCCGCCACGACCGGTGCCGCCATGCTAGTACCTTGGTGGTTTTTGTACTCGTCAAAGGGCACGGTAGAGTACATTTCCATACCCGGCGCGAACAGGTCTACGTAGAAGGGGCTATAGTTGGAGAATGGCGCGGCGAGCTGCTCGCCGTTTTTCCAGTTCAGTGCGCCCACTTCGATCCAGTTTTCGGCGTATTTGGGGCCGAAGAGGTTCAGGAAGCCCCGCTTGGCATACTTATCGGTGGGGAAATTGTTGTCGTTGGTCACTTCCTTGCCGTCGTTGCCAGCGGCGTGGATGATCAGCACGTCGTTCTTTTTCGCGTAACGCACAGCTTCATCGACCAGCTCTTTGCGGGGGGAAGCGCCTTTGCCAAAGCTCATATTGATAATAGAAGCCCCATTGTCCACAGCGTAAACAATAGCGGCGGCCACATCCTTGTCGCGCTCGTCGCCATCGGGTACTGTGCGTACCGACATGATCTTGACGTTCTTCGCTACGCCGTCAATGCCCGTATTGTTGTTGCGCTCGGCAGCAATCAGGCCGGCTACGTGGGTACCGTGCTCGGCGTCGGGGCCGCGTACGTCGTTGTTGCCGTAGTCGCGGTCGTACGGGTCCTCAAAGTTGTCATTAATCAGCGGGCGGGGATCAAAATCGACATTATAGTGGTAGTCGTACTGACTGGTGAAGTAGCTGGAAGCATCCTGCATCTCCGCAACTAAGCGTTCAAAGGACTGCCCCTCGGCCATGACCGACTTGGCAATTTGCAGCGCGTAACCCACCATAGGGTCATCCGACTCCACGGCTTCCAAGTCCTCGACAGTAACTTCTTCCTTGTCAATCTCAGCGTCCAGTTTGTTCATGGCTTCTGCCAAACCGGCGTAGACGCCTACATTTTGTTCCAGCTCGGAGCGCTTTTTTTCAATCACCTCTTCGTACTCTTGGTACTTGGCGTAGAGCGCTTTTTCTTTTTTAGACAGCTCCGCCGGGTCTTTGCCTTCGAACATCGCTTTATACTTGCGATACAAACGGGTCACTTCCAGGTTGTCGTGGGCTACGTTCTCCCCCTCGGCATTACCAAGGAAATTCCAGCCGTGGACGTCGTCAATGTAACCGTTGTTGTCGTCATCGATGCCATTGCCAGGCACCTCGTCTTCATTGACCCACATGACATCATCGAGGTCTTCGTGTTCGTAGTCGACACCGGAATCGAGTACCGCGACGACCACCTCTTGGCCTTTGCGGTTCTTCAGTAATTCTTGGTAGGTTTTTTCTGTGCTTACCCCAGGCACCCCTTCGGAGGGGTCGAGGTTAAACCAGTTCTGTGGGGCGCTGTCCTGTGCGTTCAGGCTGAACAGGCAGAGTATCAGGCACAGCCCTATTAATTTGAATTTTAACATTTAAGTGCGTTTTTTGAAATGTATATCGGAAAGCCGTTATTTCCAGCCTGCAAAACTAATAAAAGCAGGCGGATTTACGACGCTAAATTTTACAACAACACAGATGCCGGGTAAAGATGAATCCTCAGCCTGCCGCCCTCTATTTTAACCCGGATTTAACGACCGCTTGCCACATTCTTGCTAATTTGCGGCATCTATGAAAAAGGTTTCACTATATACGAGGATGTCGCTGCAGTACCTGCAATTTTTCTACGCTGCCCTTACAAAATACGACGTACACGCCCCGTTTGTATACCAATTGCTGGAGGAAGTGGTGGAAGACGACCGGCAGTACTACATATTCGACGAGCTGGCTTTGCTGCGGCAAAAACTGCAACGCGACCGACAGACAGTAACCGTAACCGACTATGGCGCGGGCTCAATGATACAATCCGCCCCGCTACGCTCGGTCAAAGACATCGCCCGCTACTCGGCAGTCCCGCCCTCGATTGGCGAGTTGCTGTTCCGGCTCGTCCTCTTCTGCCGGCCGGGCAAGATGCTAGAGCTCGGCAGTTCGCTGGGCATTTCTGCTATCTACCAAGCGGCCGCCGCCCGCAAAGCAGATTTCATCACTATAGAAGGCGACCCGACGCTGGCTAAAATGGCAGCCGCCCACCTGAATCAGCTGGGGTTGCCGCAAGTGGACGTTTGGCAGGGCCCGTTTGCCGAACGGCTGCCCGAAGCCTTGCAGCGCTTATCTTCCTTGGACTACCTCTATCTAGACGGCGACCACCGGGCGGGGGCCAGTATGCAGTATTTTGAAACCTGCCTGCCCTACGCCCACGCGGACAGCGTATTTGTCATCGCCGACATCTACTGGTCGCGGGAGATGCAACAAGCCTGGCAGCGGATGTGCGCCCACGAAGCGGTCCGGCTCTCCGTGGACCTATTTGACGTGGGCCTGCTTTTTTTCCGTAAGGAGCAGCATCAACGGGCGCATTACAAGCTGCTGCCCGCTAAGTATAAACCTTGGCGGATGGGCTTTTGGGGGTAGCTTGGGTTGGAAATGGTTCGTTCGGGTACGAGGTTCGCTGAGGTGCAGGCCACGCTGGGGCTGGCAAATCGCTATTTTCCACTAAAGCGGCCCGTCTTTTTGCCTTTCCCACGACCAAAGTTGCCCCCTGACTTGAAACCTTTCCCCGCGTAGTCGTTGTTGTATAAATAGCGTTTGCTATTTGCCTCAGATAACTTCTGTTTTCATACATTTACAGCAACATACACATAAAATTATGAAGCCACAGTGGCCCTTATTGCTTCTCCTCGCCGCATTGCTTGCCTTCACCGCTTGCAAAGACGATCCCTCGGGCGAGCCCGGCGATTGCGACAATTGCCCCCAAGAACAACCGATCGACGCGGCGTACAACCCTACCGACTATAGCTTCGACTACCTGCCAGACCGCTTTCCCAACCCCATCATCCCCCCCGACAACCCGATGACAGAAGAAGGGATTGCCCTTGGCCGTATGCTGTTTTACGACCCCATACTGTCCAGCGACAGCACCATGTCCTGCGCCAGCTGCCACCATCAAGACAAGAGCTTTACCGACGGGCAGGCCACAAGCGTGGGTGTGCTGGGCATCAATGGCGACCGCTCCTCCATGCCGCTCGTCAACTTGGCGTTCAACCCGCGCGGTTTTTTCTGGGACGGCCGATCGGCTACGCTGGAAGAACAAGCGCTTGTACCGATTGAGGACCACCGGGAATTCAATGAGACCTGGGAAAATGTAGAAGACAAACTCCGAAACCACCCCGATTACCCGGCGCGTTTCCGCCGCGCGTTTGGTATTGAGTACCCCAGCGAGATCACCCGCGACTTGGCGGTCAAGGCTATCGCCCAGTTCGAGCGCACGCTCATCAGCTACCAGTCGCGCTTCGACCGCGTGGTGTGGCAACAGGAAGGCTGGCCGACCGAGCTCGAGCAGGAGGGCCGCGACCTATTCTTTGTGGAAACCGCTTCACAGACCCAAGAGCACCCCGGCTGCTCGCACTGTCACGGCTCTGCTTTGTTCACCGAAAATAATTTCTTCAACAACGGCGTACAGGACGCAGAGAACCTCGAAGGTATCGACGATAAAGGGCTCGGTGGGGTCAGTGGCAACGTCTACGACAACGGCAAGTTCCGCGCCCCGACGCTGCGCAATATCGCGCTGACCGCCCCGTACATGCACGACGGCCGCTTTGCGACTCTAGAAGAGGTACTAGATCACTATGCTTCCGGCGGCCACGGGCTGGAAAATCAAGACCCGAACGTGCAGCCCTTTACGCTGACGGACCACCAAAAAGAAGCCATGATCGCTTTTCTGGAGATGCTGACGGATACGAGCTTCACGAATAATCCGGCTTTTGCGGACCCGTTTGATAATTGAGGGGGCGGTTGGCTTTTCGCTTTTCGCTACTCGCTTTTCGCCATTCGCTTTTCGCTCTCTGTCCGACGGAGCCAGCAAGAGGCGCAGTCGGAGCCTACAGAACATAAAAGCAGCACCGTGTACCTGCCGCGCTTAGCATGCCGTGTAGGTGCGAACAGCGAACCGCGAGCAGCGAGCAGCAAGCAGGGCTGCTGAATCAACAGCCTGCCGGCTGGAAAGTTGGAGGGTTGGAGGGTTGAAAAGTTGGAGGGTTACCTCCCCGTTTCACCCACACCTAATAAGGAATCTCCGACTCATGCGGGTCCAGCACCGGCCGCCCCAGTTCTTTCAGCAAAGCCGCTTCCACCTCCGGCGTCAGTAAGTGCTCGATCGCCTCTGCCGTATTGTGTACGTGGTCCGGCGCCATGTGCATACGCTCTGTCAGGTACAGCTCCCAGAGGCGGTGCAGGCGCACCACCCGCCGGCTTTCCT
>JAAAOU010000325.1 GCA_009908745.1 Bacteroidota bacterium
GCCCATTGCCGAGGCCCAAGGGGCGGCCGAAGCGGGGACGGGGTACTTCAAAACCAGTTGGCCGGCCGAGGCAGTAGCCCAAGGCTTTTCCACCATTGAGGTGCAGAACCCCAACAACAGCATCGCCTGGGGCGCGGCTTACTGGCAGTACTTCGAACACCTTAACAAGATTCAGGCTTTCGAGGATACACCGCTGACGTTGGACAAACAATTGTTCCGGGAAGTCATAGGGGATGAGGGGCCGGTGCTACAATTGGTAACGCCCGAAACGAAGCTGCAGCCCGGTGATAAGCTGGTGTCTCGCATTGAGTTGCGGGTGGACCGCGATATGGAGTACGTCCACCTGCGCGACATGCGGGCGAGCGGCTTGGAACCGACCAATGTGCTGAGCCGGTACAAGTACCAAGACGGCTTGGGCTACTACGAAAGCACACGCGATGCCTCCACTGATTTCTTTTTTGACCGTTTGCCGAAAGGCACCTATGTGTTTGAATATCCGGTGCGGGTGGTGCACCGTGGCTCCTTTGCTAATGGCATTGCGGAGATTCAGTGTATGTATGCACCGGAGTTTAGCAGCCATTCCAATGGAGTGGAAATCGAAGTGGGGGAGGAGTGACCCCAGTCGACTGTGTTGCCGCAGTAGTCGATAATATTGGGGCATACGCTTGAAAATGGTAAACTTGTAGACATGAATTCGAAGAAAATCTGGGACTACGCCAGCAAAAAAGTAAAAGACAGCATCATGAGTGACTCCAACAGCGACCGCGGCAAGCATGCCGATACGATTATCCGCAACCATGTGATTTGGTCCATGGGCGCGGGCTTTATCCCGGTGGTCGTAGCCGACGTGCTGGCCATCAGCGCTTTGCAGCTTGACATGATCCGGCAGATGTGTAAGGTATACGATGTTGATTTTTCCGAGACGCAGGGCAAAGCCGTGGTTACTGCCCTGACGAGCTCCACACTCGCGCGCATCGGGGCGGGCAGCGTGGTAAAATTGATTCCCGTACTAGGCTCCATTGCGGGCGGTGCGGCACTATCCGTCTTGGCAGGTGGTTCCACTTACGCTATCGGCCAGATATTCAAACGCCACTTCGAGTCCGGCGGCACTATTCTCGATTTTGACCCCGCCCGGCTGAAAAAAATGTACCAGGAGCAATTTGAAAAAGGCAAGAAAATGGCTGAGCAGTGGCGCAAAGATGAAAAGGTGCGCGAAGAAGCCAACCAAGCCGCACAGGAAAACGACGCGCCCTACGCGCAGCCCGAGCCGCAGCCTGCCAAAGACGCGGCCCCCCAGCCTGCTTCATTCAAAAAACCACAGAGCAGTGCCAGCACGGACGCCATCGCCCGCCTGAAAGAACTCGCCCAACTGCGGGACAGCGGCGTGATCTCCGAGGAGGAATTCCAGACGATGAAGCGGAAGGTGATCGAAGGGTTTTGAAGGCCGGTTGCAGCCTGTAAGCACTAGGGAAATTGCTGCTTGCGCCAAAGGCAATAGCTGAAAGATAGCCGAAAGTTATTACATTGGCCCAAACAGCGATACAAGATGATCAAAACCGAAGGCCTGACCCGCCACTTTGGAGACTTTACCGCAGTGGACCAAGTGTCTTTTGACCTGGCCGAAGGGGAAACCCTAGCGCTGATCGGCCCGAGCGGCTGTGGCAAGACCACGACCCTGAAGATGATCAACCGGCTCATCAAACCCAGCGCCGGGCGGGTCATTGTGAATGGTACCGATGTGACCGAGCAGCCCGTGGTGCAGCTGCGTCGGCAAATGGGCTACGTCATACAGGACATGGGGCTGTTTCCGCACTACACGGTGGCGGAGAATATCGGGGTGGTGCCCAAGCTGCTGGGCTGGGCTCCCGAGCGCATCCGGGATAGAGTAGGGGCTCTACTGGAACAGCTGGGCTTAGAGAATGGGGCTTTCGCCCAAAAATACCCGCACGAGCTGAGCGGCGGGCAGCAACAACGGGTGGGTATTGCCCGGGCTTTGGCCGCCGAGCCGCCCATCGTGCTGATGGACGAGCCCTTCGGCGCGCTTGACCCGCTGACGCGTACGCAAATCCGCCAAGACTTCATGGAGCTGGAAGAGCTGCGGTCTAAAACTACCATAATGGTCACCCACGATATTGAGGAGGCCTTTGAAATGGGCACAAAAGTCTGCTTGCTGGATGCTGGCAAGGTACAGCAGCTTGGCCCGCCGGAAGCTTTGTTGATGGAGCCCGCCAATGATTTTGTGCGTGCCTTTGTCTCGGAAAAAGCCGCCCAATTGGAGTTGCGGGCGACCAAGTTGGGGGATGTATTTGCCCAATTGCCAGCCGAGCTGCCGCCCGGAGCGAAAACTCTGAATTTGTCTCCCCGCTTGCCGCTGCTACGGGCCATCTACAAGCTGGCGAAACAAAGGGACCGCTACCCCTGGGGCGAGGTGGAACACAACGGGCAGCGCCGCTACTGCCAATTTGACGATTTATTCCAACTCTTCCGCAAAAACTTACAGTCATGGTCGAACTCCTGAATTTCTTTGCCGAGAACCGCGCAAAACTGCTGGAGCAAGTCCTGGAACACATCGGCCTGACTTTTACCTCCCTGCTGATCGCTACCCTTATCGCCGTGCCGCTTGGCATCCTGATCACCCGCAAGCCCAAGTTGGCGGGCGGTGTGTTGGGCTTTACGGGGGTGCTGCAAACCATACCGAGTATCGCGTTGCTGGGCTTCATGATCCCGCTGCTCGGTATTGGGGTCAAGCCCGCTATTTTTGCTTTGTTCCTGTACGCCTTGCTGCCTATTTTGCGTAATACGTACACGGGCATCGACGAGGTGGATGATGCCGTAAAAGAAGCTGCCTTGGGCATTGGCCTGTCGCGCCGCCAACTGCTGCGGCAAGTGGAGTTGCCGTTGGCCCTGCCGGTCATTTTTGCCGGCCTGCGTACGGCAACGGTCATCAACGTTGGGGTTGCTACTCTCGCGGCTTACATCGGGGCGGGTGGCTTGGGGGAGTTCATCTTCGGCGGTATAGCGCTCAATAATTCCGTGATGATCGTCGCTGGGGCCCTGCCGGCGGCTGTCCTGGCCATTTTCTTCGATCAGCTGTTGGCTTTTCTGCAAAACTTGGATGCCAGCAAGCTGTCCCGCCTGGGCAAGCCGCTCTTGCTACTGGTCCCGCTTTTGTCCTCGGCCTACTTTTGGCCGCAAGCCTACTCGCCGGGGTGGAGCGCGGGTTTTCCGCCAGAATTTATGGGTAGGGCCGATGGGTACGACAATTTGGTGGAAACCTACGATTTGGACTTCAACACCACCATTATCAACAACTCCCTGATGTACAAGGCGGTGTACGAAAAAGAGGTGGACGTCATCAGCGGCTATTCTACCGACGGTCGGATAAAGGCTTACGATTTGCATATCTTGGAAGATAACCGGCATGCCTTTCCGCCTTACTACTGCGTGCCTATTATGCAAGAGTCACTGGCGCGGCAGCATCCGGAATTGGTAGAAGCCCTCGATATGCTGGCGGGCCGCATAGACGATTCCACCATGACGGTGCTGAATTACCGGGTGGATTTTGACAAGCTCTCGCCGGAGCAAGTGGCTGAAGAATTTTTGCGGGAGCAGGGGCTTTGGAAGCCGGACCGGAAGCAAGGCGGCGAAACACTTATCATTGGCTCCAAAATTTTCACGGAACAGTACATTCTAGCAGCGCTGTTCGGCCAACTCATCGACGGCTACACGGATTTTGATGTGGACACCCGGCCGGGCTTGGGCGGGACTAAAATCTGCTTTGACGCCCTGCGCAACGGTGAAATCGCTTTGTACCCCGAATACACCGGCACGGGCCTGCAGGTCATGCTGTCTCCCCCAAAAGACACACTCCGGAAAATCATTGCCGACCCGCAGGCGGTTTACGATTACGTCAGCGAGGCTTTTGCGGAACAATACGATATTCGTTGGCTCAGCCCGCTGGGCTTTAACAACACCTACGCGCTGATGATGCGGCGGGCACAGGCGGAAAAATTAGGGCTGGAGCAGATAGGAGACTTGAAAGACGCCTACTGATGAGTAATTTGATAACGCGGTACGCCTGGGAGGATTTCGAGGAAGCCCGGCGGCGGCTTTACATAATTGGCGTATTCAATGGGCTGGTCGCGGCCGCTTTACTATTGTCCGCCTACTGGTTTTCGGCACCGCAGTGGCCTTGGGTGGCAGCTAGCACCGTTATAGGGGGCGCCTTCACGGTATACGCTTGGGTGGAGCGTTGGCAAAGCGGTTTGCGTATCGTCCGGGCGACGCTGCTTTATTGCTGTGCGATAGTTGCCGTATACGGGTATTGGGGGTGGCCGGCCGTGTTTGCCCCCGGTTACGGATTAGAAGGGGATCCACCTGTTTTTTCCAGCTTTAGCCTACTCAATGCCATTTTTCCTTATCTCTGCTTTGGTGTACAATTGGCGGGCCTGCTGCCCTTTTTTACGCTTTACCGCCGGTGGAAGCATTATCAGAAGCAGTGCAAAGCCCATTAAAAAAGTGTTCCAAAAAACTACTATTTTTGTGCGTACCGTAACGTAGTTTTGCGCTGCACAAAAGGGCCGCATGAAGATACTTCAGCTTTGTAAGAAATTTCCTTATCCGCTCAAAGACGGAGAGTCTATTGCTGTCACCTCTCTGAGCCGTTCGCTGCGCCGGCTAGGCTGTGAAATCAGCCTTCTGGCCATGAATACCCGCAAGCACTACTTTCCCGTGGACCAACTCCCTCCCCATTTCAACCACTACAAAACGGTCAGAACGGTGGCGATCGACAACCGTGTGAAGCCTTGGGCCGCTTTCAAAAGCTTGATGTCGGAAGGTGACTCCTATCATATATCCCGCTTTTTATCAGCTGATTACGAGCGGCAATTGAAAACAATGCTGCAAGCTAATGACTACGATATCGTACAGTTGGAGACGCCGTATCTGTCCCCTTATATTCCGGTTGTCCGGCGGTGTTCTGACGCTGCGGTTGTCATGCGGGCGCACAACGTAGAGCACGAAATCTGGGAGCGCATTAGCGCCAATACCCGCTTTGGGCCTAAGCGTTGGTACCTCAACAAGCTGACCGAGCGCCTGCGCCGCTATGAGATACAGCAGCTCGGTGCCTACGATTTGCTGGCGGCGATTACCGAACGAGACTTGGCCTACTTTCGTAAAATGGGCTACGACGGCAAGGCTACGGTGACGCCTATCGGTATTGAGAGCAGCCGCTACGAACCAGACTTTACCAGTTACGAACAACCCTTGTCTCTATCGTTTATCGGCTCCCTAGACTGGATGCCCAACCAAGAAGGGCTACGCTGGTTTTTAGAGCACGTTTGGCCGGCGCTACAGCAGCGCCACCCGGGCCTGAAGCTGCACGTAGCCGGCCGCAATACGCCGTCTTGGCTGTACCGTTTGAATATGCGCGGTTTGCAAGTAGAAGGGGAAGTGCCGAGTGCGGCGGACTTTATCAATCAGCACAGCTTAATGGTTGTCCCCTTGCTTTCGGGCAGCGGCATGCGGGCGAAGATACTGGAGGGCATGGCACTGGGCAAAGCGGTGCTGACCACATCAATCGGGTTGGAAGGGATAGCAGCCGGGCATCGAAAAGAAGTACTGGTAGCCGATACTCCAAAAGCATTCGTAGATGAAGTCAGCTGGGCGATCAAAGAACAAACGCAGCTCTGTCAATTAGGCAAAGCCGCCCGCCAACTGGTGCTCGAGCGCTACGACAGCCTGGAAGTCGCCCGGCGGTTGATGAAAGCGTACAGTGAGCTAACCGTAGAAGCCTTGTAAATGATGGGGAGCTGGCTGCTGGAACTGCTGTTTTGGGGAAGCTTGGGCGCGCTGCTGCACACGTACCTCCTCTATCCGCTGCTCATGTGGTGGCTGGCGCGGAACAAACCCGCCCACGAGTTCCGTTACCGCAAAGGCGAAGAATGGCCGGCGCTGGCCGTGCTTATGGCGGCGTACAACGAAGAACGGGTTATCCAGCAAAAGATGGAGCAGCTGCTGGCTTTGCAGTACCCGGAAGGGAAGTTGCAGATATGGGTGGGGTCTGATTGCTCTATTGACGGGACCAACGCTATTGTGTCTTCTTACGCTGAAGCCCATGACAAGGTACACTTTATGCCCTACCAACAGCGGCAGGGTAAACCCAGTATTATTAACGACTTGGCGGCCCAGGCAATAGCTCAGGGCGCTGAATTACTGCTGGTAACCGATGCCAGCGTGATGCCGCAGCCCGATACTGCCCGGCGGCTGGCCAGCCATTTCAAAGACCCCGCAGTGGGCTTAGTCGACGGCCACATCCGGCATACCGGCATGCAGCAGGAAGGCATATCGCAGGCGGAGAACAGTTATATCTCGACGGAAGCCCGGCTGAAGTACTGGGAAGGTCAAGCCTGGGGCTGCATGATGGGCCCCTTTGGCGGGTTGTATGCCCTGCGTGCAGCTTATTTTAGCCCGGTCCCTGACAACTACCTGGTTGACGACTTTTACATTTGCATGCGGGTCTTTGAGCAAGGCGGGAAAGCCATAAGCGACTTAGAAGCCATCAGCCACGAAGCTGTTTCTCACGAAATTGAGGAAGAGTACCGCCGCAAAACGAGGATTTCGGCGGGCAATTTTCAAAACCTGTTCACCTTCACCGGCTTGTGGTGGCCCCCGTTTGGCCGCTTGCGGTTTGCTTTCTTTTCGCACAAAGCCCTGCGCTGGTTCGGCCCGTTTTTTTTGCTGTTGCTGCTAGGGAGCAGTGGCGTACTGGCTTGGTCGGGCAACTTATTGTACCAAGTCTTGTTTTTCCTATTGGCTGGCGGTATGCTGGCCGTACCTGTTGTAGACCAACTGCTTAAGTATTTTAAAATACACCTGCTGCCATTGCGCGGTGCCCGCTATTTTCTGGCGATGAACCGTGCGCTGCTGTCTGGATTTTTCAAATTTGCAAAAGGAATACGCTCAAATGTCTGGCAACCAACCAAGCGAAACTAAGACCGAAGACACCTTCACACTCCATACGATTGACGAAGCCATCGCCGATATCAAAGCCGGCAAGGTAGTGATTGTCGTGGACGACGAAGACCGGGAAAACGAAGGGGACTTCATCTGCGCTGCGGAGTGCGTAACCCCGGAAATCATCAACTTCATGGCTATGCACGGGCGCGGATTGATCTGTGCGCCTATTGATGAAAAGCGGGCGGACGAGCTCGAGCTCGATATGATGGTGTCCTCCAATACCGCTTTGCACGAAACGGCCTTCACGGTATCGATTGACCTGATTGGGCACGGCTGCACGACGGGTATCTCTGCTTACGACCGGGCTACGGGCATCCGAAAGCTGGTGGACGCGGATACAAAGCCTTCGGATTACGCCCGCCCAGGGCATATTTTCCCTTTGCGTGCCAAGTCAGGCGGGGTGCTTCGCCGGACTGGGCACACCGAGGCAGCGATTGACTTGGCGCGGCTGGCTGGTTTCAAGCCGGCCGGGGTGCTGGTGGAAATCCTAAACGAGGACGGCACTATGGCCCGGCTGCCGCAGTTGGTGGAAATTGCGGAGCATTTTGACCTCAAGTTGATTGCCATCAAGGACTTGGTGGCTTACCGCATGCGCAATGAGCGTTTGATCAAACGGGAAGTGACGGCGGCTCTGGAGACGCAGTACGGCGATTTTGAAGTGACCGCCTTCCGGCAAATCACCACGGGGGATATTCATCTGGCATTCAAGAAAGGCAATTGGGCACCCGATGAGCCGGTCTTGGTCCGGGTGCACTCTTCTACGGAAACGGGGGAGGTCCTGGGTTCTGTCTTTGGGGATTACGGCTTGCAGTTACGGAACGCCATTCAGCTCATATCAAAGGAGGAAAAGGGGGTGCTACTTTACATGCGGCACGGCGAAAAGGCGGATGCGATTCTCTACCACCTCTCGGAATTCCAGCGCAAGCGGGAGAACGGGGAAGAAGTGGAGATTGAAAAGCGCCCCGAGATGACCCAGCGCGATTTTGGTGTTGGCGCTCAAATCCTGCGTGATATGGGCATCAGCAAAATGCGGCTAATATCCAATAGTTCACGCCGGCGGATCGGCCTGATCGGCTACGGGCTGGAGATTGTGGACAATGTGCCACTGTGAGGTACGAGCGGAAATACCGCCTAGAGCAGGTCGCTTTGCCCGTGGTGGAGCAGGTCATCCGGCAGCACCCGGCGGGTTTTCGGCCACTGTACCCGCCGCGCTGGATTAACAACCTCTACTTTGACACGCCAGACTTTCAATTTTTCAAAGATAATGTAGTAGGTGCCCCACAGCGCCTGAAGTACCGGCTGCGCTGGTACGGCCGGCCGTTTGCTGCCCTTTCCAATCCGGTTCTGGAAGTCAAGATCAAGGATAACATGGTGGGGCGCAAAGCCTACCACAGGCTGCCGCAACGCAATTATCAAGCAACAGACCTGCCACAGTTGGTGGCGGCTTGCCGCGGGCTTGCAGGGACAGGCAAAACATTGCAGCCGCTACTATTCAATTCCTACTACCGTTCGTACTGGGGAGCGCCGGCTTTGCCATTTCGGCTTACCATAGACAGTCAGTTGCAGTTTGGGGCTTACCGGCCCTTGCCCCGGCCCGTGTTGCCTTACCGGGACGAGTCGGTAGTCGTAGAGGTTAAATATGACGCGGCAGAGGATGAGCAGAGCGCATTTGTGCTGCAGCATTTACCTTTCCGGTTGAGTAAGAATTCCAAATATGTGACAGGGATTAACTTTGTGTATGGGTAGTCTTGAGTGCCTTGTAGACGGTTTCGGACTCACCCGCCGGAGAGCGGGAAGCTGCCTTCTTGCCAACCCACCGGAGAGCGGGAAGCTCTCCGATGGGGCTAGAATTTGGGGCAAAGAATCGTCTCGTTCTCGTA
>JAAAOU010000020.1 GCA_009908745.1 Bacteroidota bacterium
TAGGGTCACCTGCGCCGTGTCTACAGCCAAGGGCGACCGTAGGAACATCGCGCCGTATAAATCTGCCCGCGCCGGGTACGTGCCGGTAATCAAGGCGTACCGCGAGGGGGAACAGACCGCCGATGCAGCGTGGAAATCGGTAAACCGCCTGCCTTCCTTGGCTAGACGGTCCATGTTGGGTGTACGGACCATCTTCGCCCCGTAGGCACCAATATCGCCGTAACCCAGATCGTCTACGTTGATCAATACAATATTTGGACGGCCTCTCTCCGCTTGATTATTAGAACTAGAGCATTGAAACAGGAATAAGCTGCAAAGGAGGAGCAAGCAGCGTTCAACTCGAATTGGCTTCATGTTGGTTCTGATTTGAAAGGGCCTGATGGATCAAAAAAAATGTTGGACCCTCTACTAAAGAGAATCCAACATTAATAGATGCTATGTTAGCATCTCTAGGCAACTAACCCAGTAAGCCATTCATGACTTATGATTCGTCATCAATGATCTGCTGTATCTCTTCCTGCGTCAGCGCCTTATTGAAAATCCGGAGTTCATCCAGTTGGCTCAAATCAGCGTTGTGGCTCCAATGCGTGAAGTTGGGCGCACCGGACATGATAGACATGATTTCAACGCCTTCCCAGCTTGGGCCAGGAAACTCATCTTCCCTCACGATGGTACCATTGATATACACTTTATTCCCGTCCGGGGAAATAGTGAAGGCCAGGTGTTGCCAGTCTGAGTCTGTATTTGGATTCAGGTCGGCATCCTCGCCGCCATCAAACCAATTGTTGCCTTCGCCGTTACCAGCGTTTAGCTTGAAGCGCTGATCGTCCCCGGCTGCTTCTCGGAAGAATTTAAAGCCATTATTCAGGGTAGCTGGTGGAGCGTCCTCGCCCTCGGGCCCCATGACGAGAATACCCGCGCGGTCCGGATCAGGGTTCAGCTTGTACCACATTACGGCCGAAAACTCATCGTTGACTAAGCCAGCTGCCGGGAATGTCAGATACGAATCTGCTGCACCTGCGTAGGCTCCGGTTCCAACTTTCGCATCTTCAGTAAACCCTGGATTGCCAACTTCGGTGGCGGAAGTCAAGGTGAGCAACTCCAGATACTCATTGTCAAAAGGCATATAGAAAACCTCACCATCGTACTTGGCGGTGTAAGGCTCCGTTTTTTCGAAGTCTACCGAAGCGGACCCCGTCTTGCCTTCCCCATCCACAGCGGTAATGGTCAGCGTGTGCGGGCCGTTGGTTAAGCCCTCATAGATCACCTCCTCGTCTACGCGGCGGTAGTCTTTAAAATCTGTCAATGTGGCGAAGTTAGTTCCGTCTAACTGCAAAGTAACCTGCTCCAGCCGAATGTCGTCCGTCGCTTCAAAACTGACGGTGATGTCAACCTCGTCTTCTACCACCCGAATTTGGGTGCCATTGACGGGGAAGTCGATTTCGACGACCGGGTCTTCTGTGTCAGATCCAGCCTCAACAGGTGTGATATCATCGATGTACCCTTCGTCGCAACCAAAGGCCAATGCGATGACAAAAAACCAAATATATTTTAAAAATTTCATGTTAAATAGTTGTTATTCATTGTTGTTGTGATCCTTCAATTGCGGCAGCAGGTCTAACTGCAACAGCGGGTACGGCAAATACCGTTGATCGGACTGGTAAGTCACCTCCTCGCCGTTTATTTCGTGGTTCAGCTCGCCGATACGGTCGTGGCGTACCAGATCGTAAAACCGGTGCCCCCACTCCATGGCTAATTCAGCGTACTTCTCATCCAAGACCGCATCCAAATCAACACTGGCTAAAGGAGGCATACCGGCTCTGTCTCTAACCATATTGACCGCCTCCTCAGCGCTCATCACGTTACTTGAAGCTCCGGAAACCAGTGCCTCCGCGTGCATGAGCAGGATTTCTGCGTACCGTATTACGCGGAAGTTGTTGTTTTCACCAAACCTCGTTCTTCCCGGCGTATATTGGTTAGAAGGCATGTAGTGCTTCGCGCTTTGGAAATTGTAGCGCGGGTGGTTGTTGAAAATGTCACCGTCGGGAGAAACATTCGTGATAAAATCAGGCAGAGGGCTGTATTCCGGGTCACTTTCGAGGCTAGCTATGCCGTCCGGTGTAAAGTTCACACTGCCGATGATCCGTGTTTCTTCCCCCCGGTCGAGCATAAACTTGATAAACTTCTCATTGGGCTCCCAGAAGCCCCAGCCACCGCCGATGCCTTCTACAGCAGGCTCGTAGCTCGAAGGGCCGAAGAAATTCCAAAGGTAACGGGTATTGGTACCTGAACTCTGCCCAAAATCGGAATACTGCAGCTCCAATATGCTCTCATTGCTGTTTTTGCCCGGAATGTTGAAGGCGTCGTAAAAATCCGGATACAACTCAAAAAGCCCGGAGCTGATGATCTCATCCGTTGCATCTGCAACCGCCTGCCAGTTCTTCAGTTCGAGGTTCGCATAGCCTTTGATGGCCAAAGCCGCATACCTTGTGATGCCATTCTGTATATCCGTACGTTGGTTGGGACGGACATCTGGCAGGTCTGGGATGGCTAGGTCCATTTGATCGGAAACATGCTGCATGACCTCCTCAAATTCCGATATTTTAAGGGTCGCAAGCGCGGTGGGGTCACTGGTCTCAAAGATGAACAAATCCCCCCACAAACGGGCGGCTTGCAAATAGGCAAAGGCTCTCATGACACGGATTTCCGCGATGTACTGATCGGCGAGCTGAGGGTCTGCCCCATTCTCCTTAAACCGGTTGATCCCCTCGATTAGGCCATTGCTATTGATGATATCCTCATGAAGGTTGAGCCAAGCGGAATTGTACATCCAGAAGCTTCTGTCGTACCGAAACGCATCGGTCTCTATAAGCGGGAATTGGTCGCCAGCGGCGTTCACATCATCTCCCCTGACGCTTATCAACGGAAACGTTTCCCACTGTAGGAAATTAAATTCGCCGTAGGCACCTTGAATGAGGAGCCGCATGTCTTCAGACCTGGTGTAGTCGACTCCCTCGGCGGGTTGTACATTTTGCAAAGGCTCGTCGACAATGTCCTCGCAAGAAAACAAAATTGCCGCTGTGAGCAATAATGCGGTGGTGACTTTCAATGATAATTTTATCGTTCTCATTGTCATTAATTTTAAAATTTCACATTTAACCCTAGCGTGTAGACTGCTGCTACAGGGTACACCTGACGATCGACTCCGTCAGGAACTTCCGGGTTGAATCCATTGTAATCAAACACAGTAAGTGGTCTTTCGGCGGTTGCGTATACCCGAATAGTCGGTATTTGAGCACTGAGTAAGCGGGTATTTTCAAAGCTGTAGCCAATCTGTACGTTCTGAATGCGCCAGAAGTCTCCGTCTTCAATGTAGTATTCGCTGCTGTTTTGGTTCCAGCCCTTTCTCAGGCCAGCTGCCGAAGGATACTGATTGGATGTCCCGTTGCCCCTCCACAGGTTATTGAACAGCTCGGCATCGATGTTGGTATCGTTGGTGAAAATGATTTCCCCTCTCTTTCGGTTAAGGATTTTATGACCTATCTGCCCTTGCAACAACATACTGAAGTCAAAGTTCTTCCAGGAAAATCCTAAGTTGGCACCGAAGGTCAGATCAGGCAAAAAGCTGCCCAATGCTACCCGGTCTTCGTCATTGATCTCACCGTCTCCGTTTTGGTCTTTGAAAAAGAAATCGCCGGGGTCCAAATTCGCATTCTCCAGGAATTCTTCGGTATACCCACTGCTTTCGATGTCTTCCCGGCTCTGAAATACGCCGTTAATCTCGTACCCAAAGAAGGCCAAGTAGGACCCTCCGACGGTCGAACGCCGGATGAATTCACCGCCTAGCTGTTGGAAATCTGCCCCGCCGAGGCTAAGTACTTCGTTGTTCAGCGTAGCAAAATTACCGCCGATGTTGTAGCGGAACTCTCCGAGGCCTCCCGTCCAGTTGGCAGAGAATTCAAAGCCTTCGTTTCTAATTTCGCCCAAGCTCCTTCTCACCGCGCCTCTGATCAGGGGCTGCTCTACGAGAATGGCTAAATTCCTAGTGTCACGTATGAAGTAGTCCGCTGTAACCGACAACCTGTCGTTGAAGAACCGGGCGTCCACCCCAAAGTTGGTCTCTACGGTGGTCTCCGGGCGGTCAATGAGGTCGAAAGTCGGGTCAAAAACGCGGCCGGTCACAGGTGCGCCGTTGAAGACCGTCAGTCGGCCCGGATTCAAGGTTGGCGTCCCCACAGCCGGGTTGATGGCATCGTTACCCAATTCTCCCCAGCTACCCCGCAGTTTCAAAAAGCTGACCGCAGGGATGTTGAAGAAGGGCTCTCCGGATACGATCCAGCCCCCTCCCACTGTGGCGAAATTATTCCACTTGGTTTGGAATTTGTTGTTGCCGTCGACCCTGTAAGTGGCGTACAGCAAGTACCGGTCGTCAAAGTTGTAGGAAAGCCGGCCGAAATAGGACATAAAGAACAAGTTCGACCCGAAATCACCGATTGCATCTTGCTCAAAATTGACGGCCCGATCCAAGTACCAAAGCTCCTCATTGTCCCGGGTAGGGTTAGGGTCAAGCTCCGTACCCCGGGCGAATAAGCCTTGCGCATATTCGCTTCTGTAAGATTGGCCAGCGGTTACCTTCACGTTGTGCTTCCCGAAATTGTCCGTGTAGGTCAGGAAGTTGTCCCAAACCTGATCGAAGCGGGTCAGGTGGTTTCTGCTGAGCCCCGAGACACGGTCTGTGACCCCGTCGTTGAACGCAAAACTAACCGACCGGTTGTTGGCGTTTTCAAAGCTGTAATTGTACTGCGTTTTGAAAGACAACTTTTCGGGTATGATCTGCGCTTGTGCGTATAAATTACCGACTACGTTGATGGCGTTGTTCCGGTTGTCATTATAGACCAAGGAGTAAAACGGATTCTGCAAACCTCTGTATCCCAGCAATTGGGCGTTAGCCAGCTGGGGCTCGGAGGCGTCCGTGTTAAGCGGGTCCGTCTTTGGGAGTATCGGCACGGAATGGTAGGCGTTGAACCAAGCGGCATTACTGCCGTCGAACCGCCTGGCATTGCTGCCGTTGATGTTACCTCCTACGGTGAGCCAATCGTTTAGTATGGCGTCAATGCGTGTCCTGATATTGAACCGCTGAAATTCGTTGCGGGTTTCATTCAACAAGCCTTGTTGGTCGATAAACCCAAGGCCTACGGTGTATTTTATCTGACTCGTACCCCCGCTAACGGACACATTGTGGCTCTGCATAGGGGCAGGGCTCATGATGAGGTCATACCAATCGGTGTTGACCGCCGGCACGTTGGGGTCTACCGTACTTCTTCCGAAGCGCTGCATCGCGTTGTCAATAAAGCCTTGGTCCGCTGCCGAGCCCGTCTCCTCGATGTACTGTACGAACTGCTGCGCATTGGACATTTGAATGACATTCTGCGGGTTTTGGATACCATAGTACCCATCGTAGGTGACCTGAGCAGGCTGGTTGAAGGAACCAGATTTAGTGGTAATCAATACGACACCGTTACCGGCTCGCACCCCGTAAATAGCCGCGGAAGACGCGTCCTTGAGCACCGACAAGGATTCGATATCCGACGGGTTCAGGAAACTGATGTCGTCCACAAACATACCATCGACGACATACAAAGGTGCTCCGGCTCCCTCAAAAGAGCCTACGCCTCGTATCCGCACCGTTGGCGCGCCACCAGGGGCACCATTACTTACGATTTGTACGCCGGCGACTTTGCCTTGCAGCGACTGCATGGCCTGCGGGGTAGGCGTCTTTATGATATCATCAGACTCCAATGTGGAGACTGCAGAAATCAAATCGCGCTCCCGTTGGGTGCCGTATCCGACCACGACGACTTCTTCCATGTTAAATGCGTCCGGCCGCAAAACCACATCTATGGTGTTTTTAGCCCCAACTGGCACCTCCTGTGGGATAAAACCAACGTAAGAAAATACCAATGTGTCATTAGTGTTCGCTTGTACGCTAAACGCGCCGTCCAAGTCCGTTACGGTACCTGTGGCGCCTCCTTTAATCTGAATGGTCGCTCCTATGAGCGGTTCATTGTCCTCCTCCGAGACCACCGTCCCAGTAATGGTCCGCTGCCCAAAAGCAGTAAGGGCCATAAAACTGAAGACAGCTCCTAGTAGTATGGCTCTCATAGTAGCTGTGTTTGTAAAGATGCTGTTCATATGCAACATTTAAATAGTTAAGTTTGGATAATGCTTCCTTGAACATTCTGGTGGCCAAATTACGAATAAAGTTACGAAAGGGGCTAAGGCCCCATACTTAAATTTGATAGACGTGGGCTTTTCTTTTCACTAATACTGCACAGTGCCTATCACTGCGGTAATGGGCAATAAGCGTTCAAGACTTTGGCCTTGGGCTGTCCGGCCGGCTACCCCCCAGGCTATTGGTTGCCATTCCAAATATCATGGGTGGTTTTCCATTTGCCATTGGGCTGCTTTTGGAGGATATTCAGGTACTTGGACACCGAGGTGGTGGTGCTGTCCCCGTTTTTGGGGATGAGCGTCACTTCTGCCGTGCCTCTTCCGAAAGCCAGGTTGCCGGAAACCTCGACTTCGTTGTAGTAGCTGTTTAGGCGGGTATCATACTGGTCAAAAATGGATTGATAGTGGGCTTCCACCGCTTTGGGGCCCACCTGTGGCTCGGCACCCGGTGCCATCAGCACAGCATCTTCGGTGAAATATTGCGCTATCGTGCTAGCGTCCCCTTCGTTGAATGCTTTGGCTCTTGCTGCGCTCATCGCCTCTATGGCTTCGATGTCTGAAGAAACGTCTTGCTGACACGCGCTCAGGAACAAGAAGGCAAGGAGGTAAAAAGAAGTGTTTTTCATGGTCTAATTTATTATACTGATGTCTCCCTCAAATATCGCAGTTTCCCCGTTCTCATATTCTACCCTAATGAAATAAATATAGACGCCTTGATCGAGCTTCTGGCCCTTAAACCTCCCGTCCCAACCCGAGGTATTGGGGTCAAAGTTTTGGTCTTCGTAAATCAGCGCCCCCCATCGGTTGAATATTCGGAACAAACTAAACGCTCCTTTAAAATCAGGATGCGGGTAAACCCGAAAAAAATCGTTACGCCCATCACCATTAGGAGAAAAAGCATTAGGGATGAAAACAGGGCAAGCTGTTTGGGCAATAGTCACCAAAGTATCGATCGCACAGCCCGCCTCATCTCTTAGGTCAAGGGTGTAGTGGCCTGCTTCTAACCCCTCAACGGATAGTACAGGCTGGAAAGCCCCCCCGTTCACAGCAACACGCACTGCCCCCGTCCCGCCTTCTGTTTCAATCTCCATCCCCCCATTGCTTTGCCCGCATACGGAGGGGCGGCTTAAGATGGACGCAATGGACAACGGAGGCACCCTGTTGACCACAAACGTATCCGATTGCAGACAACCATTTTCATCCCGTACAAAAACCGTATAAGTGCCCGCTGACAATCCATCAAACACCCCCTCACCTTGAAAATCAATGCCGTTTAAAGCGTACTCAAGGCTCGCCCCCCCTTCACTAGCCAAAACGGAGGCGGAACCATTTTGCATAGAGCACGAAGCAGGCACCACCTCTATGGACTCAATCGCGACCGGAGGGCTTTCAGCAACGTAAACACGCTGCGTGTCGACGCAATTGTTATCATCCTGAACGGCAATCAAATAGTGGCCGGCCTCCAACCCTTCAAAATGGTTTGCACTTTGAAAATTCACGCCATCAATAGAGTATGTTAGCGGACCGGTTCCGGCATCTGCGGTGATTGAAATCGTCCCAGTTGGTTCTTGGCACCCGCTTGGGGTGGTATTGGTATTTGTTATTGCGGGGTCGCTGATTGTAACATTGATGGGAACCGCAGGACTTTCGGTATCGTAATGCGTCTGAGTGACATAATAAGTTGTTGAAGCACTGATGGTGGGGGAAAACACATTCCCTGTCGCCACCAAATCATTGCGTGCTTCATCTGAATACCATTTGACATTCTGCCCAGTAACCTGTAACTCAATGGCTTGGCCTGCACAAAAAACTGTATCGGATAATACCGCCAGTCTATATATTTCTATGGTGTCAGGGCTACAGCCTAGAGGCAGCCAAGGCCCTTCCAGTTTTTGTAGATTGCCGTCGTACAACAAATTTCCACTTTTTATACACCAAGCCCAGGCGCTACCTGTCAACTCCTCTATTACCCCCATTTCTTGAAACTGGAAATTTGAGCCGTCGAATGTACCTGTCAACGACATCGTTCCAAAATACACGGAATCGCTGCTTAACCTGATTTCGGATGTTCCATCTACAGCATTCCCATTCTGACGCAGTGCCATCGAAAACGGGTAATAAGTGTTAGGTATTCCGCCTTGCTGAGTCAGTACGCCCTGCCAGTAGCCAGATATATCTTGACTAAAAGCGGAAAGGATTGACAATATAGCAATTGAGGTGAGTACGGTTGTTTTCATGGGTTTAGGTGTTTTGACTTTCTGGCCGCTAAGGTGCCGGCTGCTTCTTTTGAGGCCATTCAGGTATCTGTGCCTGATAAAACATCAAAATGGCGAAGCCGCTGACAGGCATAATCTGCCAGCCTTGCTACGCTGCGTGCAATAGCGGTTATGAACGACCCCCTCAATTTAACCCTTTTCGCCTCAATTCACAAGTGCTACCGCAGGCGGCAACGGAACAAATTCAGCAGGGCCTAGTGGTTCAAGTTGCAAATACCTGCATTTTTCTGCTATCCGCCGCTTCAATACCCCACCCGCTTCAGCTGCAAAGCATTCAAAACCGGCTCCCCCGCAAAAGGCTCGAGCTCCAATTCCAGGCCCTCCTCCCCTACGTTTAAAACGGTACTCACCCTAGTTGCCTTGTACGGCCCGTATGCCCCGGCG
>JAAAOU010000324.1 GCA_009908745.1 Bacteroidota bacterium
CTCCGACTTCCGCCCTCCGACTTCCGACTTCCGCCCTCCGACTTCCGCCCTCCGACTTCCGCCCTCCGCCCTCCCACTTCCAACCTCCCCTCACTCTTCTTCAGCAAACGGTTCCCCCGCCAGCACAAACCGCTTGTAGTAATTGATCATGAGCGTAGTAAGGGGCAGTGCGATGACCATACCTATAATGCCGAACAAGCCGCCCCACACCGACAGCGCCAGCAGGATGACAGCGGGGTTCAGCCCGGTAGCTTCCCCCATAATGCGCGGTGTGAGGAATATCTCCTGAACGGCTTGCACCAGTGCAAAAACCAAGATGACCAGCCCGGCGCATACCCAGTAGCTTTGCCCGGTTTCGGCGGCTTGAGCGCCGGCCAGTAGCAAGGCAGGAACCATCCCGAGGATTTGCAGGTAAGGCACAAAGTTCAGCAGCCCCACAAAAATACCCAGGATGATCGCCAGTGGCAAGCCAATCAGCTTGAAGCCCAACGCAAAAAGCACGCTCACCCAAAATACAATCTGCGCCTGCCCCCGGAAGTAGACCTGCATACCGTCTTCCACATCGTGTATGAGCATGACCGCCGGTGCTCGGTAAGCAGGGGGGATCGCGCTTTCCCAATGGTCCGCAAAATCGTGGTAGAAAAGCATGATGAACACCAGGTAGAGCAAAAAAGTGACTAGGCTGAACAGGCCCAAAAGCACCCCCATAGCACCACTAAGGGCACTCCATATATACGATAGCAGCTTAGCGCCGTAGGTTGTTATATTCTCTTCGGTCAGCAAGCTCCGTAGCTCGTCGCTGTAGAGGTAGGCTTCGATCTCCCGGCGCAGCTCGTCCGGCAGCAGCTCTTCGTAGCGAAAGGCTAGGCTGCCTTCCAGCATGGCTTCCAGCTTGAATATTTCGTGGGTCACAGACGGCAGTACCAGGGCGCTGATGCCTACCAGCAAACCGATGATAGCCAACAACGTCAGAAAAACCGCCAGCCAGCGCTTGCGCACCCGGAGCTGCTCGCGGAAGAAACGGACGATAGGCTCCAGCAGGTAGGCTATGAACAGTGCCAAAAAGAAAGAAACCAGATAGGGGCTCAGGTAATCCAGCAGCCATAGGAAAAGCACTATCCCCCCCAAGTACAACAAGGTGTTGACGATACGGTCAAAGGTCCAAGTGGTGCCGGGCATATCTTTTTGCAGGTAAATTTAAGAATAATCGCCGCTTCCTTTGGTCGGCTAGCCCGTCATTTGATAATTTCACGCTTCACTTACCGCTTAATGTTTTATGAAAACCAGCCGCTTGTTCCTTTATCTGTTGTTGAGCCTTGGCTTGGCAACCGCCACATTCCAAGTCCACGGCCAAGTGCACGGGCTGAGCTGGCCGGTAGACGGCAGCTTGATTGGCGTTGGGGCAGCCACCTATGGTATCAGCATTCCATTGCAGAAGAAAGTATTACCCCTGACAGAGGAAGAGCTACAGCGCCTTGACCCTTTGCTGATCCGGCGTTACGACCGTTTTTCTATAAAGCAGAACAGCGAGTTGGCCCGCTTGGGGAGCGATATCGCCCTGCGGGCATCTTTGCTTAGCCCGCTGTCTTTACTGGGGGACCCGCGGACCCGCTCCGAGTTTGGGCCGGTTGGCTTGATGTGGTTCGAGACCTTGCTGCTGACCAATGGGATCACCCGCCTGGTCAAGTCGAGCGTGCGGCGGGTGCGCCCCTATGCCTACAACCCTATGACCGGGGAAGAGCTGAAAGTGGACCCGGAGACCCGCTTGTCCTTCTTTTCGGGGCACACATCCAATTCTGCGGCCATGTCGTTTTTCGTTGCTCAAACCCTGACCAACAATAATCCAGACATGCGGAATAAGGGTTGGGTATGGGCTTCTGCTGCGGCCCTGCCTGCACTCACCGGCTGGCTGCGCATCAAAGCCGGGCGGCATTTCCCCACTGATGTGGTGGTAGGCTACGCGGTGGGCGCTGTGATTGGGGTAGTGGTCCCTAATCTGCACAAATAGGCGGCGGAGCAGCAGAAATAAATACATCCCTTTGTTGGTGAGTGGCAGATTTTTTGCGTTCTTTAATCAGTCGCAACTACGATCAACCAACGGTATTACCATGACAGAAAAGAACCACCCTAGCTGGTACAAAGACAGCATCATCTACGCATTGCCCATCCACGCCTATTACGACAGTACCGGCGATGGCACCGGCGATATTTTAGGGTTGGTCAACAAACTCGATTACCTAGAGGACCTCGGGGTGTCCTGCATCTCCTTGCTGCCTTTTTACAAGTCTCCCCTCAAGGACGACGGCTACGACGTATCGGATTTCAAAAGCGTACACCCCGACTTCGGCACTTTGGAAGATTTTCAGCTCTTCTTGCAAGAGGCCCAAAAGAGAGGGCTGCGGGTTATCATCGACCTGATCATGAATCACTCCTCCACCGAGCACGAGTGGTTTCAGCGGGCTAGGCGGGCACCGGAGGGCTCCGTAGAACGGGATTTTTATATCTGGAGCGACACCCAAGAGCAATACGAAGAAGCCGAGATCATCTTCAGCGATTACGAAAACTCCAACTGGGAGTGGGACAACGTCGCAAAGGCATACTACTGGCACCGGTTCTACAACCATCAGGCAGACCTGAACTACCGCAACGAGAAGGTCCGGGAAGAAATCCGCAGCGTGATCGACTTTTGGTTCGACTTGGGCGTAGATGGCGTGCGGCTGACCTCCGTGATGTTCCTCTTCCAAGAAGAAGGCACCAACTGCCAGAACCTGCCGCAGGTGCACGAGTACTTGCGGGGCTTACGCAAATATGTAGACGAGCGCCACCCTGGTAAAGTATTGATCGCCGAGACCAACCTCTGGCCCGAGGAGGCCGCTGAATACTACGGCGAAGGGGACGAGTGCCACATGAATTACCACTTCCCGCTTATGCCCCGCTTATATATGGCCTTGCAAACGGAGGACAATTACCCGATCATCGATATCTTGGAGCAGACGCCGCCTTTGCCTGACAATTGCCAGTGGGCCTTGTTTTTACGCAACCACGACGACCTGATGCTTTCTATGGTGACGGAAGAGGAGCGGGACTACCTGTACAAAGTATTTGCGCAGGACCACGGGGCAAAAATCAACGAAGGCATACGCCGCCGCCTGGCCCCTTTGCTGGGCAATGACCGCCGCAAGATCGAATTGCTCAACAGCTTGCTTTTCAGTTTGCCCGGTACGCCCGTGATTTACTACGGGGACGAGATCGGCATGGGCGACAATATCTACTTGGGCGACCGCAACGGTGTGCGCACCCCTATGCAGTGGAACGCGGACCGCAATGCCGGTTTTTCCCCCGCCAACCCGCAGAAGCTCTTCTTGCCGGTCATCCGCGACCCGATGTACCGCTACGAAGCCGTGAATGTGGAACTGCAAAACCAAAGCACCTCTTCTTTGCTGTGGTGGATGAAAAACATCATCAGCATGCGCAAGCGGCTGCGGGCGTTCAGCCACGGCAGCATCGAGTTTTTGGATTCTGCCAACTCTAAAGTACTGGCTTTCCTGCGTAGGTATGAAGGAGAGAGCATACTCGTGGTTGCTAACCTGTCAAAATTCTCACAAGCGGTCACCCTTGACCTGAGCGCTTACAAAGGCGTGTGGCCCACCGAGATTTTCAGCCAAAACAAGTTTTTCGAAGTAGGGGAGGAGGCTTACCGCTTCACCATCGGCCCGTACGGGTATTACTGGTTTTTGATGGAAGCGGGGGAAGAGCAGCGGGCCAAACCGCAGGAGCGGACAATCCTGGAGATCGAATCCGATGTCTCCTGGGGCGAGCTGTTTGACAATTACACCGCCAAGCGGCGCTTTGAGAAAAAGGTGCTGCCGGCTTACCTGCAATCCTGCCGGTGGTTTGGGGGGAAATCGCGCAATATCGTCTCGCTGCAGCTGAGCCATTTCCCGAAGATACAGGTGGGGGATACGCCAGCGTTTTTCCTGAGCATACGGGCGCGTTACACCGACGGATTGCCGGAGACCTACTTTCTGCCCGTCACTTTCTTGACCAATGCCGAGCAGATCGTACGCTATTTGAAAAACGAAAACCAGAGCGTAGTCTGCTACTTAAAGACCCCCGAGGCGGAAGGCATCATTATCGATGCGATCTACGAAGAAGCCTTCCGCAACGAGCTGTTTTGGCGCATCAAAACCAATGACAAAGTCGGGGTGCAGGGCGGCGACCTCCGGTTTGAGTCTGGCAAACTGCTGGACAGTCTTAAAGTAGAGCGGGAAGACGTGTTTTCGGAAGTGCTGCGGGCCGAGCAGAGCAATACTTCCGTGATCTACAACAATCAATTCTTCTTTAAAATCTACCGCAAGCTCGATACCGACATCAACCCGGATCTGGAGCTGGTGCGTTTCCTCTCGGAGCGTACTGCTTTTGAAAACTCGCCGCGCTACGGCGGGGGCATACAGTTTGAAGACCGGGTGGAAAAGACTTTCACCATTTTGGGCTTGCTGCAGAATAAGATACCCAATCAAGGGGAGGCCTGGACCATGATGCTGGCCGCCCTCAATCGTTACTACGAAAAGATACTGACCAAAGTCAAACGGGACGAGCCGGCACCGCCGCTGGTGAGGGCCGATCGCGTGTACTTCGATCAGACGCCGGAGCGGCTGCAGCGTTTCATCGGCAGCGTTATGCACGAGCGCGCTACCCTGTTGGGCGTGCGTACGGCGGAAATGCACATTGCCCTGTCTTCCGACCATCAGGATGCAGACTTTTGCCCGGAGCGCTTTACCCGGAATTACCAACGTTCCATTTATTCGCAGCACCGCAAGCTCGTCAACGAAAAGCTGAGCGCGCTGGAGCGGCGCCTGCCGGAATTGCCCGGGCATATTGCTGATGAGGCCCGCCGCATTCTAGAGATCAAGGACGACATCATGGACTGCTTCCGGCAGATTTACGATGATAAGATTGAGGCGACGAAAACTCGGGTGCATGGGGACTACCACCTGGCGCAGGTGTTGTTTGACGGCCGCGATTTTTTCATCATCGACTTCGAGGGCGAGCCCATGTATTCCATCAGCGAGCGGCGGCTCAAGCGCACGCCGTTCAAAGACGTAGCGGGGATGATCCGCTCTTTCCACTACGCCGCCTACGGGCAATTGGTGCTCAACCAAAACTACCGTAAAGCGGATATGCCGCTGTTGGAGGAGTGGGCGAACCAATGGTTCCACTATGTCAGTCAATACTTTTTGTCCGCCTATTTAGATAAAGCGCAGGGATATGATTTTGTGCCGGATGACAAAGAGGCCATGGAGTTGTTACTTCGCATCTATATTTTGGAAAAAGCGATTTACGAAGTCGGTTACGAAATGAACGCCCGCCCGGAATGGCTGCGTATACCGATACGCGGGGTGCTGTACGCGATGGAAGGTTTCAAAGGGTCGACAAAATCGGGCGGGGAACCGTCGGATCAGGAGAGCAATAATGAATGAGGTAGAGTCTTATATTGCAGAATTCGATGGGGAGCAGTACAAGCTGCTGGACTACTTTTACCGGTTGCTGGTGGGAGAGCCCGGCGTCACGCCCAAAATCCGCTACAACATCCCCTTTTACTACCGCCGCAGTTGGGTTTGCTACACCAACCCACGGGATGGCGGCATAGAATTAGCGTTCCTCAACGGCCATCTGTTATCCAACGAGCAAGGCCTGTTGCAGGCGCGGGGGCGTAAAATGGTAAAGGGCGTGGTTTTTCACCGCCTGGCTGATGTACCCGAAAATGCTTTGCTGGAAGTCATTCAAGAAGCATTTTTGCTTGACGAAGGCTGAACGCTTGTATAGAGCGGCACTCAGCAAGAGTACCTGCACTAATCATATTCTTTTATCTTTGGCATTCAAATCCAAGTCTCATGAATCATTCTGAAAGCGGAGATATATTCGGAGGGAACCGCTGGTTGTATATCGGTTTTTCTTTGGTATGGATGCTATTGGTGTTGGTTTCTTACTGGGCATTTCACCCCTACTATTCCCTGTCGATTAGCGAAAGCGTGAATTACGATATCTTGCTCGTATTGCTGCTAGTGAGCGGAGGGGCAGGCTATTGGCTGCATCGTATTAAAGGGAGGTACAATGGCCTGATGATTTATGGTTTGATCCTGCTTCTGCAAGGTATAACGGTGGCGATGTACGGCAGCGATCAAAGCCTGTTCAAAGGCAGCGCGCTGGGCGGCGGGCTGTACTTCATGGGCTTCAACCTGGTGCTGCATTTGGCTCTTTTTCTCATCATACTGGTGGCGTATACGGCCGGGCAACTGTTGCTCCGCCCCCTTTCCACCTGGTATGCCAAGGGCAGCCGGGAGCTGTTGAGCGTAGCCGTAGGGGCAAGTGTGGTAGGTGTTGTGATGTTGCTGCTTGGCCTGGCAGGCCTACTTTTTGGTTGGCTGCTGGCGGCTCTGTTTCTGGGGCTGTTCGCTTGGCAGTGGAAGCCGGCCTTGCAGTTTCTGCAATCACTGCTGGTCAAGCGCTCAAAGGCCAAATCCGAAAACCCTTGGTGGAACCTTCCTGTACTGTTGCTGCTCATCAGTGTTGCCGTCAACGGCATTTATGCGCTGAAAGCTCTCCCTATAGGCTTTGACGGCGCAGGCCTGTACATGAATACCACGCATCTGATTTCCGAATACAATGCATTGCCGGAAGGCGGGCAGGCTTTCAACTGGCAGGTGTTTTTAAGCCTGGGCGAGCTGCTCTACGGCGACATGATGCTGAGCATTATGCTGTCCCATTTTTCGGGCCGGCAACTGGCTTGGCTGGCGGCGGCTTTGTTTTACCTGAGCCCGGCTGCCAATTTTCACCTGACCTTGGACGAAAAAGTAGATTTGGGCTTTCTGTTCATTACACTGTCTACCTTGCTGCTGTTGCTAGAGTACCGGGTGCGCTTAGGCGGTAAGAAAGAACGCCCGGAAGGGGTGGAAGTGGCGAGCCTGTTTGGGAAAGCCCTGACCGAAAAGACTTACATCTGGCTGCTGGCCGGCTGGCTGGCGGGTTATGCTTTCGGTATCAAATACACGGGCATCATGAGCATTTTCGGCTTTGTGGTGTACCTGGTGTACCAACGGGCGGGCACCCGGGCCGGGATGGGCACCCTAGCGCTGATGGTGAGTCTGCTGTTTTTGACGGGCGTGTACCGTTTCGGCTACATTGAGCTGGGCAACACCTTGCCTATCGCGGTAGCTGGAGTAAGCTTGGCCGTGGCCCTGCCGCTGTTGTTCTTTGGCCTGCGGGGTAAGCAAACAGCATTGAAAAGTATCGGCCAGTCCATTGCCGTTTTTGCATTGGGCGGCTTTCTGGTTTTTTTGCCCTGGGTGGGTAAGCACCTCGCAGAGAACCGCAGCCTAGGCGTCACGGCTTTGGTGGAGGGTAAATCGCCAGCTCCGGATGTACGTATCAATATCCCGGCAAAACAAAATGTGAATGCTTATCAGCGCATTGTGGAATTGCTGGACAAACGCGGTGTGACACTAAGCGCGGAGCAGTCGCGGCAAGTCCGGGCGATACTGAAGGAATACGAACCGCAGATTCAAGCCTTCCAGCGCGGGGAAATCAGCCCGGAGCAACGGGAGCGCTACTTGAAAGAAGTCCGGCGCCGCTTTGAACGAGAGGTGCTGACGGCGGCTCAGATTGCCAAAATCGGGTTGAGCGCGGTGACCGGCGGCGGGCCGGGCGTAGGTTCATCTAGTGTTTTGGAAAGCGGCAAGCGCGAGGAGGTCAAGCGGTACATGGGGTACGAAACGGGATTGCCCTTGTTTTTGTCGTTGCCCTACGATGTGAGTATGAACACCAATGTGCGCTTTTTGAAGTACCTAGATTATGGTTTTGTCTTGTTTTTGTTCTTTCCGCTGCTGCTGTTCAACTGGCGCGGAGGGGCAAGCATAGGCAAAAACATAGCTTTGCTGCTGTTGCTCTTGCTGTTTTGGGGCGTGTCGGTATACAGTATTTACGCCAATGGCACAGCGCCGCCGACGGAGGTGGAGCTGCGCAATGCAGTGGAAACTTTAGCCAATAAGCACCAACCGCCCTTTGACGGCTTGGTCAATGGCTTATTCATGAGTATTCAGCAGGCTTTCATTGGCCTGATGAAGCCGCTGCAAGAGCTGTACGCGGCGATGGCGGGGCTGTCGTTTTTCTGGGTATTCCTCGTTTTGATCGCCTTGGCGGCTGCCGGGTATGGCCTCATGCGGGAACGGCTCTCGGCCCTTAGCCCCAACTTCAAGGCGATGCTGGCTTTTGCTTTTGCCTTTGGCTTCTTTTGGTTGCTGCTGGGCAGCGGTATTGTCTGGTATGCTTTCCCGATGTTTGCTATTTTGGGCGTTGTCGTGGCGTACTATCTGCACCGGCCCGAGCGATTGGCACCCGCCGCGGAAGGTTTTGCCCGTTACTGGTTATTGGCCGGGGTAGGGGGGAGCCTGTTCCTAAGCACAGCTTTGAATTTCCTGAGCACCACGGAATCGGAGGAGCAGGCCGAGATGCGCTTTCAAAACGCTTTTGTAAAGTATGGTGCCGGGGTGATTACCAAAAACGAAGCTTGGTTCGAGTTTAGCCCGGTCATCACGGAGCTGCGCAAGATCATCAACCGGGACGAGGACACCCGTGTCTACCGGGTGGGCACGCATTATAATTATCATATCGCGAAGAATGACCGCCGGGTATACGAAGACAACCAATTGGGGCTGTTTGAAGATTTCCTCAACCAATCGCGTAATCCGCGGGAGTTTTTGGCATTCCTAAAGCAGAATGGCTTTGACTACGTGCTGTTTGATATGAATACAGCGGGTATGGACAATACGCCCGAACAGTCGTTGGCGAAAAAAGCCAACCAA
>JAAAOU010000135.1 GCA_009908745.1 Bacteroidota bacterium
TAGCCCTTGGCTACTTCCGGGTCGCTCATGGCCGACTTGAAGAAGCGGTCGTCGGGCTGGTGTATTTTGAGGTCTTGGGGCATGTTACAGAGATTAAATATGCCTCAATATACAATTTTTGTTATCGCTACTGAGATTTTGTGGCGTTTGTCCTATTAGAGCGTTAAAATCTTATATTTGTCGAAAAACATGCAACCCACACTGCTTATCCTGGCCGCCGGCATGGGCAGCCGCTACGGCGGGCTCAAACAGCTCGATGGCCTTGGCCCCAACGACGAAGTGATTATCGAATACTCCATCTACGACGCTATACGCGCTGGCTTCGGCAAGGTCGTCTTTGTCATCCGCGAGGATATAGAGGCGGCTTTCCGCAAGCGCTTCGGCGGCAAGTTCGGCGATCAGATTGAAGTCGCCTATGCCTTTCAGGCGATGGACAGCCCGGTGGAGGGCATCGACGAGTGGCCGCATCGCGAAAAGCCTTGGGGGACCGCCCACGCCGTGCTTGTGGCCCGCGAGCAAATCAACGAGCCCTTCGCGGTGATCAACGCGGACGATTACTACGGCATCAGCAGCTTTGAGGCGATGGCCCAATTCCTAAAGGAAGACTGCGCGCCCGACCGCTACGGCATGATCGGCTACCAACTGGACAAAACGCTGTCGGACGCCGGCCATGTCAACCGCGGGGTGTGCGAGGTGGACGCGGAAGGCTTTCTCACCGATGTGGTAGAGCGGCATAAAATACAGCGCACCCCGGATGGTATCGTCTACGAGGAAGACGGGCAAAAGCATTCACTTTCCGCCGATGCGCTGGTCTCCATGAATTTCTGGGGTTTACACCCTAACTTCTTCGAGACGGCCCGGCAGTTGTTTGTCGAGTTTGTAGAAGCCAACAAGGACAATCCGCGGGCAGAGTTTTACATCCCGCTTGTGATCAACCACCAAATTCAACAGGGCGACATCAAGCTGCAGGTTATACCCAACGCAGAGCGCTGGTACGGCGTGACTTATCAGGAGGATAAGCCGATTGTGCAGCAAGCGTTTCAGCAAATGACGGAGGAAGGAAAGTACCCCACAGGCCTTTGGAAAAAACTATAGCGTATGCCTCACCAGAAAGTCAACGGGACGGAGATTTATTTTGAAGACACCGGCGGCAGCGGCCCGGCACTGCTTTTCTCCCACGGCCTGCTGTGGAGCAGCAAGATGTTCGCCAAGCAAGTCGACCACTTCAAATCGGCCTACCGCGTCATCACCTACGACCACCGCGGGCAGGGCCGCAGCGCCGTGGCGGATAGGGGCTACGACATGGATACCCTGACAGAAGATGCACTAGGGTTGATGGATGCCCTAGGTGTGGACCGCTTTCACTTCGCCGGCCTCAGCATGGGCGGTTTTGTGGGCTTGCGCATAGCGGTGCGCGCGCCGGAGCGGCTGCGGTCCCTGATACTAATCGAAACCTCCGCCCAGGCCGAGCCCAAAGAGAATGTGCCCCGCTACCGCATGCTGAATATGATGGTGCGCTTGCTGGGGGTGGGAGCCGTGAAAAAGCCGGTCATGAAAATCATGTTTGGCCAGACTTTCCTCCAAGACCCGGAGCGCCAAGAGCTGCGCCAAGAGTGGGAAGGGGAACTGCTTAACAACAAACGCACCATCACACGGGCGGTGAAGGGGGTGATCAACCGCGGAGGCGTACCCCCTGCGGACTTGGCACGTATTGGCTGCCCCACCCTAATCATCGTGGGCGAAGAGGACGTGGCTACCGTGCCGGAGAAATCGGAGTACATGCAGCGGCATATCCCTGATGCAAAGTTGGTGCGCATACCCCGGGCGGGCCATACGTCCACGGTGGAGGAGCCGGCGGCGGTCATTGAGGCGATGGAGGCGTTTTTGGCTGGGGTAGGGTGAGATGGCATGGCTTTTCGCCTACCTTCTTGCCCATCTAGAGGGTCTCGTTTTCCGTGCAGAACAGGAAGGCGCATCGGAAAAAACACGCATCAGATGGCTGTAGTGGCCTTAAACCGGAATAAATCACTTTACTGCCCACTTAATTGTTGCAGCAAGTGAGCATAACCCATACTTTCACCCCGTACTAAAAAGATAACATAGACCTATGCCAAACCTAGACTACACCCGCCAAACCCGCCAAAACTTCACCGGCTTGCTCAGCGGCCTAAGCACGGAAGCCGTCAACTACATCCCGGACGGTTTCAACAACAATATCGTGTGGAACTTCGCCCACTGCATCGTCACCCAGCAGTTGCTGACCTACGGACGGGCAGGCTTGGAATTGACGCTGCCAAAGCAGACGGTGGATGCCTTCCGTAAAGGCAGCCGGCCAGAGAAGGTGTACACAAAAGCAGACATCGAGCACTTCAAACAGCTTGCTGTCTCTACCCTTGACCAGTTTGAAGCGGACTACCAAGCGGGCAAATTCCAAACCTACGAGGCGTATGAGACGAGCTACGGCCTCACGCTGCCCTCATTGGAGCAAGCCATTGCTTTTAACAACGTGCACGAGGGCCTGCATTTGGGCTACGCGATGAGCCTGCGGAAGGTGGTGAAAGCCGCACAATAACTCAAGCTTCAAAGTGCAGAATACCCCAGTTGAGGTACCCCTTCTTACCACCGTCTATCCAGTGCTGCAAGCCTTTTTTCATACGCTCGATGTAATCCTTGCTTACAACTTTGCTAAGGGTATCCTCTTTGCGCTTCAGTTCGTGCAGTACGGCGCTGTAGTGGTTGACGAGTTGTTCCGGCATTTCCACCACATTCTTTTCGCGGAAGCCGTGCTTAGCGGCTAGCTCGCGGTACCGCTTCACGGAGCCCAGTTCTTTAAGATGGATACGGTCTAAAATCGGCTGCAGCACCCCCTCCGGACAATCGTCGGCCTGCATGGGGTCCGTGAAGATGAATTGCCCGCCGGGTTTGAGGACCCGCTTAGCTTGCTCGAATACTTTATCCTTATTGCCGCTGTGCAGGAATGCCTCTTCCGACCAGACAATATCAAAACGGTCCTCCTCGTAGGGCAGTTCCTCGAAATTGCCCGCTGTGACCGTGATGTGGTCCTCTAGGCGGACGGCCTTGTTTTTCTCCCGGTTGCGAGCATTCTCCGTTTCGCTCAGGTTCAAGCATTCTACCTGGCACAGAAAGCGAGCGGCAAGGTAGCGGGCCGCCCCGCCGTAGCCAGCACCAAGGTCGAGAATACGGGTGCTTTCCATAATCGGCGTCACATGCGACACCATCGTTTGAATTGTCCGTTTACTAGCCTGGAAGATCGGCTCATCCGCCAACTCGTAGATGCCGATGTGGATATCCTCTCCACCCCAGATGGTGTGGTAAAACTCGTCTGCATCCGTACTGTCGTAGTAGGTCTTCGTAGTTTCTACCAGCTTAGAATCACTCATGGTCAGCTTGATAATTTTAAAACCGCTGTGCGTGTTAACGAGAATAATATAATTTTTTCGGACTCATACACAACCCTACCGTGGCTTAAAATCAATAAAATTTCGTGCTGGCCCGCCGGCCTTCCCCACCAATAGCAAATTCTAACCCTAAATGCAAAGCGGCATGGTGCTGACTGCGTTGGTTCTCCTCGCCGCTGCGGCCGCTACTCAGGTCCATAAGGTCATAAAAAAACTGGCCGGTCGCAAAGAGGCGAGCATGGGAAAAAAGCTGTTTAGAAAGGCGCACCCCGGCTATGGGGCCGATATGAAAAGCCCGGCCGCCCACATCTTCAGGCAACAATACTTTACTGTCGTCCGCCAATTGCTCCAGTGCGATGAGCTGGGTGGCGGTGAATTCATTTTCCAGCGCAATGCGTTCCAACTCGTTGTTCAAAAACTGAAAAAAGCCGGCCTCGCTTTCCGAACGCTGGAAGCTCCAGTCGAAACCGGTCCGTAACCCTACATACGCCTCGTAGTCAAAGGGTCGCGCTAGGCTCCCCCCGCCGGCACCGTACTCCGTTTTTAAAAAATTAAACCGGTAATCGAGGTGCAGGTTGGTCCCCCGGCCGCCCTCTGCGAAGTAGCCGGGGCTGATGGCCAGCTCCACAAACTGCTGTTGCATTTTCAGGTCGGAAGTCTCGCCGAATCCTAGGCTCAGAAAAAAAGTGGGAACCGTCTTGTTATAGCCGTTTTGGCCAAATTCTTCTCCCATCTCCAAGTCGGCCATAGGCTCGGAGGTGCCCTGCAGCAGGGCTTCGAGGGAAGCGCCGAGCTTGACTAAGTTCCACATGGCCTGGAAGTGGGGATTGGCCGACAGCGGCGCCCGGTCATCCAGCGCGAATACTGATGTCATCTTCACTCCTACATCAAGCCGGGCATCTTCCAAAACCAATAAGTACCTTGGCCCCTGCTGCACACGCGGCCGGGGCGTTTGGGCCAGCAGGCTGCTAGCCAATATGCTGCATACGAAAAAGAGTAGATAGTTTTTTCTCATAGTTCATACGTTTTTGTCTTTTGAAAATCACCGCTTCTTCCAGCCAAAACCCGTACGCCAACGGATGCCCAAATGGGCGTAGGATAGAAACATCGGGCTCGTACCTTCAACGATGGTATGCCGGCTGACACCTAAATCAGCGCCCCCCACGATGGAGAAGCTGTTGCCAAAGCGGACCGGCACGCTAACCCGGGCAAACCAGCCAAGGGCCGGCACCGTGCGTGGGTCACGAAATTTGCCAAACAGGATGTTCTGTAGGGCTTCGGCTACCTGATCAGTCGTCTCTTCCACCGGTGCCAGCAGGCCGCCTTCCATAAGGCTGTCCAGCTTCTCGCTGATAAAGAGGACACTGCCCAAATCCACCGCCGGCGAAGGGTCCGCGCTAAGCCGCAGGCCGGATACGACCTCCAAATCTACCGCGTGTTGCTTTTGCCGCCCCCACCGCAGCAACGGATCATTGCCGAATAGCAGGCGCTTCAAATGCAGATGCACCTCTAGGTCGTAGCGATTGGGGAAAAACGGTTCTGGCTGGTTGAGGTCAGCCAATGCCAACCGTGCTAGGTGCTCGCTCAGGCTTTCGGCCTCGCCCTGCATCGCGAGGCGGACTGATTTGATCTGGTTCTTCAGCTTTTTGCTTTCTGGCCGGTCGATAAAGCGGGGGTCAGAAACCGCCACGCTGGCCCCAATAAATTTGTAGCGGACAAAAAAGCGGGCCATACGCGTGTTGCGGCGCTGCCGCCGGGTAATTTCTTGGTCGATTTCGATACGCAAGCCGGGGAACAGGTTCTTGATCCAGCGGGGCGCGTCGAGGTCGAAAAAGGCAAACGCGCTGTCTACTTCGGTATCAGAAACCTCCAGTTCGGAAAAGCCGACCATGTCCGACAATTCTCCATTGAAGGTGCCGTAGGATACCCCGGTGCTCGTTTCCAGCCCAAACTCCAGTGCTTGCGAAAACAGCGGTGAGCGGAGACCCAAGAATGTGCTGAGGCAGAGTGTGGTAATCAAAAAAGTTTTAAATGGCTTCATAGGCAAATGTTGTTCCCTACAGTTTTTAGCATCATATAATATTGCCTTCGTTTCATCGGATCAGTTGGACTTCGCCTTTGACGACCCGGCGGAAACCGTTGGGGTAGCGGACCAAGGCGTAGAAGGCGTAATAGCCGGCATTCATCGCTTCGCCCAGCCGGTCGCCGCCCCAGCCAAATCGCTCACGGCTGAGCGGGATTTCCGTGGCCTCAAAAACCAAGCCGCCCCAGCGGTCAAATACCTGCATGCGTTCAATGATTTCCCCAGAGCCATTATCGCTGTAGATGGTGAATCGGTCGTTGCGGCCGTCCCCGTTGGGCGAAAAAGCGGTAGGGGCGTAGATGTCGCCCAACTCTACGGTCAAGGGCAGGGCAGCTGTCGCCCGGCAGCCGCGGCCGTCCTCCACGATCAGGCGGATGTCCAAGTCGCGGGTGGCTACAAAATTGGTGGTGGGCCCGCCAGTGTCGATTTCCCGCGGCACCCACTGATAGCGCTGTATGTCACCGATGGTGGTGGCGGTGAGCTCAATAGGCGTAGTGGGGCGCACGGCAATCGGCTCGTAATCCAAACTTACCCCCATCGTATCGGGCTGTTGTATGGTAAAGTCGAAACGTTGCTCACAATCCAGCGCATCGCGCAGCAGTAGCTGGTAATCGCCGGGTTGCAGGTCTTTGAATCGCTTAGACAGCGTGAAACTTTCCCCGCCGTCCAAAGAGAAAATGGCTTGCCGCTGCTCGCTGTGCAATTCGATTTTCAAGCGGCCGAGTTCGCCGGGGCAGATGGGCTGGTCGATTTCAAGCCGGACTTCCGGCCCGTCGGGCGCAGGGACGGGAAGGATTTGCGTAGTTTGGCAGCCGGCGGTATCGGTTACCGTTATCGGAAAATCGCCGCCCGTTGCGGTGGCCAAGCGAGGACCCTCGCCTTCGGGCCAGCCGAAGTGCCAAGCCGAGGGGAAGAAATTGACGAAAGTACTGTCGCAACTATCCGTTATGGTGTAGTCCAAAACGGGGAGCGGGTGGGCCTCTACAAGGACTTGTGCGGTGTTGATGCAGCCGGCGGTATCCACGCCTTCTACGGTGTAGTTGCCGGATTGCGACAGCTGAAAATCGGGGATAAGAGGCTGCGGAAGCAAATTTCCCAGCGGGTTCAGCCAGCGCACTTCGGCGAAAGCAGTGTCATTTTGCGTAAGCAGGTACACCGTGTCGCCTATGCAAGCTTGCGGGACAAAAGGCTCGGGGACCGGCGGGGCGCTTACCGTCAGCAGCAGCGTATCCGTATCTTCGCAGCCCTGCTCGTCGAAAGCATGGAGGACATAAGCTCCTCCGGCACCGGGGGGTAAGGCGGTAAAACGGTAGATGGAGTCATTGCTCGTACTGCCATCAGGGGTGGTCCAAAAGTGGCCCTGCCCGCCGTTGCCCGACAGATCGAGAGCGGTGCCCGCGCAGCCCAACATATCTGGCCCTGCTTCAGCAAATTCCGGATAGTCAATCAGGAAAGAGTCTGCGATAGTGCAGCAATCGTCGGCAGCTTGGAAGTAGTACCAGCCCTCATTCCCCTCTACGGCTAAGGTGGTATCTGGGGAAGGAGTGATGAGCCCGTCCGCATTCCGCCATTCCACGGTATAATCATCCATGAAACAGTCTTCGGGCAGATCGGCGGCAAGCTCGATTTGGTTGCTGCTGCAATTGAGTGTAGCGGCGATGTCGATTGGGCAGTCGCCCACCGGCTCCGGGCAGTGGATGTAGGTCGAGAATTCCGTGGAAGCGTTATCGGGGTCGCTGAAAACGCTAAAGCGCACTTCCAGCCCTACGGCGCAAAAAGGTGCAGTGCCGCTGATACGCCCCACGCCGGTTAGGGTCTGCAAGTTGCCCGGTAGCGCAAAGGACGGTTGCCCGACGGATTGGATCCACATCTCCATGGTGTTGGCGTCTGTCACGCCCTCCACCAAAGCTTCGCCATCTTGTACCAAGGTAAACCCCGTGGTGCAGTCGATGCAATTGCCAAAAGACAGCTGCCCGATACGCTTGCGGCTATCATCCGGCAATATTGCCAAAACCTCTACCCGATCTACTTGCTGCCCGCCGAAGGCGTTGACGTCTACGATATAGGACTGTTGTTGCTGGCTAGTGGCGAAGAAATGCGTATACAGCAAGGTATCCCGGCTTTGGGTGCTACTGCCGTTGTTCGCGTCCTGCGGGTCGATGTAGGCCTGCCCGCAGTTGTCCAAGGGGATCAGCGTAGACTGCGCCCGGAGCGCTCCTCCCCAAAGAACGCCACTCGCTACCACGCATAACATGAAAAATATCTTTACATCCATCCGAATGTCCATTGCTTTTGTGCGCTGGCCCAAAGGCGGAAATAGCCGCCCCTCGAAGGAGCCAAAGCGACAGATTTTTTAGAGCGCTAACATAGCGTCTCTTAGGTAGTCTTTCCTCAAATGGTGTGTGGAAACCGCCGCGGGGGAGCGCCCCGGGCCGGAAAATGGGTGTGGAGATTACGATTTTGCTGCCTTTTTGAGAAGGCAAATGTAAAAGTAGCACATTTTGGCAGAAAAGCCAGCGTAGTAGAGGCTAGTTTTTTGATAAGCAGGTAGAAATAGCTGGGTGTGGATGATAATATATGAGCGTCAGACTTGACAAGTTTCGCTTGTGGGATGTACCGCCCTTGTCAAGTCTACCTCGCTCTGCCCGCCCTAGTCTAGACGAAAGCAGGATTGGTCTTTTGCCTTGACCACTACTTCTACTGCTTTTCCGCCGAAAGTTCCTGCAGGGCGGCTTTCAAATCCTCCATTGCCCGGGCCGCTTCTTCGAATTGACCTTGGCCGGTAGCCTGTTGGTAGCGCTCGAAGGCGGACTGCGCGCGTTGGATTTGAGATTGTAAGGATTGAGGTGCCCCGCTTTCTTGGGCAGTAGCCGAAGCATCACCGGCGGTACGTCGGGTAGGCTCGTCGCCGAAAATGCCAGCCAAGGCTTCTTCAAAGGTTTCCGCGTAGCTGAGCTTGTCGTTGTGCATGATACAGACAAGCCGCAACTCAGGATAGGCGGCCGTTTCGGCTTGCAAGTAGATGGGCTCTACGTAGATGATGGTCTCTTCCACCGGAATAGCCAGTACATTGCCCCGGATGACGCGCGAGCCCCGCTGATCCCATAGGGAGAGCTGGCCGGATAAGTAGCTGTTTTGGTCGATCTTGGTCTCGACCTGCTGCGGGCCGAGCACCCGTTTCTCCTTGGGGAAATTATAAGCTAGGAAGCGGCCGTAGTGCTCAGGGTCGCAGAGGCCGGCAATCCAGCCGATGGAGACTTGCCGGTTTTTGGGTGTGAATGGTAGGATGAGGGAGAATTCCGCTTCATTAGAGCCAGGGGGTTGCCACATGATATAGTAGGGCTGAACGGGCTCTA
>JAAAOU010000261.1 GCA_009908745.1 Bacteroidota bacterium
CTTTCAACCTTTCAACCTTCCCAACCTTTCAACCTTTTAACCTTACCAACCTTCCAACTCTCCTACTCTTTCAACTTCTCATTATCCGCATGGCGCTGAGCATCGCGCTGGGTCTTTTTCCGGAGGTTTTCGCGGAGGGCTTGGGTGAGGTCTACGCCGGTTTGGTTGGCCAGGCAGATGAGCACGAACAGCACATCAGCCATTTCATCCGCCATCTGGGCGGGGGCATTGGCGGCATCTTCGGGGCGTTTAAAGGATTGCTCCCCGTACAGGCGGGCCATAAGGCGGGACAGCTCCCCCACTTCTTCCATGAGCACGGCGGTGTTGGTCAGCTCGTTGTAGTAGCGCACACCGATAGTGTTGATCCACTCGTCAACGATTTTTTGGGCTTGCTGCAAGCTGAGTTGTTCGTCCATAGCTCACTCGCGGTTTTTGCTGTCCATGAAGATCGTTACCGGACCGTCATTGACGAGCCGCACCTGCATTTCGGCGCCGAATTCGCCATGCTGCACATCGCGGGCGGCTGTGATTTCCATGATCTTCAGGAACTTTTCGTACAGGGGTATAGCGTATTCTGGGCGAGCAGCCCCCATGAAGCTGGGACGGTTTCCCTTTTTGACGCTGGCGTGGAGGGTAAACTGGCTGACCACTAGCAGGCCGCCGTCAATATCTTGTACCGAGTGATTCATTTTGCCTTCCTCGTCGTTGAAGATGCGCATCTTGGCAATTTTGCCGCAGAGCCACTCGATATCTTCGACGGTGTCATCGTCTTCTATGCCCAGCAGCAACAGTAAACCTGACCCGATAGACCCGACGACTTCCTCCTCCACAGTCACGGCGGCTTCGCTCACGCGTTGAATGACAACTCTCATAAGATGGATATTCTATTAACAGGGTAATAAAGCCTGGGCTACCGCCGTGGCTGCCTGCTACAGACAGGATGAAGACGGTAAGCCAGGCGTTTATAGTCTGACAACCCGAAATTTGTGAATTCTGACTTGCTCTTTTTCCGCCTTGCTGCGTTGGAAAGCCTCGACAGAACTTAGGCTATGCCTACGTTTTCCGCCTTGCCAGCCGAAAAAATAGCGGCGTCATATTTTCACAAATCCTGAGTTGTCAGACTATATAGTCAGTCAAGCGGAGCGTTTACTGTGTGGGCATTTGCTCCTGCATTTGTTGTTGCATCTGCTCCTGCATAGCGGCTTGCTGCATGCTGCGGAAGCGCTTTTGCAGTACAGTATCCTGCTGAAGGGCAACATTGATCTCCTGCAGGCGCTGCTCCGTGAAGCCTTGCGCTTCCAGCTTCGACTGCATTTCTGCGCGCGCTTCTGTCTGCATGGTATTCAGGCGCTCGCTGGCCGCTTCGTAGCTTTCCAGCTCTTGCGGCGTGCCTTCTACTTCTGTTTCAGGGTTGCGGTCGGCCTTGTCCATTTCGCTAAAACGCTGCAAGTCCAGGCCTTCTTCCTCTACCACCGCAATCATATCCTGCTGCACCTGCTGGCTCATCACCTGCAGCTCTTGGGACAAGGCTACAAAGCGCTCCAACTCATCATTGGTAATTTCGGTATTGCCGCCGGGTGCGGTGCTAGCCATGCCTTGCCCATCAGATGAGGACATGCCTTGTGCGTTTTCTTCAGTGGTTTCGTTTTGGGTGCTGTCGTCTCCTTCTCCGTTTTGGCTACAGCCAACGAGCAAGAACAAAGACAGAAACAGACTGCTCAGTAACTTAAAATTCATTTCAGTTCTTTTCAATTTGTTTAAAATGACGTCATTTCGCCTTTGAGAACGGGTGCCAAAGGCTATTGTTGCTAGCACCTGCCGGTTTTTCTGGCTGCGGGCTAGTCGGTACAGTCTTTTTCTTTGAGGTAGCGGATACAGGCGGCGTCTTCTTCGTCCGTGCTAGGATCATGGCTGAACCAGGCGTCCAGCATTTCCCGCAGCAGCTCTTCCGAGGTATAGCGGAGGCTCATGGCCAGGATGTTGGCATCATTCCACTCCCGGGCACCGGCGGCGGTCTGCGCATCCCAGCAAAGGGCTGCGCGCGCACCCGGTATTTTGTTCGCTGCCATACTTACCCCGGTGCCGGTCCAGCAAAAAACTAGAGCCTGATCCACTTTCCCTTCTGCCACCTGCTCCGCTACTTCCATACCGACCTTTGGCCAGGGTGCGGCGGAAGTCAGCAGGGCGCCGTAGGGCACGATTTCATGGCCGCGCTTCTTCAATTCGTCTACCGCAACCTCCAACACATGGGCTTGCATGTCACTGCCAATAGCTATTTTCATGGCTTTTCAAACGTTGGTGAAGAAGTAATGTAGGAGAAGAATAGATTTTTTTCAAATAGAATGCCGTTAAATTGAAACCTAATGCCGCGGCCTACGTAAACGGTATTGGATGAAATAAAAAAGCCGGCTGTTTCCAACCGGCTTCTAAAGAGCTTTGAGAGGCTATCTACATACCAAAATCTAGAACATCCGTTGATGCTCTAAAAATCTTTCATGAGATTATAATTGCATTCGTGGGATTACATTTTGCCAAGCGTTTCTTTTACGCTTGTTACCAGCAGTGGATTCTTTTTGACTGTTCCTCCCTGCTGACATTACAAATATGAAGGGATTCCTGAAGGTGTGTAAGTACATTCTAATAAATAGCTGTATTCTGCATCCACAACTCCAAAATCATAATTTACTGATATCCAATTTTTTATTTTGACGAAAAACCCACCATTCTAACTAAAAACACCTCAGGTTGCAGTGTGCAAAACGACCAAATAAAATTGGAACTTTAACATTTACAGTTGCATAGAACCAAAAAAGGGTTGCCGTATCGACGTACAGCAACCCTTTTTTAGGACAACCCTTTTCTCTTTCTTACTAGCTGCTCACCAGCATGTCGTGCAAGATATTCATCGTCTCCTTGATGTAAATGTCTTTTGACACTTTTTCCACCCACTCTTCATTACGGGCTTTTTTGGACTCGTCCTGCTCTATAGCCGGCAAGTCCTGCGGTAAGTTTTGGATACCGTCTATGACCACCTCGTCCATCAAGTTTTCAAAGGCCTTAGACTCCTGCTCGCGTTCCTCCATCATGCTGCGGTATCCTTCCAAGTGTACCGGATACGAGGTGTCCTCGCGCTGCTCTTCCAGCCGCTTGGCGTTTTTGAGTATGCGCTGGAAGGTGTTGTCCATAGCGATACGGCGTTCGCTCTTTTCGCGCAGTTGCGGCACGTTGTCCACCTGCAGCACGTCTTGCTCGTACTCAACCGGGGCAATCTCGGACCAAGCCATCGCGTAGTCCCGGTCGCGCTCGCCAGTTTTGATATAGTAGAAATTGTCGGGCAGCACAATATCGGGCGTTACCCCGCGGAGCTGCGTAGAGCCTCCATCAATGCGGTAAAACTTCTGCGTTGTCAGCTTCAGTTCGCCCAATGGCTTGACCTCAGAGAAACCCCGTATCGTTCGGTCTAGATTGATAAAGCGCTGTACGGTGCCCTTGCCAAATGTAGAGGGGCTACCTACAATCAGCGCCCGCTCGTAATCTTGCAGAGCCGCCGCCAAGATTTCGGAAGCCGAAGCGCTGTAGGAGTTCACCATGACAATCAGCTCGCCATCGTACTGCGCACGGCTGTCTACATCCCGTAGGACTTCCGGGTCACGGCCCCGCGCTTTCACCTGCACCACCGGCCCTTTTTCTACGAACAAGCCCGTCATCTTGACCACGTCCCGCAGCGAGCCGCCGCCGTTGTAGCGCAAGTCGAGTATGATACCATCGACGTCCTGCGCCTTCAGCTTTTCAATTTCTGCTGCTACATCCTTGGAGCAGAAACGGCCATCTTTATTCTGGAAATCGGCGTAGAAAGACGGTAGCAGGATGTAGCCTACCCGGTCGCCTTCTTTTCCATCTAGAATGAGAGATTTAGCGAACTGCTCCTCTAGGATGACAACATCACGCGTGATGGTGATATCCTTCACCGTGCCGTCTATCTTTTTCACCGTGAGGGTCACTTTGGTCCCTTTGTCGCCCCGGATGAGCTGTACCACATCGTTGATGGTCATGCCGGTGATGTCGGTGCCTTCTTCCTCCCCTTCCTGTGTCACCTTTAAGATGACATCTTTCTCTTCTAGTTCTTTTTGCTTCCAAGCGGGGCCGCCAACCACGATACGGACAACTTTGGTATAATCACCCTCGGTGCGCAAACTTGCGCCGATGCCCTCCAGCCGGCCGCTAAAGCGGATATTGAAATTCTCCTTGTCAATCGGCTTGTAGTACTCGGAGTGGGGGTCAAAGATGTGGGTAAAGGTGTTGAGGTATACGCTCAGGCGGTCTTCCCGCTTAAGCTTCCTCATGCGGTCGTACCAATCATCGAGAAACTCCAGCACATCCTCCCGAGCCTCCACTTCAATTTCTTCGGCACTGAGACGCTCCTCGCCTTCTTCTTTTTTGTTCTCCCGCTTGGTTTTACTAACGATGCGCTCCACCGTTTCATACTTCAGGTATTTGCGCCAGAAGTCTTTCAGTTCAGCATCATTAGCCGGGAAAGGGCGCTTCTCGCCATCCAGCTCTATGGTCTCCTCCTTATCATAGTCGAAAGGCTGCTGCAGCAATTCGCGGTAGTACCCCTGGGTTTTGTCCAGCGAAGCTTCCAGCAGTTCTACCGAGCGGTTGAAAAACTGGAACTGCCCCGCCTCGGCCTGATCGTCGATTTGCTTGCGGTAGGGCTCGAGCTCGGCGATGTCTTCTTGGGTGAGAAACCGGCGGCCCGCGTCGATCTGGTCCAAATAGAAATCGAATACCTGCTCAGAGAAGGTATCATCAATGGCTTTGGGCTGGTAGTGTAGTTGGTCAAACCCACTGAGCACCGTCTTCATGAGTACGGCTTCTTTTTCTTGGGCGTTGTAACTAGGGTAGTATGCCGTAGCTAGAACAGCAATCACCAAAACGGAAAAGAATATCTGACCTCTATATTTCATAAATATTTGCTTTATCGACATTTGTCATGTGCTTTCATCTCAAGAGCCCCTTCGGCGAAGTGCAAAATGGGACGAACCGGATGGTTTGCCTTTTTGCTAGGCAACCCCCTTGTTTATCCTGTAGAAGGACAAATACCGTGCCTGATTCATAAAAGGCGGCTTTGCTAAGCAGGGCTGTTGTTAATATACCGTTTTCCGGCAAAATAGTTGGACACACGGCTGTACATCGCTACCATTTAACGCAACGCTAACAGAATACGAACGAAAAAAATGTCTAGATAGTTTGTAAAAGCAACAAAGCCCCACCGTAATAGCACACGGTAGGGCTTTGAAGAAGGGCATAAAAAACAGTTTGGGCCTACAGCAGTGGCGCAATTACAAGGGCCACCACGGACATCAACTTCAGCAGGATGTTCAGAGACGGGCCGGAGGTATCCTTGAAGGGGTCACCCACCGTATCCCCTACGACGGTAGCCTTGTGTGCGTCAGACCCTTTATAGTGCATCTCGCCGTCGATCTCCACACCTTCTTCAAACATTTTCTTAGCGTTGTCCCACGCACCACCGGAGTTAGACTGGAAGATAGCCATCAGAACGCCAGCTACGGTTACGCCCGCTAGCAAGCCGCCGAGCATTTCGGCACCCAAGCGGCTGCCCAAGCCAATCAGGCCTGGTGTCATACCGACCACGACCGGCGCCAGCACCGCCAGCAGACCTGGCCGTACCATTTCGCGGATAGAAGCCGCAGTAGAAATTTCTACACACTTACCATATTCCGCTTTGCCGTCCGCCGCTTCAAACGTCTTGCGGTCGTCATCACTCCAGTCTTTCAGCTCTTTGCCTTCGTTGCGGTTCATGGCGTCCAGTGCCTGGCGCAGCTCGGGAATATTGTTGAACTGACGGCGTACTTCCTGTATCATGTCCATAGCCGCCCGGCCTACGGCACCCATCGAAAGGGCCGAGAACAGGAACGGCAGCATGCCGCCCACGAACAGCGCCGCCATCACATACGGGCTAGTGATGTTGATCGTCATCAGCTTGGCGTCCGGGTGGCTCAGGTTGTAAGCGGTGATGAAAGCCGCAAACAGCGCCAGTGCCGTCAATGCAGCTGATCCAATCGCAAAGCCTTTACCAATAGCTGCCGTGGTGTTACCTACTGCGTCCAGCTTGTCGGTGCGGCCGCGGACCTCGCTCGGCAGTTCTGCCATCTCCGCGATTCCGCCCGCGTTGTCAGAAATCGGGCCATAAGCATCTACCGCCAGCTGTATGCCGGTGTTGGACAGCATACCCACCGCAGCGATAGCGATACCGTACAGGCCGGCAAAGGAATAAGAGCCTACGATAGCTACCGCCAAAATGAGGATAGGGATAGCCGTAGACTGCATGCCTACACCTAAACCAGCAATAATATTGGTAGCGGCTCCCGTCACAGACTGGTCTACGATGCTCTTAACGGGCTTCGTGCCAGTACCGGTGTAAAACTCCGTGACCAAACCGATCAGCAAGCCTGCCGCCAAGCCGAAAATGACCGCCCAGAACACGCCCATAGAGTTGAATTCCTTGCCGTCAAAGGTCCAGCTCGCCGGCAACATCCAGCGCACGATCAGGAAAGTCGCTACCAGCATCAGCAAAGCGGAGATGAACTCGCCGCGGTTCAGGGCTTTTTGAGGGTCGCCGCCCTCTTTTACCTTCACGAAAAAAGTGCCGATGATAGACGTGACAATGCCCACGCTAGCCAGCACCAGTGGCAGCAGCACCGCATTCAGGCCGCTGAAGGCATTGCTTTCGTCGTAACCCGTCAAGCCGATAAAAGCCGCCCCCAGTACCATCGTACCGATGATGGAACCTACGAATGACTCAAACAGGTCGGCCCCCATACCGGCCACGTCACCTACGTTGTCCCCCACGTTGTCGGCAATCGTCGCCGGGTTCAGCGGGTGGTCTTCCGGGATACCCGCTTCTACCTTACCTACCAGGTCGGCCCCCACGTCGGCGGCTTTGGTGTAGATACCGCCCCCCACACGGGCGAACAAGGCGATAGAAGACGCACCAAAAGAAAATCCGGTGATAACGGTGATGACGCGGTTGACATCCCAGCCGATGCTGGAGTAGCCCAAGAAAAGCACCCCTAGGCCGATAACGCCCAGGCCAACCACGCCCAGGCCCATCACGGAGCCGCCCGCGAAGGCAATTTCCAGTGCTTTGCCGAGGCCGTCTCGTGCCGCGTTGGTCGTGCGTACGTTAGCTTTGGTCGCCACACGCATACCGATAAACCCGGCCAGGGCGGAACAAATCGCCCCTAAGACAAAAGAAAGCGCAATCAATGGCGAGGAATCTGCCGTGTTGCCGCTAATGCCCAGCAGAATGGCTACCGCCAGTACAAATACAGCGAGTACCCGGTACTCTGCTTTGAGGAAAGCCATCGCACCGTCGGCAATATTGACGGCAATACGCCCCATGCGCTCAGTGCCCACTTCCTGCTTGGACACCCAAGAAGAGCGCCAGAAAGTGTACAGCAGTGCGAGCAGGCCGAACACGGGAATTAAGTAAGTGATCGTTTGACCCATAATCTTTTTTGTTTGTAAAGTGAATATGAATTGCCGAGGCGGCTGAAGGCCTTATAACCCCCGATGCCTCAGCGGCTTTTCGTTAGCGGGGCAAAGCTAACGCAAATTTGTTTTTTGTCCAACTGTACAAGTATTTGCCTGCTTTTTGGGGCTTGTATATCCCGCAAAGCTGTTTTTTTGCGTTTCTTTAATCAAAGGACCACTTGATCATGCACTTGACTTTCCAATTACTGGCCCTGTTGCTAAGCGGCCTTATGCGCCCAGCCCCATCGTCTTCCACAGCTCCCCCTGATGACTGCCGCATCGAAGCGGTGGCCATTACGGATATTTCGCTTTGCCGCGACCGGGGCACACAGGAATGGGAGGACGACTGGTTCTACATCGACGTGGAGGTCCGTTTCCGCCAACGGCCAGATACTGGACATTTAGTACTTGAAGGCTCCTTGCTTTTGGAGACCGTGCGGCTGCCCGTTCAAGACCTATCCGCCGACGCCCAAACCGTAGCGATAGACGAAGTTCACCTAAAGACTGTGCCCCATCACAAGCAGATTGCCTTGAAGGCTTATTTCTCGGCCGATCCGGCTTGCGCCAAAAGAGTCCGCCGTGCCGGCCAAGCCCGCGAACAATGCTCGGTCTGCACCGGGCCGAGGGGTACGACCGGGCAGCGCTACCCCAGCTGTTGGCCAGAGCAACAGCCTGATGATGCCTGCACCCAGTCCATCAATTATGCCCCCGACCCCGACTACCCGGAGCTGACCCCCATCCGGTACATGAAGACCATCGTGCATATTTTCCAAAAGGAAGACCCGGAGCGCCTTGGGCAATATGTCGTCCACCCCGATGACCCCGGCAGTTTCACCGAAGCGCATATCGACATTATCCGCTCTTGGTTCCAAGACTCACTGGGGGCTAACTATAATCTCAGCAACCTCTGCGACGACCCTACAGACCGCTCGCCCCATATCAAGGACAGCCGCATCCGTTTGCTTAATACCGGCACCATCGGTAAGGACGTTTTCTTCCACCCTGACAACAAAGGCTGGGGCACAGGCTACGCCAAGTGCAGTGGTGCCTACCGGTACATTTACAAGGTAGAGCGCAAATACATCACCCAGCCGGACACTACCAACCCTTACTACGAGCAGCTCATACAGCCAGAAACCCAAAATGCCTTCCACGTTTTCGTCACGGCAGGCAGCTGGGCCCCAGAGCCGCCGGGCGACCCCCGCATCCCAGACGACAATGACTGCTATTGGCCCTGCAGTGGCGGCATGACGCTCTCCATGGGCTGTGATAGCGGCCGCCCACCCGCCCACCC
>JAAAOU010000434.1 GCA_009908745.1 Bacteroidota bacterium
TTTAATTCCGAAAAATGAAAAAATCGCCTACGGAATCGTACAACCGGGCAAAGAGGATCCTTATGGCACTCCAATCATAAGAGTGAAAGATTTTCATAATATGGAAATTGACTCCTCAAACCTCAAGCGAGTCTCTCCAAAGGTTGATGAAAAGCACAAAAAGACGAGATTAAAAGGCGACGAAATTCTTATTGCTTGTGTAGGTAGCATCGGGAAAGTTGCAATAGTCGATAAGAGTTTACAGAATGCAAATATTGTTAGGGCGACGGCAAGAATCCCTGCCAATAAGAGTCGCATTGACCGCACATTTCTTGCCTATTATTTGTCGTCAAAGTTTGTACAAGACTACTTCATCAAGACGACTAGAACCGTATCCCAGCCTACATTGAATATTAAGCAAATCAAAGAGACTCCTATTCTACTCCCGCCCCTCCCCCTCCAAGCCCGTTTTGCGGCCATAGTGGCGAACATAGAGGCACAGCGGCGGTTGGCGGAGCGGCAGTTGGAGGCGGCGGAGGCGGTGTTTGGTGGGGTGTTGCAGGGCACCTTTGAAATGTAAAATGTAAAATGTAAAAGGCTAAATGTGGAATGTAAAATGCGCTGCCCGCCGAAGCCTGAGGCGAAGGCGGGTAAAAATGCTTGTCGTGTAGGGAGCTTTGCTCTCCTTCACGGTAAAAGTGCGATCGGGGCAGGGCTCGGGCGGTAACAAGGGATAAGGGTAAGCAAGGTTAAAGTTGGGAAGGGTAAAGTGGGCAAGGGTAAAGGTTAAAGTGGCCAAGGGCCCCGCCCGCTGAAGCATGGAGGCGAAGGAGGGTAAAAGTGCTTGTCGTGTAGGGAGCTTTGCTCTCCTTCACGGTAAAAGTGCGATTGGGGCAGGGCTCGGGCGGGGTGAAAGGTAAAGGGTGGCGGAACCATGCAATTAGGCAGCACGTTTAAAAAAGAGGCGGCATTTGCCTTTATTGCCAGTAAAGCCATAACTTGAAAGCAAATCAGGAACACATGAATATTTCACAGATCATTACGATTGCACCGGATATCCAAAGTGGGGAGCCGGTATTTACGCACACCCGGGTGCCGGTCAAAAACCTGTTTGACTATCTGAAGGCAGGCGATAGATGAAGAAGGTATCGATTTTTTGATGACCGCTGACCGGAATCTTGAATATCAGCAAAGTGTTGATTTACCTAAAGAAAACGGTTTGGGCTATAATTTCTCATAGTCTGTTGATTCTATTTAGCTTTTCACCAACAATTTGAGTATATTGTAAAGCTCAAGGAATGATCACATGGAAAAAGCAGGCATAAACAGCAATCAGGTCAGATGGGCGAGGGAACGGGCAGGTTTGCAGCTGTCCGATCTGTCTAAAGCCCTGCAGCTGGCGGAAGATAAAATTGCGGCTTGGGAAACCGGGGAAGAACAGCCCACTTTCCGGCAGGCACAAAAGCTGGCTGAACGCCTGAGGGTTCCTTTGCCTTACCTTTTTTTGGCATCTCCCCCTCAAGAGAACTCCCCTATCGCGGACCTACGCACACTGCGCAATGAGGCACGAGCTACTTTTAGCCTGGACTTCAAAGAAGTACTGAATGACTCCCTACAGAAGCAAAACTGGTACAGAGAATATTTGCAAAACACCGGGCAGGCAAGCCCTTTGGAATTTATCGGTAAATACTCTGTGGAGTCGGATGTAAAAACCGTAGCCAGGGATATTCAGGCGGTACTTGGCCTGGATGAAGAGCTTCGGAAATCAGCGCGCAACAAGCCCGATTTTCTGTCTAAACTGGTGCAGCAGGCCGAAGCAGCCGGCATCCTGGTACTGATCAGCGGCGTGGTAAAAAACAACAACCATCGTAAACTTGCGGTAGAGGAATTCCGGGGCTTTGTACTAAGTGACAGTGTCGCGCCACTCGTTTTCATCAACGGTAATGATACAGAAGCTGCTAAACTCTTCACTTTTGTACATGAACTGGCACATCTTTGGGTAGGCGCTTCCGGCGTTTCCAATGTGGAAGTTAAGTCTGCCGTAGAAAACGACTTTGATCAGTTGGAACGCTTCTGTAATCAGGTAGCGGCGGAAGTGTTGATTCCTGCTGAAGACTTTCAATCCATCTGGCAATCCGATCTTTCCCTTGAAGAAAACCTACAACAGTACCGGCATTATAAAGTGAGCGACTTGGTCTTGCTTATTCGTGCCCGGCAGCTCCGCAGGATCAGTAGTACTGAATTTCAGCAAGCGTACGCTACCCGCATCAGCTGGTATAAGAACCGAAAGCGTAGCAGCGGGGGCAATTTTAAAAATACCCTCCCCGCCAGAAACAGCAAGTTGCTCACCTCCGCGCTTATTACGGCTACGCTGGAAGGGCAAACGCTCTACCGGGACGCAGCGCGTATGCTGAATGTAAAGGTCGAGACCTTGAAAAAAGTGGCAGACCATCTTGAAATACATTGATGTATTATGCCAGATTATATTTTAGATGCTAACGTGTTCATTCAAGCTCAAAATGGCCCCTACAACATGGATGTATTTCCTGCATTTTGGGAGTGGATCGACCAGCAAACTGAAGTAGGCATCATTGCCAGCTCAACTTTAGTATTTGATGAAATACAGGGAGAAGGCCCCTTGCAAGACTGGATAAAATCTAGAAAGAAGTCTGGGCTATTTATCACACCCTCAAAAGATGCCCAGGAAAAGATTGCAGAAATAACAACCTATGTACTTCAGAATTATGACCGTGCTTTGGGAGAATTTTTCCTAAGTGGTGCCGATCCGTGGATCATAGCAGAAGCATACGCCCAAGATGCAAAAGTAGTTACCATGGAAAAGTTGGTACCACCCAATTCCAAAAAGGTGAAAATTCCAAATATCTGCAGGGCTCTTGAGGTCGAATGGCTAGATACCTATCAGCTGCTTAGTGAGCTCGGTGCCAGGTTTACACTATGACTTACCTAGTACATCTGCGCTGCCTTTTTATCCTTCATCTTCATGACCGGATAACGCTAAATGTTCAGGAAAAGGGTCCTCAAAATCGCCAGAAATGGTATAGCGCCATACTTCCCTTTGATATAGTTGCGCTCGTAGCTTTCATTTTCCCGGCTTTTATTCTGCAACCCATTACTTTTATTTATATTCCCGTCTCTAAACAGCAGGACATCTATGGATTCCAACTTCCAATTCCTCCGTGCGGGCTGGCCCGAAGTATTCCAAAACGCACAGCAGGCCGAAGCCCACGGCATCACCGCGCCCGTTACCTCTGTCTTCTACAGCCGCCTGACACTGGAGCTGATGGTCAACTGGCTGTACGAAAATGACGGGGAGCTGGAAGCGCCTTATGATACCAACCTCTCTTCCCGCATGTACGAGCGGACCTTCCGGGAGATTTTGCCACCGAGCATGTACAAAGAGCTGCACATCATTCGCAAGGAGGGTAATAATGCCGTGCATACCGGCAAAACCTCGCAGTACAAAGCGCTGGCCATGCTCAAGTACCTGCACCGCTTCCTGGGCTGGTGCGCCCGCCTGTACAGCGAAGAGCGGCCGGAAGTACCAGCATTCGAAGACCACTTCATTCCTGCCAAAGGCACAGCGGAAAAAAGCCGCGCCCAACTGTCCCGTATGCAGGAGCACATGGAAGAACGAGTGGAGGAGCTACAGAAGGAACGCCGCCGACGCCTACAGGCCGAAGAGGAAGCCGCCCGCCTGAAAGCGCAACTGCAAGCCCTGCAGGCCGTCAAGTCACAAAACAAAGCCGCCGGGGACATACTGCCGCCGCCGGCAATGAGCGAGCAGGAAACCCGGGAAATCTTCATCGATGTGCTGCTGCGGGAAGCCGGCTGGGATATTGATGCGCCTAATGTGCGGGAGTACCCGGTAGAAGGCCTGCCCGTGGCGGTCAATAAAACGGGGCGGGGCAATGCCGACTATGTCCTCTGGGGGCAAAATGGCAAGCCACTGGCGGTCATCGAGGCCAAGCGCACGAGCAAAGAGGCCTATCAGGGGCAGCATCAGGCGGAGCTTTATGCCGATTGCCTAGAGCGCATGCACGGGCAGCGGCCGATTATCTTCTTTACCAATGGCTACCAAAACTGGATTTGGGACGATGCCTTCTACGCCGCCCGGGAGATTTCCGGCTTTCTGAGCCGGGAGGAACTGCAACTGCTCATTGACCGCAGGCAAAGCCGGCAGGATATCCGCAAGCTCAAGCCCAATATGGCCATTGCCGGGCGCCATTATCAGATGGAAGGCATACAGCGCGTGATGGAAATCTATGCGAAGGAAGCCGATGGCCAACTGCGGGGCGGCAAACGTTCTGCCCTGATCGTGATGGCGACCGGAGCGGGCAAAACCCGGACGGCCGCGGCAATCGTAGAGCTGCTTTCCAAAGCCAACTGGGTCAAACGGGTGCTGTTCCTGGCCGACCGCAGTGCGCTGGTCAAACAGGCTAAGAAGGCCTTCAAACAGCATACCCCCCACCTCAGCGCCATCGACCTTACGCAGGAAAAGGAAGAAACGGACACCCGCCTTGTTTTTTCCACCTACCCTACGATGATGAACCGCATAGACGGTGCCCGCAGCGGGGATGCCCGCCTGTTTACGCCCGGCCACTTCGACCTCATTATCGTGGATGAGGCCCACCGCTCGGTGTACCAGAAATACAATGCCATCTTTGAGTACTTTGACGCGCTGCTGCTGGGCCTGACCGCCACGCCCAAAGAGCAAGCCGATAAAGACACCTACGAGCTATTCGATTGCGAGCTGCGCAACCCGACTTTTTCCTATAGTATCGAAGAAGCGGTGCGCGATGGCTACCTCGTGCCGCCCCGGGGCGAAAAGGTCAACCTTGGATTTGTCCGCCGGGGCATCCACTACAATGAACTTTCCGAAGAAGAGCAGGCTGAATACGAATCCACTTTTCGGGATGAGGCCGGGGAAGTCCCAGAGCACATCGACGCTTCGGCCATCAACAGCTGGCTGTATAACCATGATACCATTGATAAGGTCATTGACCACCTCATGCAGAAGGGGCAGCGGGTAGCCGGTGGGGACAAAATGGGCAAGAGCATCATTTTTGCTAAGAACCACAAACACGCCAAGCTTATCGAGCAGCGGTTTGACAAACTGTACCCACAGTACGGCAGCAAATTTTGCCGGGTTATCGACAATTACGACCGCTTTGCGCAACAGCTCATCGAAGACTTTTCGGACATCGCCAAATACCCGCAGATTGCTGTTTCTGTGGACATGCTCGACACCGGCATCGACATCCCCGAGTTGCTCAACCTGGTCTTTTTCAAGCCGGTCTACTCCCGTGCCAAGTACTGGCAGATGGTGGGCCGCGGTACCCGTCTTTGCCCCGACCTGTTTGCACCCGGTGAAGACAAACAATTTTTCTACATCTTTGACTTCTGTGGCAATCTGGAGTTCTTTGAGCACAATCCGGACGGGCTGCAAACGAATGTACCTTTGCGCCTGTCGCACCGTATTTTCCGGGCCCGTTTGCAGCTGGCGCAAATCATAAAGACACAGAACCCGCAGGATCGTTTTCGGCACGAACAGCTCGACTTTTGCCATGAAGCCATCAATAAGCTATACGAAAGGAGAGATCACTTCCGGGTACAAATGAAGCTGGGCGAGATCGACCCGCTGCGTGACCGCGCCCAATGGAATGAACTGGGCAATAGCGAGATTGAGCGCATCACCGAGTCCCTTGGCCCACTTATCGAGCTGGACGACCCGGACGAAGCCGCCAAGCGCTTTGACCTGCTGATGCATGAGCTTTATACCCTGCGCATTGCAGGCGATGAGGCACAGGAACCCTACCTGCGCAAAATACAGCGCCTGGCCGGCCAATTGGCAAGCATGCACAACATCCCGGCCATCCAACAAGCGATGCCGGAAATACAACGGGCGCAGGACGCAGACTTCCTGCAGGAAGCCAGCCTGAGCGAGCTGGAGAACATCCGCAAAGCACTGCGGGGGCTACTGGGTATTATCCCGCGTCGGGAAAGAAAGGTGTACGAGACCAATTTTAAAGACCAAATGGAAACAGCAGAAGAGGCTACTGTCCTTCAGGGGCTGGAATCCATGGGCAAGTATCACAAGCGGGTAGAGCGCTATGTGCGGGAAAACCGGGAGCATGTGGTTATTCAAAAACTGCGTACCAATAAGCCGATCACCGAGTCGGAATTGCAAGAACTGGAACACTTGCTGTTCGAACAGGACCCAAGTGCCAAAGCAGCTTTTGAGCGTGAGTACGGGCACCAACCACTGGGCGCATTTGTCCGCAGCCTGATTGGCTTGGACACCAAAGCCGCTAAAGAAGCTTTTGCGGAATTGCTGGAACAAAGCGACCTGCGCGCTGATCAGATCACCTTTATCAACCGCTTGATTGACTACCTTGCAGTTAACGGCACTATTCAAAAGCGGATGTTGGTGCAGCCGCCTTTTACAGACCTTCACGACATGGGTATCTTTGGCATCTTTGACGATAACGCAGACCGCGCTAAGGTCATCAGTATCATTAATGGCATCAACCAGAATGCAGAGGCGGGGTAGCCTCTCTAAAAGCTATTCAAATATGAAGCACGAGGGCAGGCACGGTTTGGTTGTCGTAATGAGCTAAGTTGTAGTTCACCAGATCACCCAGACTTAAAACCTCACCTGCATGCCCCCGGCATTCTCACAATAAGAAAACTTAATGCCGGTGCCCCGGCTCATAAATCAGCCGGATAAAGGTACTCAGCCGCTGGTTTTCCCGCTCAACGGGGATACCGGCTACAATACCGACCAGCAAATTATCTGCCAGCCCGACCCGCATCTGCGGGCGGATGACCATATCGAAGTCGCCCCGCTTAAATTCCTGATTGAACTCCACGCCAATGAAATTCCGGGTGCCGGTAATCATGTAATGGAAGTTGAAGTTGGCTTGCCAGGATTGGTGTAGATCCTGACCATGGATCGACTCCAGGACCGGACCGGTATACAGCAGGGTGTGGTAGTGCGTCCCCCACCGTTTGGCCATCACCAAAAAGGGGTTAAAAATGTGCCCTTGGAGCATGGACGTGCTTCCGTACATTGAGAATTCAGGCAGCTCAAACTCGTGGATGTAACCCAGAGCCATGGAGGTGCTTTTCTCCTCACTGACCAAAAATGTGTACTGTGCAGCCATTTTCAGGCTATTCAGGCGGCTGCCGGGCGCAGACCTACCTTCTTCTATCGGAAAATGAAAGGTGAAGGGCAATTCTACTTCCAGCCCAAGCCGGTCAACCGGGGCCCATTCGTACTCTACCAATGCTTCGTAGGTATCAAAAACCTGATTATCGGTCAGGCCTAAGCCTACGTTCCATTCTTTTTCTCCCTTGCGGGCCCCTAGGTCCCGGATGAGGTCAATGTAGAGAGGCTCCGCGTGAAGGACTTTAGGCTGCTGACCACCGGTTTCCACCTCAAGGACATACAGGCTATCCTGCTCGGCTGGAGTTTGTGCAATAAGCATTATGGGCAGGCAGCATACACTAAGTAGCGCCTGATATAGTAAAGGTTTCATATCTTATGATTGAAGTATAGCACGATTAGCGGTGCAGCCTGTGCTATACCGGATTCTGAAAAAATTAGGAAAAGCCCCGCAGTAGTGCTCAAGAGCAGAGCTAGGGCAATAGAAGGAGTATATTTTAGACTATGTTTGGAGCGGGTTCGTCATGAAAATCAAGGAATTGTGGTTCTGGCTAAATCTTTTTTGGCGCGTTTGGCGGGTCAAATAAGCTAAAAAAGATGACGCCAGGTTCATAAGTCCTTGGTTTGTAATAGGACCAAGCTCCAAACATAGTCTTAGAGGTGGAAGTCTGGAGGAGGCGTAATGGGGGTCTGCCAGATATCCTTGGGTTGTTGCGACTGCACCTCTGTCCATGGATTTCGGCAGTAGAGATGATTAAATACTAGTGAAGAAAAGTTGGGAGGCATAAACACATCAAGACTAGGCCGCTTTTTCAATAGCGTTTTTCCGGCATCGTCATCGTCGTATTCCTCAAAGAAATTCTCATACTGCAATACGCATTCTACAAACAACTCCAGAATGCTCTCCATCTCATTGTAGGAAAGGTCTTCAGCTACGGCCTCAGAATAAAGGTCTGGCGGATCCACCATTCCATTCAGGAACACCAGCCACATAAGGGCAGTCACCCCCCTGATTAGAAAGCCGTTCCGCAATTTCCTAATGATCATAAAGATTTCTTTTACGGCACAAAGATACATTTTCAAGCTTCAACAAAGCTGAAAATCAGGTGAATTAACACTCGCGTATTGCGTGCTTTTCCCACTTGAACTACAGACAACTCCACCTCCTTAAGTAAATTTCCTTACCTTAACCAGCAAAAGAACTGCAATGAAATACCTTACCGTTTTGCTCCCCCTATTCCTCCTCCTCTCCTGCAGCGAAAGCACCGACACCGAGCTCACCGGCCAATGGCAAGGTAGCAGCTGGCTCGTCAACGGTGAACCCTCGGGCCGGGATGCTAGCCAAGTCTCCTTTGATTTTCAGGCCGACGGCACTTATTCGGCCTCATTTGGCAGCCAGGAAGAAGCCGGCAGCTACCGCGTGGAGGGCAACAAGCTCTACACCGATGCCGAGGGCCAGGCCGAAAAAATGGTGGAAGTCAGCCTATCCGGTACAGATACCCTGCGCATGAATATGAACCGGGCGGGCACGCCGGAGACGATTGTCTTGGTAAAGCAGTAGCAGGATTACACCATCACCTCCCAGATGATATAAGCGCTGGCGGCCAGCAGGATGACAGCAAAGCCCTTAGTCGACGTTTTCCGCATCGTGGTATTGCCGAAAGCCAAGCAGA
>JAAAOU010000416.1 GCA_009908745.1 Bacteroidota bacterium
CCGCTGCCTTCCTGCAGGGCCGGGTAGACGTAGAATTTGACGTTCCGGGTGAAGAGCTGGCCAAAAGCCGCCAGCAGCCGGCCGTCGAGGTTTTGGTAGTACTTCTCGTTGATGAGGTCCAGCAGTTCGCGTACCCCGAGCACAAAGCCCAGCTGCTGTATCTTGAAATCGGCCAGGTACGCCACCATGTTCTGGTATTTCTGGCAATCGGAGATCACCACCGTCTGCCCGAGGGTATTGAGCAGCTCCGCGCGGTCCAAGAAATCTTGCTCGTCCAGCTCGCCAGTGCTGCACAGGTTATCGATGGTGATTTCCGTGAGCAGGTACGCCCGCCGCGGGTCCACCTCCGCTTCGTTTTTGAACTGCTGGAAACTGGCGTTGAGCATATCCAAGTTGACGAGCGTGGCCGGCCGGAAGCTGCCCCGCACGATCATCACGTGCTTTTTGTACAAAAACTCCGAAGGGTGCATATTCTGCCGGTCGGGGCCAAACATCGCGACGTCCGTCAAGCCATTTTTTACCATCCACAAGCTCAGCAGGCGGTTGTCGAGCGCTTCGAAATCGGGGCCTGTCAAGCGGACCATGTCGATTTTCACCCGGTCGTGCAGGCTATCCATCAGCGACTGCAGCATGACTTCCGGCTGCTCGTTGTAGCGGTAGCAAGCGTAGATGAGGTTGACGCCCAGTATGCCAATCGCCTGCTGCTGCAGTTGGTTGTCGTTGTCGAGCATGCGCACATGCAGCACCAAGTCATTGGTCCCCCCTCCCGGATGCAACTGAAAGCGGATACCCAACCAGCCGTTACCCGGTATGGTCCGCTGGTAATTGATGGCCGCCACCGTATCGGCGAAGACGAAGAAGTTGGTGTCCGGCAGCTCGTTGCTCAGCCGGGAACGCATGAGGTCATACTCGTGATTGAGCATTTTGTACAGCCGCGCCTCGCAGACGTAGCGGCCGGAGACCTCCTCGCCGTAGATTTTGTCGGAATAGGTTTTGTCATAAGCCGACATCGTCTTAGCGATAGTACCAGCCGCCGCGCCCACTTGAAAAAAGTAACGAGCCACCTCCTGCCCCGCCCCAATTTCGGCGAAAGTGCCGTAAATGGCCGGGTCAAGGTTGATTTCAAGAGCTTTCTGGTCGGTTTCTAATAGCTGGCGCATAAGCAGTAGGGTTTATTCCGGACGTACGCCTTTCCAAGCGTGCTCAAGCAGCGTGTCCATTTCGATATAATTCAAGGCTTTTTCGTGGGTCGCCTCTAGTATTACAGGCGGGGCATGGCCGGCATCGTACGCTTCTTTCCAACGCAGCGCGCAGAGGCACCAACCGTCGCCCGGCTTGAGGCCCGGAAAGCGGTACATCGGAATTGGTGTGCTCAGGTCATTGCCCTTCGATTTGGTAAAACGCAGGAATTCCTCCGTCATTACGGCGCACACCACATGCGTGCCGTGGTCCTGTGGCCCGGTGTTGCAGTGCCCGTCCCGGTAAAAGCCGGTCATGGGATCCGTGCAGCAGGATTCTAAATTTTCACCAAATACATTCTTTGCTTCGTCCATAATTGTCGTTCAAGATGTGATATACTGCAGCATGCCTTGCTGCTCCTCGATCATCTGCATGATTTCGTTGTTGCGGCTGCTCAGGTACCCCCGTGCTTTGAGCAAATCGGCGTTCATGCGCTTGTAATCCACGCGTACGCTGTCTGCGGGGTAGCTATCCAGCTCGTGCCTTTCCATGACGCCTTCGTGCGGCTCCATTAACTTTACGGCTTCTGCTTTTAACTCTTCGTGCCGCTGCAGCAGTTGATCGTGCTGCTCGCGGATGGTCGTGTGCAAGGAGTCTTTCCCAATCAAGTTGTTGGGGTTTTGGTCGTACTCCTGCCGCAAGGCATTGTACTGTTCTAGGTAATCGTTATAACGCTGCAGTTGTTGATCAATCCCCTCGGAAATCCGGGTGTTGGCGTCCTCGAGTTTGTCAATTTCCTTTTGCAGCTCACCGTTGGTGCAGGCGAAGAGCCCCAATACGGTAAGCAAGGTAGCCATTCCTATTTTTTTCATGCTGCTTATGTTGTTTTGTTAAAATTCTTCCTCTTCCCCTTCTTCCAATGGATTGGGCGTCTCAGGTTGGGGGGCAGTGTTCTCCTCCGGGCAGTTCGCCGGGCGGTTTTCGGACAGGTAAAGCGTCACGGCACTGCCTTTAGCAACCATTTTGCCCGCTTCGAAGGGCGGCTCCTGCCGGTAGACGTAAGCCCGTTGTTCGTTGCCTTCCGCGCCTATGGTTTCTTTGACCACCAGATTGGCGCTGCTCAGCATGAAAGCTGCGGCGTCGTAAGTCTTACACACCAGATCGGGCAGGGCCACATCGTTGGTGATGCGCTCCGTTACCACGAACTCTAGGGTGCTACCTTTGGGCACTTTCACCCCCCGGCGTAGCATATCGTTGTCGATTTTCCGGCCGTTGTAAAGCAGGTAGCGTATGGAATTGGGCTCATCGCGGGCAAACACCCGCTCTTTGATCACCGCCTTGATGTCCCGCCGCTTGAGCTTGGCGCTGTACTGGTCGAAATCGTAGCTCGCGCTGATGAAGGTAGGCAGCGTCACCGAGTCAGCCATCGTGCGGTACTTGCTGACGTAAATCGTTCTGCCCTTCTTGGCACGCTGCAGCGGCTCCGGGGTTTGTTGGTAGATTACGTTAGGCCGTTTGTTGGAGTCGAAAAAAGAGTCGATGACCACGATTTTAAAATCCTGCTTTTCCGCTTTTCGGGCGGCGTCCCTCACATCCATACCCACGTAGTCCGGAATTTGCACAGACTCGCCGTGCTTGGTATACAGTTTAAGCGACCAGCTGACGAGCCAGACGGAGCCGATGACCATGAGCAATATGCCAAGCAGGTTGCGCAGTACGAAGGGCGTTTTCAAGAAAGCCCATACGGCGGCCAAAATAGCTAATGCCCGTTCTTTGAGATATGCTGCAGTAGATTGCGGCTTAAAGCCCGGTTTGGATTCTTCTTTCATGCGGTTCGTTTGCTTGCCTGTCGGCTTGGTAGTTTGAGATGGTGAAGGCATGGTAGGCCGGCTGGCCGCTGCCGGCGGTGCTTGCTGCGGTTTGCGCTGCGGGCGGCCTTGAGGGCGGCGCGGCCGGTGGTTATAGTATTGCCGGTCTTGGCCAAAGACCAGAATCGCCCGCATCAGGGTTTCCGGCGTATAGCCTCTGTACACGGCTTGCTGGAACAAACACTCGCCGGCAGCCAGCGAAGGCATGGTATCCACCCCTGTAACGATGGTATCCACGCTTTGGTCTTCGTACACGCGCACAAAGGCTTCGATGACGGCGTAGGCTTGCAAGCCCAACACGCGGGCAGCCCGTTCCAAGTCTCTGCGCACCTGAGTACTGATCTTACGTTGTACACTGCTCTGTTCAGCGAAGCGGGCGGGGCTAAGCGTGCGGCCGTCTGCTGACAAATACGCGCCCTTCCGCGGCGGCTCAGCCGCTGTTTTGGGCAGTCGTTCCCCGGGTTCGAACAGCTCGTACCGCAGGCTGCCATCGGCTTCGTAATGGGTGAGCATGCCCGCACGGATCTCCATAAACTGGGCGGCGCCTTTAGCTTCCACGGGTAATTCAAACAACACCCGCGGCCGGCGGGGGAAATCCGTTGTGGGTCTTATGCCCAAAGTATGCCTAGCTTCCGCTGCTTCTTCGCCTTCCGGCCGGAACATCAAGCGGGTATAGGCTTCGAGTGCTGCTCGGTTTTCCAACACTTTGGCAGCAGCCTGTTTGTCTCTCTCCGTGGGCCGGCCGATAAGGGGGTAGCCCAATTGGCTTTCCACCCGCTCGAAAAAACTGTTGGGGTCAGCTTCGTATTCCCCCCGGGACAGTAGCATCTGAATGGGGTAAGGTAGCTTCCTGCGCTTCAGCCTCTGTACCAGACCGTACCGGTCCGCAGCAATTTCAGCTGACTTTGGCGGGGTGCCGCTGTAGGCGAGTTTCAACTCCTCAAACCGGCGGCGCAACCAACCGGGCACATCTTCGCCGGCGATGAACACGACGTCGTTCTGCGCCGTCCACTGCTCCATTGTGGTAGCACCTACCTCGAAGCGAGGCTGGTTGGAGAAAGCTTGGGTAAGCGGTGCGGCGGCTTCCCGCACTTCTTGCAATAGAGGCTGCAGGGCTTCATTCTGGGCGGCCGTGCCGTAAAGGGCGGTCAGGGGCGCCCATTCAAAGACCGGGTTGGCTTCGTCGCCCGACTGCAGGGCCAGGGAAGGCGAGTAAGCCACGGCCGCGTCCAGCAGCTCAAAGATGTGCTGGCTGCTGAGGCGCTCCCTAGCGTGCTGCAGAGAAGAGCGATCGAGTAACACCGTCGCTTTCTCTACCTTCTTGCGGTGACGAGCAATGACCTCATCGAGTTCGGCAATTATCGCGGGGGGGACGGCAACTTCCGCTGCCGTAGGTAACTGCGCGATGGATGCCCGGACCATCTGTGTCAGCAAAGCGGTGGGGCTAAGGGCAATATCTGCCGCCGGGGCAAAGATCAGATTGTCTGGCACCAGGTGCAAAACCGGCCGCCATTCCGCTATAAAGATTGCCCCGTCCTCGGTAAGCACCCCTTCGGCTTCAGCGTACCCCCGCATTTCCATGGCGTCAAACAGCTCGGCACACTTTTCGCGAACGCGGCGCGCCCCTTCTGCATTCAAAGCTTCCGATTCATCAAGCGGCATAGGCATCAGCGCCACGCTTTGCCCGTCGACACGTTGCAGCACGGTACAGGAAAAGCCCTGCCCCTGCACCGCACGTTCTAGCAAAACTTGGCCACTGCTGTGTTCGCTTTCCAGCAAAAAGACACCCGTTGAATTGGCTTCGTCCCCTGCCTGCTCGTTCATGTAGGCCAGCAACTCCCGGGGGCTGTGAAAAGTCTTGCTTTCGCCCTGATAGTGCAACCGAACGGGGAACCCCAGGCCTTCCCGCAAGTCGACTAGCAGCCGCAGGTATTCGGAACGCTCGTAAGGCTCCCGGTCCCGCCATTCCACCACGGGGATCAGCTCTCGGAAGAAAGCCCGGTTGACGGCCAGCTCGAAGCCTTCCAGCCCTTCGTGCCCCGACAGGGTCGATTGGCTGCCGTCAGCTCCCTCTCGGGCGGGCTTTACGACGAGCGGGAAGCCCATTTTTTCGGAGGCTTGCTGGTAGATACTAGCGGCCCCCTGCTGCTGCCATTCTTCCACCGAAAGCATAAGCCGCTCCGGTTGCTGGCAGGCTTTTAGTGTTAACAGCTCGGCCAGCTGCTCCGGGTTGCCCGCTTGCCGCAGTACTTTGGCGCTGCTGCCGGTGCAGGCGATGTTCCAGTTGGCTAGCCGTTCCGTCAACTGCTGCCCGTCTTCTAGTGGGCCGAGCAGGGCATTGAACGCCAAATCGATAGTGTAAGGCAATTTTTCCCAGGCCAAGGGTGTGCCCACCTGATGCAGCAGTGCTTCCTGCTCTTCCAGTGCAAGCGGGCCGAGACTTTCTTGGTAGATGGAAAAATCGAATTCAGACTGGGCGTATGCTTCGGCAGGCGGGAAAAAGTCGCGAATGCCCCTTTTGTACAGGTGCCGCCAGTCGAGCCGTACCAATTGGCCGTAGCTATCCACGAAGAGCGGCACCGGCGTAAAGAGGGCACGGTCCAGCTTGTCATAAACCGTGCGGCCAATGGCGAAGGAAGTTTCCCGCTGACGGGAAGGCCCACCGAAGAATATGCCTACTTTCATGCTAGCTTTTGGTTTGCGGATGTAAAGGTAGTTAAGGCACGACGAAAAAATAAATTATCATTGCGGCAGAAAGGCTTTACCAATGAACAAAGAAATCCTGCGGCTGGCTATCCCCAACATCATCAGCAACATCTCGGTGCCGCTGCTGAGTAGCGTGGACACGGCGCTGATGGGGCGGCTATCGGAATTGCATATCGGGGCGGTCGGTATCGGTGCCATGATTTTCAATTTTGTGTACTGGAACTTCGGTTTTCTGCGCATGGGCACGACCGGCATGACGGCGCAGGCGTACGGTCAGCGTTCGGATGCGGCGGTGGCGCACACGCTGGGCCGGGCACTGCTCGTGGTACTGGCGCTGGGGGCTTTGCTGCTCCTGGTACAGCGGCCATTGGGCCAACTGAGCATCACCCTGATGAACGCGGAGGGGGAGCAAGCAAGCTTGGTGGCGCAGTACTTCTACATCCGGGTATGGGCCGCGCCGGCCACGCTGGGGTTGTACGCATTTATGGGCTGGTACTTTGGCATGCAAAATGCCATTTACCCGCTCCTACTTACCATCGCTATTAATGTGGTGAATATTTTGCTGAGCGTGTACTTTGTGGAGTACCAAGGCATGGATGTGGAAGGTGTGGCCTACGGCACCTTGATTGCGCAGTACTTCGGCTTGCTGATGGCGATGGGCTTGTTTCTCTACCGCTACCGGCACTACTTGGAGCACTTCCGGCTGGCCGCTGTAGCGGAATGGGAAAAGCTGTGGGGGTTCCTGCGGGTGAATGCCGATATCTTCATCCGCACGCTCTGCCTGACCGGCGCATTCGGCTATTTCTACAGCCAATCTTCAGCAGAAGGGGCGATGGTCTTGGCGGTGAATACCATTTTGCTGCAATTTCTCAACTGGATGTCCTACGGGGTAGACGGATTTGCCTACGCTTCCGAGAGCCTGGTGGGCAAATACAAGGGGGCGGGGCAACCGGAGCAAACAAAGCGCGCTGTCCGTTACTCCTTTGCGTGGGGGATGGGCCTGGCGGCGCTGTTTAGTTTGGGGTACGGCTTTTTTGGCGACAGCCTGCTGCGGCTCTTTACCGATCAGGCGGATGTGCTGGCCGCCGCTCAGCCTTATATGTTCTGGATGGTGCTGCTGCCCTTGTTGGGCACGCCCTGCTACATCTGGGACGGGGTTTACATCGGCCTGACCGCTTCGGCTTCCATGCGGAACAGTATGCTGGCTGCGGTTGTTGTATTCTTGCTTGTAAACGGACTGGCGGGCGGCTTGGGCAACCACGGCCTGTGGCTGGCGCTGCTGTTGTTTCTGGCGGCCCGTGGCGCAGCGCAACACTGGCTGTACTACCGCCGCGGCTTGTCTTTGGAATGAAGTTATACACATGATCAAAATCGCCAAGCCGGACCAACATCCGGAAATATTCTACAGCATACAAGGGGAAGGGAAGAACCTGGGGCAGCCGAGTATCTTCGTGCGCACCTCGCTCTGCAACCTGCACTGCCGCTGGTGTGACACCGACTACACCTGGAACTGGAAGGGTACGCGCTTTACGCACGATAAGGACCAAGAGCCGGGCTACAAAAAATTTGATAAGAAAGAGGTCATTGCGGAAATGAGCGTGGCGGAAGTGGCGGAATTGGTACGACAATTTCCCTGCAAGAATGTCGTCCTGACCGGTGGTGAACCCATGATACAGCAAGAGCAGCTGGTGGAGTTGATGGAAATGCTCGGGCCGGATTACTGGTTTGAGATTGAAACCAACGGCACTTTGCGGCCTACGGTCGAATTCGATGCGCTCATCCACCAATATAATGTTTCCCCGAAGCTCGCCAACTCCAACAACCCGCCGCAATTGCGCGAGCGGCCTAAGGTTTACCGTTACTTTGCAGCGAACCCTAAAGCGGTTTTCAAGTTTGTGCTGACCCAGCGTTCGGAACTAGAGGAAGTACTATCGCTTGTCAACAAATATGAGATTCCCCCGGAGCGGGTTTACCTGATGCCCGAGGGCACAGCGGCGGCGGAGCTGGCCGCTAAGCAAACTTGGCTGGTGGAGGTTTGCAAAGCGGAAGGGTTCCACTTTACGAGCCGGTTGCATGTGTGGATTTACGGGGATAAGCGGGGGGTGTAGCTGTTAAAAATAGAAGGCCACGCCCGCCCGTATGCCAAAGCGCCGTGCCTGCGGATTGTCTAAGTAGCTCAGCCGCCAGACCGCTTCTACCTGAAAGACTTTGAGGATATTTTCGATGCCCACGCTGGCTTCCATGTAGGGCCGCTTGTTGGGTGTGCGGAAGCCCGGGTAGGTATTCTCGTCGGTGGGGACAAAGGCATTGAGCCGGTTGGCTTCGCGGTTGGCGGAGGTCATGGTGCCCATTACCGCCTTGAAGGTGGCGTAGGAGCGGAACTTCAGCTTGCGCAGCAGCGGGATGCGGTTGAGGAAAAAGCCGTCGAAGTGGTGTTCGAGCAGCAGGCTGGCGTAGGTGTCGCTGGCAAATTCGTAGCGGGTCATCATATTGAAAATATCGCGGCCCACCAAGTAGCCTTCGTTGCCGGGGTGCACCTCCGCGAGCAGATAGGGCACATCACCGAACACCTTGCCGGCATTGATGCGGTAGGACATCCAGCCCAGCGGGTTTACGTAAAAGTAGTGGCGGTAGCTCAGGTTGATTTTGTGGTAGTCGTAGCGGCCGCCCATCAGGCCATTTACCCCCAAGGTATACTGCAACTCGACGATGGGGTGCTCGGAGCCAAAGCTGGACCGCGTGAATTCTCCCTCTACTACCCGCTCGTCTTTGGCGTAACGGGCCTTGAAAATGATTTCCGTGGTGCGTATGGTGGTATCGATATCAGATTGGCTAGAGGGGTCGGGCAGGTAGGCGTAATCGAAGCCCCGGCCGTCGCTGAAGATGCTGCCGTAGGGGTCCATCTCGCGGCTCAGCAGGGTGACGCGGTTGGACAAGCCGTTCTTCCAGAATCGCTCGTAGTAGACTTTGCCCTCCCGCACACGGATGAGCTTTTGCAGCAACTCGCGCCGGAACAAGCCCGAAAACAGGTCGC
>JAAAOU010000342.1 GCA_009908745.1 Bacteroidota bacterium
AAGGAGACAAAGCGCAGGCTGCTGCTCTCCCCCAGGTAGGCGGCAGAGAAATAGTACGAGCGCAAGTCCGAAGTCGCCCGGTCGATGTAGCCGTCGGAAGCAATGCGCGACAGCCGCCCATCGATGGTAAACTTGCCGTTGAGCAAACCACTGCCAAACTCTACGTTCGCTTTGCGGGTATTGAAGGAGCCCACAGAGGTATTCACCGTAGCGTAGGCCTCCGGCTGCAGCTCGGTGGTGCTGATGTTGATGGTGGCACCAAAGGCCCCGGCGCCGTTGGTAGACGTGCCCACGCCCCGCTGAATCTGTATGTCGGAGGCGGAGCTGGCGAAGTCGGGCATGTTCACCCAAAAAACGCCCTGCGACTCCGCATCGTTGATGGGTATGCCGTTTACGGTAACGTTGATGCGGGTGGGGTCGGTGCCCCGGATGCGGATACCGGTGTAGCCTACGCCAGCGCCGGCGTCGGAAGTAACGACTGCGGAGGGCGTCCACCGCAGCACGAAGGGCATGTCTTGGCCCAGGTTGACCGGCTCGATGTCCTCTTCCTGCAAATTGAGGTAGGCCATGGGCGTGGTTTGCTGCGCGCGGGTAGCCTTTACGATAAGCTCCTCGGTGCGGAAAGCCTGTTCCGGCAATTGGAAATCAACGGCCAGTACTGCTTCCCCCGCTTGGATTTGCACGGGCTGCTCCTGGCTTTGGTAACCAATGTAAGACGCTTTCAGCGTGTAGCTGCCGGGCGCGACTTCCCGGATGGAAAATTGACCTCGCTGATCGGTAGCCGCCCCCCTTTTGGAAGGCTGCAAACTGATATTGGCCCCTACCAATGGTTCGCCTTCCGGCCCGGTCACGGTGCCTTTGATGGTAGTTTGTGCGGACAGGGTGCCGCCCAGCAGTAACGCCAGGGCAATAATCCAGCAATTGTGATAAAACATAGTTGAAAATGATGATTGTGAAAGAATCGCTGTCCCCGGGGTTGGAGCCGCGTGTCCGTTCACTGACGCAAGTGCCTGCGCCCTCATCCCACTGAGAAGAGTACGCGCCCTACGGTATAGGGCGACGGTATAACTTCACCTCCCTTCCCGGCATAACCCGGGCAGGTTCAATGGGTATGATCTCAGTCCCGCCGCATAGGCAGGACACCCCAGATGAGTGCCGCAAAGGTAAAAAGTCTATAGAGATTGCCTAAATTCCCTCCCAAAAGAAGCATGTCATATCCAGAAATCCTTACGGCTATAGCAAAAGAGGTTCGCGCTGAACAGGGCAAAGGGCAGGTAGCCGATTACATTCCTGCTTTGGCGCGGGTACCCGGTGACAAATTTGGTATCGCATTAGCCACGCTCGACGGACAGCAGTTTCAACTGGGAGACGCCGATGAGCAGTTTTCGATTCAGAGCATCTCCAAGGTATTTGCCTTAGCGTTGGCCTACCCCAAAGAAGGGGAGCAATTGTGGGAGCGCGTCGGGATGGAGCCCTCCGGCAATCCGTTCAATTCTTTGGTGCAGTTGGAATACGAGCAGGGCATTCCCCGTAACCCTTTTATCAACGCTGGTGCGCTGGTCATTACCGATCTCCTGGTTAAGCATTACCCCAGACCCAAGGCGCATCTACTGGACTTCATACGCGAGCTATCCGGCTCCTATGATGTCTACTACGATCACGAAGTTGCCCGCTCCGAACGGGAGCATGGTTTTACCAACGCCGCCTTGGTTAACTTCATGAAAAGCCACCATAATATCAAGGCCCCGGTAGACCAAGTCCTGGACATATACTTCCACCAATGCGCCGTAGCCATGAGCTGCCGGGAGCTAGCACAGGCCTTTTTGTTACTGGCCAATCACGGGATACTACCCGAGACGGGCAAGAGAATACTGAGCAAGAGCCAAGCCAAACGGCTCAACGCCATTATGCTAACCTGCGGTTTCTACGACGAGGCCGGAGAGTTTGCCTTCTGTGTGGGCTTGCCAGGAAAAAGCGGTGTGGGTGGAGGAATCGTAGCGGTGGTGCCTAACAAGCTCGCAATCGCGGTTTGGAGCCCGGAACTGAATGAGCATGGCAACTCCCAGGCCGGTATTAAAGCACTGGAGCTGTTTACAAGTTATACCGGGCAGTCTATTTTCTAGGCTGACTTCTTCGGTACGTTCTCCAGCTCCACAATCCCCCGTTCGATGGCGTAGAGGATGAGGCCGACGGTGTTCTTCGACCCGGTTTTTTCCAGCATGCGGTTGCGGTGCCCCTCTACCGTGCGGGGGCTAATGTGCAGCTCGTCCGCAATTTCTTTGTTGGTATACTGCTGGCCGATCAGCTCCAGTACTTCGCGTTCGCGCTTCGTGAGCGCTTTGTCTCCATCCTCAGCCGGTGGGCGGTTGCCCTGTGTACGCTCCCAGAGCAGCTTGACGGTAAAGCTGTCGTAGTGAAAGCCATTGTCGACTACATTCCTGATGGTAGTGATCAGTTCTTCGGGCGGGGTGTTTTTGGCTAAGAATGCGGAAGCCCCCAACTCGATCATTTTGAGAATCAGCGTGGCGTTGTAGTGAGAAGTAAGAATGACGACCTTGAGGGCGGGGTAAGCTTTATTGAGAGCCCGCAGGGTATCCACCCCGTCCATTTCCGGCATTTGCAAATCCAGCAACACCAAATCCGGCAGCGCTTCTCGCCCTGCTAACTTATCGAGGAGGTCGCGGCCGTGGCGGGCATCGAGCAGTACTTGAAATCCATCGACATCCGAAAGGATACGGGTCAGCCCTTTGCGGAAGAAGCCTTCAGCTTGGAGCCTACATCGTCGTGCAACTCGCGGGCGATGCGGTCGCGCTCCTCTTCCTGCGTGCGTATGGTTTGCTGCAGCAATTCTTTTTGGTACTGTGTTTTCAACGATTCCACCCGCAGGCGCTCCGCTTGTATTTTACGCTGCGAAATGTGGTAGAACAAAATCACGCCCAGCGCCAGCGCAACCATGATCGCCACCGATACCAGAATGTAAAGTACCAGTTCTGTTTCACTCATAGGAATGGCTTTGATTTGGAGAATTAGGCCTCGAAGCTAGCCAAAGGGCAGACAAAAACACCCCCTGGGTAACGATATTGCCCCCTACATTGATCATCCATATGGCTTTTTGCGTGGCCAATTCCATTTCGCTGATTTTACTGCCGAATAGGTATACCATGAAACTAGCTGCCGTACTAATCAATATACCGGCTATAAACAGAGTGGCAGGCTGACGATCAGTAAAGGGATGCGGGCGGAGGGTAAGCAAAGCGTAAGCCCCAAAACAAAGTGCAATGATCACTGCCTGTGTACTGGTCTTGACATACACGTTTAACGTTTGCCAATCGCCCATAATCAGGGTCGCCAAAAGCACGATACTGCTAGCTCCATAGAGTACTGGCTTGCTGAATTCATACCAGCGTAACTTTTTGAAAAGGGCATGAAAAAAGAGCCCGTATCCAAAGAAGATACCGACGTTGTAAATGTGCAGAACGAACAGGTTATTGCCCCCTTTGCTAGAGGTGTACACTCCTGTCAGCTCGCAAGCGGCGGCAAACAAAACGATCCACCCCATAATGCGCCCTAAATTGGAAAAGCGATTATGAAGAGACAAGAAAAACAAACTGCTTATCCCCCCGAGTACAGCCGGGATTGTAGCAATCATATCCAACCAATCCAAACTAAGCTAATTTCAAGTTTAACGAAAAACTGATTATCGTACAGTTGCGGCATCACTGCGGGTTATTGCAATAAGGAGGACAGGTTTTGAATAACAGATGACACAGCCCAAGCAGAAACAGCAGAAAGGACATGAAGCACGATCCACTGGCTTGGACTGTAAAAATAAAGAATGGTTAAAGGTAAAAAAAACTAAATAGGTATGACCGGGGCGGTCCTTGTAGGGGCGGTGAAAAAGCACCTTTCTTTGACAAAGGCTGCGGGAAAGAACAGGGAGAAAGAGATACAGTCGAAGGAAGGAGTTTGGATCACAGGATTGGTCAAAGAACCAAGAGTACTTGGCCTGAGCATTTTGCAGCAAGCGCATGCACGGAAAGCAATACGGCCAGAGGAGGTAGGGGGCCATGCATCTGTGCCAAAGCGTAGCAAAAACCAGAGCAGCCAAAAAGCAAGGCTATCGCACTCAGTTAGGCAATAAATTGACCCGGCCAAGCCGTAGAAGCTTCCGCATGGATCGTTTTCCCTGCGTTCTCCGGGTCTGTTGATTCCCCCTTTGACTACTTAGTTTGCCTTTCTGAGCAACGATAGCCTTTACCTTTGAAAAATGGGTCTTAAGTGTTTTGAGCATAAGCTGAAGCTTAGTGCTCTAGTCTAGTCCCTGATGCAAATATGCCTCCTTTACATGCAGCATGTAAGCGTAAAATCACCCCATTTTGAAATTAGGTGAAAACACCTATATTCGGCATACTCAAAACCACCCGCATGGACAATACATTCCGCTGGGGCATCATCGGCCCCGGCAAAATCGCCCAACAGTTTGCTCAGGATATTGCCCGGCTCGACAACGCCCGCATCAGTGCCGTAGCCAGCCGCTCGGCAGAACGGGCGGAAGCTTTTGCCCGGCAGTACGGCGCACCGCACGCCTACGGCAGCTACGAGGAACTGCTCGGCTGCCCGGAGCTAGACGCTGTGTATATCGCCACGCCCCACAGCCACCACTACACCTACACGATGATGTGCCTGAACGCTGGCGTACCGGTACTCTGCGAAAAAGCCTTCGCCTTGAACAGCCAGCAAGCCCAAGAAATGGTCGATACGGCCCGGCAAAAAGGCGTATTCCTTATGGAAGCGCTGTGGACGCGTTTTCTGCCTACGACACTCAAGATTTTAGAGCTCATACAATCAGACGCGATCGGGCGGGTGCAATCGGTGAAAGCAGATTTCGGCTTCAAAGCCCCTTTCGACCCGCAGAGCCGGCTTTTCAATGCGGACTTGGCAGGTGGGGCACTGCTCGATATCGGGCTTTACCCCGTTTTTTTGGCCTACCTCATGCTCGGCCGCCCCGATCAGCTGCACGCCGCCGCCCGCATAGGCAGCACTGGCGTGGATGAAGAGATCGGCATGTTGCTGCAGTACGAGGATGGAAACGGGCAGACAGCGCGCATGGCCCACCTGCACGCGACCCTAAGGGCGCATACCAAAACGGAGGCGTTCTTATACGGAGAAAAAGGCACGATACACTGGCATACCCGCTGGCACGAGCCCAGCAACTTCAGCGTGATTGGGGAAGATGGCCGCCCGCACAATCATTATTTCGAATGGCAGGGCAATGGCTATTCCTACGAAGCGCAGGAAGTGATGCGCTGCATAGCGGCCGGCAAAACGGAAAGCGATATCTGGCCGCTCGACCGCAGCTTGGGGTTAATGCAAATCTTGGACCGGGTAAGAGCGGAGATAGGGTTGCAATACCCGGGGGAGCAGTAATCCACACGGGCTTTAACCGAGCGTATTCAAAAGTGTATGCCACACGCGGAGGCGCAGAGAACGCAATGCTTGACGCTCAATGGCTTAGCCGCAGGAGCATTTCAGTAGACACCGTTTTTTGAACACTCTCTTACCCTTCTTCCACCGATGCGTTCATCAAATAAGCCTGCAGGAAGTCATCGAGGTCGCCGTCGAGCACCGCATCCGTCTGACTCGTCTGATGCCCCGTGCGGTGGTCCTTGACCCGGCGGTCGTCCAAGACGTAGGAACGGATTTGGGAGCCCCATTCGTTTTTCATTTTGGAGGCCTCCACTTTGTCCTTTTCCGCCAGTTGCTTTTTGATCTCTTCTTCGTACAGGCGGCTCTTAAGCATCTGCATCGCTTTCTCGCGGTTCATGTGCTGCGAGCGTTCCTGCTGGCACTCCGCGACCAAGCCCGTAGGCAGGTGGCGCACCCGTACCGCGGATTCTGTCTTGTTGACGTGCTGCCCGCCCGCGCCGCTCGCCCGGAAGGTGTCCCACTCCAAGTCGGCGGGGTTAACCTCCACTTCGATGCGGTCATCTACCATAGGATGGACAAATACGGAGGAGAAAGAAGTCATGCGCTTGCCCTGCGCGTTGAAGGGGCTGACCCGCACGAGACGGTGCACCCCGTTTTCCCCCTTGAGCAAACCGTAGGCAAAGTCCCCCTCTATTTCAAGTGAAACGGACTTTACACCGGCTACATCGCCATCGCTGCGGTTCAGTTCGGAAATTTTGAACCCCTTGCGCTCCGCCCACATCACATACATGCGCATGAGCATCTCGGTCCAGTCGTTGGCTTCGGTGCCGCCAGCGCCGGAGTTGATTTCCAAGATGGCGCCGAGTTCGTCTTCCTGCTTGTTGAGCGTCGACTTGAATTCGAGCTCGTCCAGCACCTTGAGGGCCTCTTCATGGCGGCGGTCCACCTCTTCTTCCGTGCCTTCGCCTTCTTTGTAGAATTCGTACAGCACGTCCAAGTCCTCAATGGCTCGTTCGGCAGTTTCGTACTGCTGCACCCAGTTCTTGTGGCTCTTGATCTCTTTGAGAATGGTCTCTGCCCGTTTGGGGTCATCCCAAAAGGCCGGGTCTAATGATTGTTGTTGCTTGTCTTCGATCTGAAATTTGCGCTCGTCGACGTCAAAGATACCTCCTCAACGCAGCCAGGCGGTCGTTCAGCTCTTGGAGTTGATCTGAAGTCATAATCGTGCCTTCTACCTTGGTTTAAGTGAAAATATTTCAGGCAGCGCCGTGAAAGCTGACGCTGCCCGAAGATAACAATTCTTAAGGGGCAAAAAGTTTACTGAACATCCAGCAACTTCACATGGAAGACCAGCTCCGCGTTTGGAGGTATGGTGCGGCCGCCACCCCGTTGGCCGTAGCCCAGCTCAGAAGGCACGAAGAACGTCGCTTCATCCCCAACTTGCAAAAGGGCAACCCCCTCATCCCATCCGGGAATGACCATGCCTTGGCCGAGTTGGAAACTGAAGGGCTCGCCACGTTTGTAGGAGTTGTCAAACATAGTGCCGTCTTCGGCCAATACGCCGTAGTAGTGCACAAAGACCTCATTGCCAGGTTCGGCCTGTGCTCCATCGCCCTGTTCGTGTATAACGTACTTCAAGCCGGATGCCGTTTCCTGCAGCTCATCCCCCAATGCGTCATTTTTGTATTGCTCAAGGGTTGCGCTGACCAACTGAGCGACCGCATCTTTATCGCCAGCCAGTTCTTGCACTTTTGCCTGTTGCTCGGCCTGCATCTCGGCCATCTTCGCCTGGTGCTCTTGCTTGGAAAGGATATCCGTCAGCACAATATCATAGTACATATTATCGGCATCCTTGAAGCCTGGTTGCCGCTGCTCCTGCGGGATGGTATCCAAGTCGATGATGATCGTCGCGCTATCCTCGGCGGACAGTAGCTTGAGCACATCGCTCACCGGGTTAGGGCGCTGTTCCATGTTGGAGATTTCCATAAACGCCGGCCGGCCTTGCTGCTGACGGGTGGACATGAGCACGCTGTCGCCGTTGCGGATTTGGGCGTGGAAGTAGGCATACTCCCCGGCTTGCGGCTGCTCCCCTTCCTCATCGACGTGCATGATGTATTCGAAGCCATTTTCCGTAGTCTGCACATCCGAGCTGCTGCCCCCTCCGTCGGGTTGACAAGCCGCCAGGGAAAGGGCTACGAACAAAGCGAAAACAATGTAAATTCGCATAGTTATTGTACTTTAGTTGGTTTTGATTGATAATCTATTTCGCCAATAATTTAGCCTTGTAGCGGGGCAGTACGTTTTTGAAGCGGTTGACCGTGTCCTCCAACGACTGAAAGGAGAACCCGCCCGAAGCATTCTGATGGCCGCCGCCTTTGAAGTGCCGCTTGGCGATCTCCTGCACGGAGAAATCCCCTTTGGACCGCAGCGATATTTTGCAAATCGTCGGTTGCTGGGTGATAAAAGCCGCCATCTTTACGTTTTTGATCTTCAGCAGAAAATTGACAATCCCCTCGGTATCCCCGCGTTGGATGTCGAAGTCGTCGTAGTCCTGCTTGGTCAATGTGATAATGCCCGTGTTGTACTCTTCCAAGATTTCCATGCGGTTGTTGAGGCAGTGGCCAAGCAGGCGCAGGTGTTTCTCTTTCATGCTGTTGTTGATGAGGTCCTGCAGCTTGTAGTCGTCTACCCCCCGTTCCACGAGTTCCGCCACGATGCGGTACAGTTTGGCCGAGGTGCTGTAGCGGAAAGAGCCGGTATCGGTAATAATGCCCGTAAACAAGCACTCCCCTACCGTCACGTCCAAATCACGGTCCATCTCCAGCATATAGATGAAGTCGAAGATCAGCTCGCAAGTAGAGCTGGCCGAAGTGTCAGACAGCAAGAAATCGGCAAAACCTTCCGGGTAAAGGTGGTGGTCGATCATGACCTTCTCGCTCTTGGTGGGGGCAATGAGGTCCCCCAGTTTATCGATGCGGTCCAAGGCGTTGAAGTCTAGGCAGAAGATAATGTCGGCACGCTCCACAAGCTCCTTGGACCGCTCGGGGTCAAGGTCGTAGATGATGATGTCATTCACGGCGGGCATCCACGAGAAAGCCTCCGGGTATTCGGAAGGAGAGATGACATGCACGGTATGGCCATTCTTGAGAAGGAAGTGGTAAAGGCCCAGAGAAGAGCCGATCGCGTCGCCGTCCGGGTTTCGGTGGGTCGTAATGACGATATCCCGGGGGATGGCGAGCAAAGCTTTTAAGTCGTTAAGGTTGTCCATCATATTGATTAAGTCAGAACGCGAAATTGCCAAAATTTGGGGATT
>JAAAOU010000332.1 GCA_009908745.1 Bacteroidota bacterium
ACCCCGATCGCTATCGGGGCATTTAGCTCAGGCTAAACTCCGGTTTTCGGGTCTCGTCTAACCAAAAAATTGCTAGTTTTCGACTAGAAGACCAAAATCCCAACAAGCTCTTACATCCGCGTCAAACAACTCTTGTCATTACCATGCCCAAGTATGGCACTTCCTTGATGTCGAAAATAGAAGACTGGCTCAGCGGCCGGCCTGGCCCGGCTGACTTTCCGGCGCTGCTCTCCATGCATATTCCCAAGACAGCCGGGTTAGCATTCCGGGAAATCCTCTACCAGCAATACGGGCCTACCCGGGTGCTCGCTATCAATCAATACGGACTTCTGCGGCAGGGGCAAACGCTTTCCCACCACTTCCGTAAACGGCACCGGGTGATACACGGGCATCTTCCCTATACTTACCTAAAACCGCTGCACGGACCGGATACCATGATTATCACTTGGCTGCGCGATCCAGCGCAACGGGTCGTATCCAATTATTATTACAGTATCACCCACGAGTTCCCCAAGCGCCTACGGGAAAACCCGGATCGGAAGATGATGAACCTGGAGGAGTTTATCGAACGCCCCAAACGGCAAAATGTGATGTCGCGCTTTTTGGAGGGAATAGAACTGGAAGACTTGGACTTTTTTGGCTTCCAGGAAGATTTCGTGGATGGCCTAGACCGGCTTGCCGAACAGGTGGGCTGGACACTGACTGCGCAGGACCGGACGCGCCGGGTCAACGATAACCGCCAAGTAAAAGCGAAGTATCCAACCCCTTCGCCAGAAACCCTGCGACGCATCCGGCAGCTGAATCAGGCCGATATAGAGCTGTACGAGCGGGCACGGCAATTATGGCGGGAGCGGTATGCTTGACTACCGTTTTTTTAGCTCCACATAATAATCCGGATCAAGCTTGATCTTTCCTTTTCGGCGGCCCAGCCGCTTCCGTTTCCAGTCTGTAGTAGGCTTAAGGCGCAGTTGTTCGCCCTTTACTACGACCTCTACCGGCATATCGAAGCCTTCCACCACATTTGCCCAGCGGTACTTCAGGTGCTTGCCTTGCCGCTCTATCTGCAGGGTAGGAATGCGGACATCCCGCAGGTACTGGTCAAAAACTTTTTCCAGTTTCAGCCCGGTATGCTTGATCAAATAGCGCTCAATCTCCTGCGTGGTGACGGTTTGGTGGTAGAAATCACGGTTGAGCCCCCGCAGTACCTTCCGCCAGCGCTCATCGTCGTCCAGTATGGCGCGGATGGTATGCAGCATATTGGAGCCTTTGTAATACATATCCGAAGAGCCTGATTGGTTGACGCCGTACGGGCCTATGACCGGGCGGTCGTTCATGATATTCGCTCGGGTGCCGGTCACATAGGCTGCGCCGGCCGCTTTGCCGAAATGGTAGTCTACATACAGCGCCTCTGAATAAGCGGTGAAACCCTCGTGTATCCACATGTCGGCAATATCTTTGTACGTAATATTGTTGGCGAACCACTCGTGCCCCGATTCGTGAATGATGATGAAGTCAAACTTTTTGCCCCAGCCGCTGCCGCTCAGATCGGTACCGAGATAGCCGTTCCGGTATTTGTTGCCGTAGGTGACGGAGCTTTGGTGTTCCATGCCCAAGTAAGGCACCTCTACGAGCTTGTAGCCGTCTTCGTAAAACGGGTACGGGCCAAACCAGTGCTCGAAGGCTTCCAGCATGAGCGGCACTTGCTGGAATTGCTTTTTTGCTTTTTCCAAGTTATCCCGCAGCACGTAGTAACTGCATGGCAACTGCCCTGCCTCCCCCTCGTAGGTTTCCGACCAGTGCACGTAATCACCGATATTGACGTTGACGCCGTAGTTGTTAATGGGGTTGCTGACGAACCAGTGGTAGGTAGCCGTCCCTCCCTCATGCTTCTCCACAGAGCGCAACCGCCCGTTAGATACATTCATGAGCGTGTCGGGCACTTCCACGCTGATCAGCATGCTATCGGGTTCATCATACATGTGGTCTTTGCAGGGCCACCACATACTTGCCCCTTCGCCTTGGCAGGAAGTCGCGACGAAAGGGTTGCCATTCTGATCGGTTTCCCAAGTTAGCCCGCCGTCCCAAGGAGGGCGTAGGGCTACACGGGGTTGGCCAGCGTAAGATATCCGCAACTCGTATACTTTGTCTTCTTTTAAATCAGCCGGCATATCGATGTAGTAGACATTGCCGTCGCGCTCGAAAGGCAGGGTGTCGCCGGCTTGTTCGGCTGCTGTGATCATCATGGGCGGCTGCAGGTCGATTTGCATACGCTCAGCCGGCTGTAGTACGCGGTACTGAATGGTATTGGCACCTTGTATACGGCGTTTGGCCGGGTCTACTTCTATATCCAAGTGGTAGTACGTCAGGTCCCACCAGGCGCGCTCCGGGGTGATGCTGCCCCGCAGGGTGTCTTGCCGGTTGAATTGAGCGGGCAACAGCAGCGGCAGGCAACACAAGAAAGCTAGCACGAGCGGCAGGCTTTTTATGGCCCCCTTCTGGACCATTCCGGAGCGGAACAATTGCGTGGGCATGGGTACATCATTTGATTGGAAGAATAACGCTGGCCGGACGGGCTTCATTTTACAAGAACGGATTATGCTGTTTTTCGTAGCCGATATTGGTCTCGGGGCCGTGGCCAGGGTATACGGTGACTTGGTCGCCAAGGGGGAATAGCTGCGTCCGTATGCTTTCGATAAGCGTATTGAAATCGCCCCCCGGTAAGTCGGTCCGGCCGATACTGCCCAAGAACAGCACATCGCCCGCAATGATGAAGTCGTCTTCGGCGCAGTAAAACGACAAGCTGGCGGGAGAGTGGCCGGGTGTCAACAGGGCCTTGAGACGCGTTCGGCCAAAGGTGATCTCCTCCCCGGCTTCGATGAAGCGCCCTGGCGCGGGAGAAACCGGCCCCGATGGCAAGGGCAAGCCGAACATGGCGGCGGATTGCGGGGCTGCGTCCAATACTGGCACTTCACCTTTGTGTATCTCCAAGGGCAGGCCGTATTTTTCAGCTACAAATTTATTGCCGAATATATGGTCGAGGTGACAGTGGGTATTGATCAGGCGCACGGGCTTTAAACTGTGCTTTTCGATCATTTGCACCAGCGCGTCTTTCTCTTCTTGGGCGTAGCAGCCCGGGTCGAAAATGACACATTCCCCGGTATCGTCGTACACGATATAGGTATTCTCCTGGAAAGGATTGAAGGTCCGTTTTAAGACGTCTGCCATTTTTTGAGGGGGAATATACGGAGAATTTGTTTGCTGTCATTTTTGCGCCTGTTCATGTTTATGACAAAGGCCTGACAACGGCTTATCTGTCTAAAGCGTAAGTTTATGCAAATGGTTTTCGACACCTATCAACCGAGCTGCACGCAAAGTATAGCAAGGCTTATAGCACCGATCAAACATTGAAGCTCTTGCTCCGCTGTCTGTCATATTTGCGTAAGCTCTACTCGGGTAGTGACAAAAGTCATTCGGGTCCGCAAAACGAGCTGATAGTTTTGTTTAAGCATGTTGCAAATCCGTGACATACGACCGATAACCAGATTCTATTTTTGCAAGTAATACTGAATTGAAGGCTCTATGCTGGCGAACTACAAGATACTTACGGTAACACACAAGCGGACTAATCTCAAGGAGATTGGCGATTTCGTACTGAAGACAGCGGACTCGGCCGAGCTGCAGCAGCGGTTGGAAAGTTTGAAAGCACAGTTCAACCTTGATGAGCTTTTTTACCTGCAAACTTGCAATCGGGTAATGTACTTTTTCACCACCCCGCAAATGCTAGACGAGCGCTTCACCGCCCGCTTTTTCCAAAGTGTAAATCCGACGATGCCGGTGGACGTCATGGATGAGATCGAGCAGGTCGTTTATCAGTACGAAGGACAGCAGGCCGTAGAGCATTTCTTGGATGTCGCCGCCTCTATCGATTCTCTGGTTATTGGCGAACGGCAGATTCTGCGGCAAATCCGCGAGGCATTTGAGCAGTGCCGGGAATGGGGGCTTACGGGCAACTACCTGCGCATTGTTTTTCAGCAGGCGGTGGTCGCGGCCAAAGCGGTTTACAACAAGACCCGGATTGGCGACAAGCCCATATCTGTAGTATCCCTTTCTATTCAGCAGATGCTGCGTTCGCACGTGCACCAAAACGACCGTTTGCTCGTCATTGGCGCAGGACAGACCAATCAGCTGGTCGGGAAGTTTTTGGTCAAGCATGGCTTCACCAACGTCACGGTCTTCAACCGCAGCCTGGAAAAAGCGGAGCAACTGGCGCAAAACATCGGCGGCAAAGCGCTGCCCCTGTCTGAGCTGCCTAACTATAAAGGTGGTTTCGACTGCATGGTAGTTTGCACGGGTGCTACTGAGCCTATCATCACGACCGAGCTCTACCAGCGGCTGCTACAGGGCGAGACCGACCGCAAAGTGGTCATCGACCTCGCTATTCCGAATAATGTGGACGAACTGATTACCGAAGATTGCCTGGTGGAGTACATCGAGGTTGAAGGCTTACGCAATCTGGCTAAGAAAAACCTTGCCTTCCGCGAGCGGGAGGTCGAGCGGGCCAAGCGGGTACTCGATGGTTTTTTGGAGGAAGTCCCCTCGCTGGTGAAGCAACGCCAAATTGAGCTGGCGCTACGCGATGTGCCCACTGAGATCAAAGCCGTCAAGGAAAAAGCGATGAACGAGGTGTTCCACAAAGAGCTCTCCGGCCTCGACGATGAGGCTAAAGCCCTGATGGAGAAGATGCTTTCCTACATGGAAAAGAAGTGCATCGGCATCCCGATGAAAGCGGCACGGGAAGCGGTACTCTAGCCGGTCCTCCTACGCCACCTTAAAGCACGCCTTTTGTACTGGGCAATTGTAGGCGTTCGGCATCCCGCTGTTTCGCCATTTTTATCGCCCGCGCCCACGCCTTGAAGATCGCCTCAATTTTATGGTGCTCATTCGTCCCCTCTACTTTAATGTTGAGGTTGCACTTGGCAGCATCGGAAAAGGACTTGAAAAAGTGGGAGAACATTTCTGTAGGCATATCGCCAATTTTCTCCCGTTTAAATTCCGCCTCCCAAACGATCCACGGCCGGCCGCCAAAGTCAATAGCAACCTGCGCCAGGCAATCATCCATCGGCAAGGCAAATCCGTAGCGTTCCATACCGAGCTTATCGCCTATGGCTTTCGCAAATGCCTCCCCTAGCGCCAAAGCGGTATCCTCTATGGTGTGGTGCTCGTCCACATGCAAGTCGCCTTTGACTTTTACCGTCAGGCCCAACCCGCCGTGCCGGGCTAGCTGATCGAGCATATGGTCAAAAAAGCCCAGGCCGGTATCCAAATCGCTTTTGCCACTGCCATCCAAATCGAGGTGGATGTAAATATCCGTTTCTTTTGTTTTGCGATGGACTTCTGCGGTGCGCTCCTGCAGGCGCAGGTACCTGTAAATTTCACCCCAGTCCTCCGTCTTTAGCGCGATGGCCCGCTCTACTTCCTCCCCGTCCGCTTCAACTTCCTCTGCTCCTAAATCGGGGTGGTTGCTCAGCAAAATGCCTTTGCCGCCGAGGTTCTTAGCCAGCTCCATATCCGTCAGCCGGTCGCCGATGACGATGGAGTTGGCCAGGTCGTAATCCCCCTGTAGATAAGGTGTCAGTAGCCCCGTACGTGGTTTCCGGGTGGGCGCGTTGTCTTCCGGGAAGCTGCGGTCGATCAGCACGTCCGCGAAGTGGATCCCTTCTCCTTCCAAGGTTTCCATCATCTTCTTATGTGCCGGCCAGAAGGTTTCTTCCGGGAAAGCGGCGGTGCCTAGCCCGTCTTGGTTGGTGATCATCAGCAGCTCGTAGTCCAGCTCCCGCACGATGCGCGATAGGTACTGGAATACGCCGGGGTAGAAGGTAAGCTTTTCCAGGCTGTCGATTTGCTGGTCTTCCGGCTCGAGTATCAGGGTGCCGTCGCGGTCTAGTAGGAGGAGTTTTTTCATGCTTGTTTCGCTTGTCAATAGGGACAGGGGAAAGATAGATTGTCTAACAAAAGAGGTTGCCCTATTGATTAGTGCTTTTAGCATCTTTTTTTAATGGGGACTTGCTGGCTAATACCTCGAAATCCTTAGGAATAGCCTCGCTTACATCCGTCAGAGACGGGGAGATAGTCTGTATCCAGTCTGGAGACTGAATCCATCTTTTCCTTCTTTACGGGGGGTTAGACTTATGACATCGGGGTTGATGGCTTCTCCATTCTTTAAAAGGACTTCTTATTTACCTCCATAGTGTGAATAAGCACTGACTACAATTACTGTAACTATTTCATCTTCGATCTCATAGACCAATCGGTGCTTTTTGTTGATCCTTCTTGACCAGAACCCTTCTAAGCCATGCTTTAGTTGCTCAGGCTGTCCAGTCCCTGTACGAGGATGCTTTTGCAATTCATGTAATAAGACTTCAATTTTTTGCAGTAGTTTTTTATCACCAGATTTTTTGTGTTTTTCTATGTCTTTTAGGGCATCCAGCGTAAGTCGCAAGCTGTATGTCATAGCCCCAGCAATTCCTTAATTTCCTCAGCGGTTGAGATTTCAATGTATTTCTTCTGTTGCGCCTGCCGGGCACTCTCGTGGATCTTTTCAATCATTTCTGCACTAAAGTATAAGTCATCTTCGCTAATAGGAGTCAATGCGTATGCCTTATCCTTTCCCCTCTGAACTATAATCTGTTCTCCTTCGTCCGCTTTATCAAAATATTTCCTTTGATTCTGTCTAAATTCTCTACTGCTTATTACCAACATAGCTCACTTCTTTAAATGTACCACCTTGGTACAACCATAAATATACACATATAGTTCCAGTACCGCAAAGAGTGGTGTTTCTTAACTATATTCAGGGGAGGGGTACGACCAGCATGTATAACCACCGCCACCCACCATGCACCTGTGCAGGCTGAAGCGTCTGTAGCGGAGGATACCTCTATACCCATATGATCCTAACAAGCGTAGCTTTGTATAAGCCCCTTTTTGCCATTCGTGGCTCCTATTAAAACTCTCCTCGCCGCCGCTTTTTGAACCTACTCCCCCTCCATCCCCAACAACGCCCGGAACACCCGCTCATTCTCCGCCGGCGTCCCCACCGTTATCCGCAAACAGTCCTCGCAGAGCGTCACCCGGGAGCGGTCCCGCACGATAATGCCTTGCTTCACCAGGTAGTCGTACACACCTCGGGCGTTTTCCATCTTCACCAGCAAAAAGTTAGCATCAGAGGGGTAAATACGTTCTACGAAAGGCAAGCCGCCCAAGTACTGCTGCAACAGGGCCCGCTGCCCAAGCACTTGCTGCACTTGCGCTTCCTTCTTAGTCTTGTTGTCCAGCGCTTTAAGCGCCGCTTCTTGGGTAAGCTGATTGACGTTGTACGGAGGCTTCACTTTGTTGAAATAGCCGATGATCTCCTCCGAGGCAAACGCCATCCCCAAACGGATACCCGCCAAGCCCCAAGCTTTGGAAAAGGTCTGCATCACGACCAAGTTAGGAAATTCGCCCAACCAACGGGTAGCACTCTGCTGTGCCGAAAAGTCGATGTACGCCTCGTCGGCCACCACTATGCCCGGAAAATTCGCCAGCAACTCCCGGACTAAGCCGGGGGAAAAGCTATTGCCCGTCGGGTTATTCGGGCTGCACAGGAAAAGGAGCTTGGAGTGTTGGTCGGCTTTCGCCAAAATAGCAGCTGCATCCGGCTGGAAGCGCCCGGGCTGCAGGGGGATTTCCCGCACGGCTACATTCGCGATGCCCGCCGAGACTTTGTACATGCCGTACGTAGGCGGTAATATCACAATGTGGTCCTCCCCCGGCTCGCAGAAGATGCGCATCAGCAAGTCGATCGCTTCGTCGCTGCCGTTGCCCAAGAACATATGCTCTGGGGCTACCCCTTTTAGCGTACCCAACGCTGCTTTCAGCTTTTGCTGCAAAGGGTCCGGGTAGCGGTTGTAGCCCGTGTCGTAGGGGCTTTCGTTCGCATCCAAAAACACATCGGCTTGCCCTTTGAATTCCGAACGGGCGGAAGCGTAGGGGGTCAGTTGCCGTATGTTGGGACGGACTAGGTGGTGGATCATGGGAACTTTTGTTATAATTTAAGCCTTTATTTAAGAAACTGCCAATAATGACCGCAAAAACAGATCGACTAAACCTGATCGCTTTGATTGCTTCCACAAAGGATGAGCAATTAATTGCTGAGCTAAACAAGACCGTTGAACAAAGGCTTGTTCTACAGCGTGTAGCGGAACCCACGCGCGAGTACATTTCTGTAGACGCACTTGTAGCGGAACAATCTTACAACTCGAAAGATGTGCGCTCTTTGAGAGGTAGCTTGCCAATGGATGAGGAGGAGTTTTTAGTATCGCTGAAGCTGTTAGATTGATGACTTTATTGTTCGATACCAATATTGTACTAGATTTTTTAAGGAATGGCCCTATCCCTCCCCCTTTCTAAGCCGCACCTCCACCGCTCGAGCATGCGCCATCAGCTCCTCCGCCTCCGCCATACGCTGCACCGCGGGGCCCAACTTAGCCAACCCCTCTTCGCTCAAAGACTGGAAGGTGATTTTCTTGATGAAGCTGTCGAGCGACACCCCGCTGTAATTGCGGGCATAACCATCGGTGGGCAAGGTGTGGTTGGTGCCGGAAGCGTAATCTCCAACCGACTCCGGGGTGTAATGCCCCAGAAAAACAGAGCCTGCATTTA
>JAAAOU010000151.1 GCA_009908745.1 Bacteroidota bacterium
AGAAGTCCTTCAGGGCTGGCTAATCGATCGATCAGCTAACTTTGCAACTTTAGAACTTTTCAACCCTTCAACTTTAGAACTTTTCAACCCTTCAACTTTAGAACTTTTCAACCACAATCTCGCCGAGCTGAAAAAAGTCAGTACAGAATAACCGGGCGCTTTGCTATATTCGCCCTACACAAAGCCGACTACCATGAAAGTAAAGAGCAACTGGAGTTACGAAGAATTTTCCGCCTTTGCCATGCTGTATGCCGCCACCATCGACTCCCACATCGCGCCGGAGGAGGAAGCTCTGATCAAGCAGCGCTTGGGCGAAGCCGACTACGAGCGGGTGAAGTCCGTATTTGAGCAGTGCTCCGACCACGAGTGTATCGAGACCATCCTGTCCTACCACGACAAGTATATGTCAGACGAAGCGGGCCGGCAGCGCATACTTGACGATTTCCGTCAGGTCTTTACGGCGGACCACCGTTACTCCCCTATGGAACAGGAAATGATGCACATCTTCAAGCAATTGCTGTGATGGATTTATCCGCCCTACGAGAAGAGTATACCAAACATGGGTTGCAGGAGGCCGAGCTGCACGACAGCCCCATCCGCCAGTTTGAGCACTGGTTTGAGCAAGCCCTGCAGGCCGAGGCCGGCACCCCTAATGCTATGATCTTGGCTACCGTGGCGGAGGACGGGCAGCCTTCCCAGCGTACTGTACTGCTGAAATACTTCGACGAGCAAGGCTTTGTGTTCTTCACCAATTACGGCAGCCGGAAAGCCCGGGAAATGGCTGGCAACCCCAAGGTGTCCCTGCTCTTTTTTTGGAACGAACTGGAGCGGCAGGCCATCATAAGCGGCCGAGTGGAGAAAGTCAGCACGGCCGAGTCCACCCGCTATTTCCTCAGCCGGCCGCACGGCAGCCAACTGGGCGCGTGGGTGTCCGAGCAGAGCAGCCCCATCAGCTCGCGCTCTATGCTGCTTGCCAAGTTTGAGGAAATGAAGCAGAAGTTCCGCAAAGGGGAAGTCCCCCTACCCTCCTTCTGGGGCGGGTACCGGGTCAAGCCCCACCGTTTCGAGTTCTGGCAAGGCCGCCCCAACCGGCTGCACGACCGCTTTCAGTACGAAAAGACGGCCGATGGCTGGCAGGTGGAGCGCTTAGCGCCCTGATCTCTAGTACACGTGCTGCCCGCCGTTGATGGCATAGTTGGCCCCCGTGATGAAGGCCGCATCCTCCGAAGCCAAGAAGGAAACAAGGTGGGCAATCTCGTAGGTGCCTCCCAAACGGCCGATGGGGATGCCCTTGATAATCTTTTCGCGCACGCTTTCGTCTACCGCCATCACCATATCGGTGGCGATGTACCCCGGAGAAATGGTATTGACGGTAATCCCCTTGCGAGCTACCTCGATGGCCAGTGTCTTGGTAAAGCCATGCATGCCTGCCTTTGCCGCTGCGTAATTGCACTGCCCGTACTGCGCCCGCTGACCATTGACGGAGGAGATATTGATGATGCGGCCATAACTTTGGTCAATCATAGGGTTGATAACGTGCCGGCAGCAGTTGAATACGCTGTAGACGTTGGCTTTCATGACGGCGTCCCAGTTCTCAGGGCTCATTTTTTTGAACGAGCCATCGCGGGTGATGCCGGCGTTGTTCACTAGGACATCCACTGTGCCAAGTTGTTCCTCAATCGACTCCACCATGTTGCCCACTTGGGCGTAGTCCGACACATCTGCCTGGAACAAGTTGGGCTCGTACCCGTCCGCTTTCATTTTCTCCGCCCAGGCTTCCGCTTTATTGGGGCTGCGGTAGTTCGCCGCCACTACAAAGCCGTCGTCCATCAATTTCTTTACCATATCGGTGCCCAAGCCGCCGGTCGCTCCGGTCACCAAGGCTACATTCTTCTTGTCTTCAGTCATAACGCTAATGTCTTTTTGCCCCCATTCGAAGGAGGCCTGATTATAATTAGGGAAGCGTGAGGCAATGCGCCTCTCATGCAAATATATAGATATTTACATCCGTTTGCAACAGTTAGGCTCGATTTATATTTGCCGCAGCATAGTCAACCCTCTTCCGCCCAAAGCTTCAAAAATCAGAACCCCTATAGAAAAAAGGCTACACACATCATTCTGTGCCGCTACTTCTTCGACCTACCCAAAAACACCCCAAAGTCAACCCCAAATTTATTTTTGCCAAACTGCAATTTTGCCTTAGAATCCCTGCTTTTGGGCTACCTTAACGACGCTTTAGAGCAAAAACATCATCATGGCATCACAGGAACTAGTCTGGGCAACAGCCGCCCTGTTGGCGTTGTACGGCGCGGCAATATTGTACTTTGTCATCCGGGGTGCCCTCCGGATCAAGTCGATCAAAGATTACGCAGTGGGGAGCATTCAGTTCTCGCCCGTGGTAGTGGGCTTGTCGCTGGCGGCCTCTATCACTAGCGCGGCGACCTTTATCATCAACCCCGGTTTTATCGCGCTGTACGGTATAAGCGGCGTACTGGCTCTGGGTATTGTGCTGCCCATAGGGGTGTATGTGTCGTTGGTGGTCTTGACGAAGAGCTTCCGCAAGCACGGCTCGACCGTAAAGGCCCTGACGATGGCGCAGTGGATTGGCAAACGGTACGGCAGTAGTGGGTACGCGCTGTTTTTTGGGTTCCTGTCCCTGCTGCTCATCACCTTTATTGTACTGATCTGCGTGGGCATGACCAAGGTGATGGCCAAAGCGCTGAACGCCGAGGAACTGTACATACTCATCGGTTTGGTGACCTTTGTATTTGGCTACATGATGTTCGGCGGGGCCAACTCCATGGTGTATACCAATACGATACAGGCGGTGCTGATGATTATCGTGGCGGTGATCCTGCTAAGTTCTGGCTACGAGCATTTCAGCAACGGCGTCAAGGGCTTCATGGACAAACTCGCCGCCGTAGACCCGATGCTGACCAAGGCGGTCAACCCGGAGAGCTTCCTGTTCCGCGACTATTTTGAAAGTATTTTCTGCTCCTTGGTTGTAGGCGTGGCTATCGTCTGCCAGCCGCACATCATCACCAAGTCGCTGCTGCTGAAGGACGAGCAGGATGTCAACCGCTACTTGATTGTCGGCATCTTGGTGGAAGCCCTGTTCTTCGCGGTAGTCATTGCCGGCTTGTTCGCCCGGCTCCGCTTTCCGGATTTGACGGTGGACGGGGAAGCCATAAACATGGACGGTATTATCCCTGCTTATGTGGTCACTGAGTTTCCGGTGGTTATGGGGCTGATTGTCATCCTGGGCTTATTGTCGGCGGGTTTATCGACCTTGGAAGGCTTGATTCAGTCCTTGTCGAGCACCATTACCTCCGACATCATAGAGCCGCTGGCGGGCGGCAGCCTAGGCAGCGAAAGCCGCAAATCCCGCCGGCTCGTTTTCATCAACAAGATGGTCATCGTGCTGCTGGCCGTGGTGTCCATTTTGCTTTCCTACCAGCAGTTGCTCTATCCCAGCCTCAGTGTGGGTATTTTTGCGCAGAACGGCGTATACGCCTACTTCTCTGCCGCTTTCGTGCCGGTGCTTATGGGCATTTTCCTAAAGGAAGTCCCCCGCATCGCCCCCGTAGCGGCTTCTGTCGGCGCGGTCGTCATTCACTTCGGCACCTACTACGGCCGTATTGGGGGTTATATGCAGGAAGAAGTGCGCAACCCGGCCGTAGCGGCCACCTACGCCATCATCGGCTCCCTGCTAATCGGCTTTGGCCTCTACTATTTGCTGCGCAACCGCAAGACGGCCGCAGAAAATCCGCCCAGCGCGGGCAAAAGCGCTGCACAATCCGTAGCTTCGCCGCCCCCGCCGGCTAAGGAGGGTCAAAAGCAGCAGGATATGCACGCCAAACTATCGCAGTACGCCAGCCTATCTGAGGATGTCGATATTCACTATACCGTGTCGGGCAGTGGCCGGCAGACCATGCTGTTCGTACACGGCCTAGGCAGCAACCACAAAGCCTGGGACAAGCTGGTCCCGCACCTCAGCAAGACCCACCGCTGCGTATCCATCGACCTGCCCGGCTACGGGGATTCCAGCAAGGGGGAGCACCCGTACGGCATCCCCTTTTTTGCCAAAAAAATCAACGAGTTTGTCCGCACGCAGGGTTACAGGGACGTTGTCCTAGTCGGCCATTCTATGGGCGGGCAGTCGAGTATCGCCGCTATACTAGATGAACCGGAGCACTACCAGAAGTTGATCTTGGTTGCCCCCGCCGGCTTTGAGACCTTCAACCGCGCCGCCCGGCAGTGGGTACGCACCATGTATAAGCCTGCTTTGCTGCGCGCTATGCCCGAGGACCAAATCCGCCGCAATTTTGAAGCCAACTTCAACCGATTTCCCGCCGACGCCCAGTTTATGATCGACGACCGCATGGAATTGCGGGCGGACGAGGAAGCCTACAGCCATTACTGCCGCATGATCCCCAAGTGCGTAATGGGCATGCTCGACACACCGGTTTTCCAACGCCTTACGGAATTACAGCTGCCTACCCTGATCATCTACGGCGAAAACGACCAGCTCATCCCCAACAAGATGCTCAACCCTACCCTGACCACGGCGAAGGTAGCCCAAAAAGGGGCGGCACAAATCCCCAACAGCCGGCTACTGCTGCTGCCACAGTGTGGCCATTTCGTGCAGTGGGAATGCGCTGCGGCGGTGGCGGCGGAAATGCGGGCTTTTGTCTAACGCTCCTGCCGCTTTAGGCCTTTCTATCTCACCGGACGCACAGCTCGGGTAAGGCTGGGAGGCCGTGGCTTGGCAATACGTGTAATACGCCGAAAACTTTGCTGTTTGTGAAACAATAAGTATTATGCAAGATATGAACAGTTGATTTTTAAGGCGCGAAGTCCATCTGTTGGGCTTCGCGCTTTTTTGTAAAATAGCACGCAGCCACTGCTGCTCTCACAGTGTTGAGGGAAGGAAGTGTCTGGCCATTTTTCGGGGCATAGCGAATTGATTACGAAGCATGTGTGTCTGAATTGAATGACCAGTTAATTGTGTTGACTACGAGAAACCACACTCAACAACATGTTGATTATTTTCAACGAAACCTGTATATTTGTTGAAAACAATCAACAAATGGGCTCTAAACAACAAATCCTGTTCCCAAAGCACCAAAAAATAATGGAGCAGGTAGGCGAGCAAATCAAACTGGCCAGGAAGCGAAGGGGGCTGACCACCGAACAGGTGGCAGAGCGCGCCGGTATCAACCGCACCACCCTTTACCACATTGAGCGCGGTAAACCCAGTGTGGCGATCGGCGCTTACTTCAATGTGCTTCGTGTGCTCAATTTGCACGAAGACTTTTTGGAACTGGCTGCTGACGATGAAGCAAATAACGGTTTTATCGACTATTCTGTCGGTGATTCTGAGGTTCGGGAACATACGGAGAGATATTTAACGGCTCAAGCCTTTAAAGGGGATGCGCCCTACCCCGATTATCCAACTGACGACCTGAATGTATATGAGCAGTAAGCGTGTATTCTTGGATAGTTCGGTTTTGGTAGAGTACAGAAAAGACGCCCGCGTATATCGCAAGCTTTGACCCTGACTTCTTTGAAGCTTGTAGTGCTTTAAATATCAAGCTCTTACAAAATGTATCGGATACAGCGAAGCTCTAAAATCAATAATCTCTGAATACAACTTTCCTTTTCAGCGATTACTTAGATTATAAAGCAATTACTCCCCTTACTTGACCGCCACATTTTCCCAAAAATCCCTATTTTACCCCCCAAAATCAGGGAATATGACCGCCTACCTCCAACGCCTTACCATTGCCCTGCTCCTGCTGATCGGGAGCAGCACCATTTTCGCCCAATCGCCGCTCGAGCGCGTAGAGCCCCCCAACTGGTGGGCCGGCATGAACAACCCGGAGCTGCAGCTACTGCTCTACGGGGACAATCTGGCGCAGTACAAAGTGGTTCTGAGTGATTACGAGGGCGTAAAGATCACCTCCACCGTGCGGGTGCAGAATGACAACTACTTGTTCGTCAACTTGGACCTCTCCGAGGACGCAGCACCGGGCACTTTTCAGATACGGCTGCTAGACGGGGAGGACATCGCTGCTTCCTACGACTACGAGCTGCGCGAGCGCGAACCCGGCTCCGCCATGCGCGAAAGCTTCACCCCGGCGGATGTGATGTACCTGATCACCCCCGACCGCCTCGCCAACGGCAACCCGGATAACGACGCGGTGGCCGGCATGCTGGAAAAGCCGGACCGCGACTTCAAAGGCGGGCGGCACGGCGGCGACATTCAGGGCATCATCGACCGGCTGGATTACATCCACGATATGGGCTTTACGGCCATCTGGCTCAATCCGGTTTTGGAAAACGACATGCCCGACTATTCCTACCACGGCTATGCGGCCACCGATTTCTACAAGGTGGATCAGCGCTTTGGCAGCAATGAAGAGTACCTGGAGCTTATCGCCAAAGCCAAAGACAAAGGCATCAAGATCATCATGGACATGATCCTCAACCACTCGGGCTCCGAGCACTGGTTTGTCAAAGATATGCCTACGGACGATTGGGTCAACTTCGGAGGAGAGTACGTCAACACCTCCCACCGCCGCCATACCGTGCAGGACATCCACGCTTCCGAGTACGACAAGCGCATGTTTTCCGATGGCTGGTTTGTGAAAACCATGCCGGACCTGAATCAGCGCAACCCGCTGCTGGCCACTTACCTGATACAGAATACCATCTGGTGGATCGAGTACTCCGGGCTGTCTGGCATCCGCATGGACACCTATCCCTATCCCGACAAAGACTTCATGACGGATTGGACCTGCGCCATCCGGGCGGAGTATCCCAACTTCAATACGGTAGGCGAAGAGTGGGTCAACAACCCCGCCATTGTTTCTTACTGGCAGGAAGGCAAAGACAATCATGACGACTATACCTCCTGCCTGCCCAGCTTGATGGACTTCCCCATTCAGTTCGCCCTAGCGCAGGCCCTGGTGCAGGAAGAGAAACAGTACGGCAGCGGCCTGATCGAATTGTACAAAATGCTGTCGCAGGATTTCCTCTACGCTGACCCCTACAGCCTGGTCGTCTTCCCCGACAACCACGATATGGACCGCTTTTTCACGCAAGTGAACGAGGACCTAGACCTCTTCAAAATGGGTATTGCCTACACCCTCACCGTACGCGGTACGCCGCAGCTTTACTACGGCACGGAGATACTGATGGACAACACGGGCAACCCCGGCGACCACGGCATTATCCGCACCGACTTCCCCGGCGGCTGGGCGGGCGATGAGGTCAATGGATTCACGGGCAAAGGGCTGAGCGAGCAGCAAAAGGAAGCCAAAGCCTACATCAAAAAGCTCCTCAACTGGCGCAAAGGCAATGAGGTCATCCACCACGGCCAACTCATGCAGTTTGTGCCGCACGAGGGCGTCTACACTATCTTCCGCTACACGGACGAAGGCAAGGTAATGACCATTTTGAATAAGAATGCGGAGGCCAAGACGATTGCGCTCGACCGTTACGCCGAAATGCTTTCCGGCACGAGCCGCGGGGAGGACGTGATCAGCGGGAAGGCTTACCCGACTAGTGGGGAGATGGAGTTGCCGGGTAGATCGGCGCTAATCCTGGAGGTGGAGTAAAAACTACCCGGCCAGTTCGTAGGGGTTGGCAATGGTTTTGCGGCCGAAGCGGCGGAGCAGTTGGGCTTCATTGTTGATGTCGAGGTGCTCCGCTTTGATAATTTCCCGGACACGGGGCTGACCCAAACCGGGAATGCGGATAAGGAAGAAAGGCCAGAGTGACTTACTTTTATAGACCTTGTCCAGGTCGGGGAAACCTACGATAGGATAGAATTCATCAGACCGGGCTTTGAAGTCCTCACTGTAGGCGAAGGTCCAAACGCCTTCCTCACAGCTCAGTTCTCCTACTTTCAAGTCCTTTAAGTATAGGGTAAAGCACTGCTTTTCCTCTTTGGGGAGGTGGAGGTCAGAACCGGTGGACTGGTCCTTTTGGAATAGTTTACGCAGCTTACTTAACATCGAATCTTTTATACTTGGGAACGAACAATTTCAAACCTTTTCCTGAGTAGCATTTTCGTCAACTCATACCTGTCTTCAGAAAATAAGGATTTAAATTCTTTATCAAGCAGTTGGATGACTTTTTTCTCATTTTCGTCGCTAGATATACTTCTAACGATTTTCTCATAATCACTATTGTAACTAGAAAGATAAGAAATAAGTTTGAAATGGTTGATCGCTTTATCTGACTCAATGCTTATTCTGGGACATGCATTCTCTAAATATTTGAAAAACTTTTTGAAAGATGGATCAGCTGTTTGTCGAAGAAAACTGCTGATTTTCTCTTCATCAAAATTCCAAAATAGTCCTCTGGAGGAGTCATAAACCGGAGCAATTCGTGGGGGCGGACCTGGTTTTGACAAGGATCGTATCACTGCCCAATTGTAAAAATGCCTGTCATTATTACCGACTATTGCATCAAAGGTTAAAATGTAAACCAACTTCCTTAAAAGGTCCTGCCCATGAGTTGGAAACACGTCTAAAATCGCCTCTTCGATGAACTCGAACGTAAATATAGTCTGACAACTTAGGATTTGTGAAAATCATGACGCCGCTATTTTTTCGGCTATCGAGTCAAAAAACGTAGGCATAGCCTGAGCTATGGCGAGGCTTTTTGGCGAA
>JAAAOU010000478.1 GCA_009908745.1 Bacteroidota bacterium
GACAACGGCGGGCTGGTGATCAGCCGGGTCAGCCAGGGCATCAGCCAGGATACGGCGCTGGCCCAAGCACTGAGCGACGTGGACGTCATCATCGCCGGCGGCGGCGACGAGCTGCTGACCAACAACCCGGCGGACACCCTGCCCGGCCTGAGCGTTGGCGGCCCGTACCCGCTCGAAATCACTGATGCGGACGGCGAGACCGTATACGTCGTCACCACGGCCGGCGAGTACCGCTACCTCGGCCAGCTGATTGTCCGTTTCAACAAGAACGGCGAGGTCGTCGAAGTCTGCGAAGGCAGCAACCCCGTGGTTATCGATACTGACAACGCCGACGCGGGCCTGCAAGCTGATGTCGTTGACCCCGTGGCTGAATACGTAGGAGCCTTGGCTGAAAATGTATTAGCCATCACAGAGGTTGACCTGAACGGTGTCCGCCAGGAGGTACGCACCCGCGAAACCAACGAGGGCAACCTGATCGCGGATGCACTGCTGTGGCAGTCCCGGGAATTGGCCGCTTCATTCGGCACACCAGCCCCTATGGTAGCCCTGCAAAACGGCGGCGGTATCCGCAACAACACCATCATCCCCGCCGGCTCTGAAATTACGGAGCTGACGACCTTTGACATGCTGCCGTTCTCCAACTTCGTGACGGTGGTAGAGCCCTTGCCGGCTGCACAGTTCAAGGAAATTTTGGAAAATTGTGTGTCTCAGGTAGAAGGCGTGAGCGGCCGCTTCACCCAAGTGGCAGGCTTTGAGTTTGTGTACGACCTCGGCGGTACGCCCCAGGAGCTCGACAACGACGGCAACGTACTGACAGCAGGCACGCGCATTATCAGCGCGACCCTCGACGACGGCACGCCAATCATTGAGAACGGCGCGGTCGTAGCCGGTGCCCCCGACATTACGGTGACCACCGTGAACTTCCTGGCCAACGGCGGCGATCAGTACCCCTTCCGTGGTGCGGATTTCACTTCCTTGGGCGTGACTTACCAACAGGCACTGGCCAACTACTTGGTCGACGTGCTGAGCGGCGTCATCACCGCGGATGATTATCCAGAAGGCGGCGAGGGCCGTATTACACAAATCATGAACCTGATTGGCGGTGGGATGAACAGCCTCAGCGTATCAAACGCGGAGATGGGCGTGCAGTATTTCCCCAACCCGACGACACGGGAATTGACGGTCCGCTTCGACATGGCGTTGGAGGGCCGGGCTCAGCTACAGTTGTTCAATTTGAATGGCCAACAAGTGGCTAGTGTCTTTGACAGCCGGTTAGACGCTGGGCGCCAAGAGGTAGCTTACGACCTAAGCGGCTTGGCTTCTGGACAGTACGTCCTGCTACTGCGGGCCAATGGCAAGCAGACTGCCATGAAGATCACCAAGCAGTAATCGTGAAAAGCTTGCTTCAAGCTTAGACGCTATACAGACGGCTTAGTCGACAATCTTTGTTGGCTAAGCCGTTTTTCTTACCGCAGCAGCGCAAACAAAAACTGCACATACACAATTTTGGTAATCAAAGAAACCGGCAGCATGAGGGTAAAGCCAATATTGGGCAGCTTATTGCCCGCTTTTTCCAACGCAAAATCGAGTATAGCGGGTTGGTTGGCGACCATGCCGGTCAGAAAGCTGAAGGGGATATGCAATAGTTTATACCCAATGAAAAGCGTAGCGATAGCCGTCAGGAAGCTGATGATGGTACCCGCCAGGAATATAATACCGCCCCCACCCTGCGCAACGGTGTTGACAAACGTGTGCCCGGAATTGACGCCTACGCCGGCAAGCAGCAGAATCAGGCCAATTTGCCGTAAGGTAAGGTTGGCGCTGTACGGGAGCGTCCACACGATGGGCCCCGTACGGCGTAAAGTACCCAAGATAAGCGCCACGATCATGGGCCCGCCGGCAAAGCCCAGCTTGAACTCCACACCGCCCGGCAGCTGAAAGGTAATCATGCCCAAGAGCAGCCCCAAGGCCATGCCCAAGCCAAAAGAGAGCAGGTTGATCCGGCTCAGCGCATCGTAGGAGTCGCCAAAGAGGGCGGAGATGCGGGGGATATCCTGCCGCCGCGCCACGAAGCGCACCCGGTCGCCCAGCTCCAACACTGTGTCGGAATTGGCCAGCAAGTCAATATCCCCCCGGCGCACCCGGGTAATGATGGCCGCAAAGCGCTCGTTCAAGTTCAGGGTAGACAAGCGTTCCCCAGCTATATTAGGATTGGAGACGAAAAAGCGGCGCGTATCGTATTCGGAGCGGTCGTAGGACAAGCGGAAAGGCGCTGTTTTGCCAATCCGCTCGGTAAGGCGGTCCAACTCTTCCTCATCGGCTACGATAGCCACTTGATCGCCGACTTGCAACGTAGTGTCGTAATTGGTCAACATCGTCTCTTCCCCACGCTGCAAACGGCCGAATACCACTTGGGCATTGAGTTCCCGTTTCAGGTCGCGCAGAGCAACCCCGGTTACGTCCTCCTTCGCCACCTCTACTGTCCGGCTTTTTACCGTTTGGCGGACCGGATACAGGCTTTTGAGCTGCTGTTCCTCTTTTTGGTAGTCGATACCCAATGCCCGTTTCATCAGCGTTATGGCGATCATTACACCAATTACGCCCATAGGGTACGAAAGGGAATACCCGATCACCGCCCGTTCGCTCATCGACTTCGCCCGGTCACCGTCACTTTCTACGTTGCTGATGGCATCGAGCAGGCCGGCGAGGGCGGGCGTGTTGGTGGTACTGCCTGCAAATAGGCCGGAGGTGGTGCTCGCATCAAATACAAACAAATAGTGCAAGCCCACCGCTATGCTGGCTGAAAAAGTCAGCATGATAATGACGAAAATAATGTCCCGTGAGCCACGCTGCCGGAAAGTGGCGAAGAAGCTCGGCCCGCTACTCAAACCGATGGTGTACACGAAAATCGCCAACCCCAGAAAAATGATGATGTCCGGAATGTGCAAATCCGGGCTCAAGCCGCCGATGGCCAGCCCTACGAAAAGCACGGCTGCCACGCCGAGGTTGCTGCCCCGGATACGGATGCTGCCCACGCCATACCCTATGCCGGCTACGACGAAGAGCAACAAGAGTGGATTATCGATAAAGGCTTCTACCATGGTTCTTTTGGGTTATTCAGTGACTGTTATCGGCTTGTTCGTTAGAATGCACGCTAAGGCACTTCCACCCCGGTTGAAGCCTGCCACAGCTCAAACCATTCCTCCCGGCTCATCATGATGTGGACAGCATCCGCTGCGGCACGCAGGCGCTCAATCCGGGCCGTGCCGACTACGGGCAGGATGTGCGCAGGATGTTGCAACAGCCAAGCAAGCATGAGTTGGTCAATACCGATGTCCTGCCCGCGCCGTTCGATGATGCGTTGGGCCGCCTTGAGTACGCGCTGCTCCCGTTCGGGCGGCACTTGCTGGAAAATGGTGCCTCCACCGAGCGGCGACCAGGCCATAGGCTTGATATTTCGTTCCAAGCACTGATCGAAAGTCCCATCGGTAAAAGGGTCTAAATGCAGCAAGGAAGCTTCCACCTGATTGGTGACGAGCGGCGTGCGGCTGTTGAGCATGGCGAATTGCGAGGGGGTGAAGTTGGACACGCCAAAGTGCCGTACCTTCCCTGTTTTACGCAGTTGCTCGAACTCTTCTGCGATGCGGTCTGGGTCCATCAGCGGGCTGGGCCGGTGGATCAGCAGCAAGTCGATGTAATCCGTATGCAGATTGCGCAGGGAAGTATCCACCGACCAGCGGATATGCTCGGGGCTGGTATCGTAGGACTTGATGCGGTGGTGATCCCGCTGTGGTACGGCTAGTTTGATACCACACTTCGTAACGATCTGCATTTTCTCCCGCAAGCTGGGCTTTAGCTTCAGCGCATCGCCAAAGGCCGCTTCGGTGGTATAGCTGCCGTAGATGTCGGCGTGGTCAAAGGTGGTCACCCCTGCCTCGATGCTCTGCTCAATGAGCGTCAGCATCTGTTGGGCGTCAAGTTGGTGCCCCCAGCTTCCCCATTTCATGACGCCAAAGACGATGCGGGAAAGTGTGGGGCCATTTTCGTGAAGTGGTACAGGCATGTTTCGTTTTGTGATTGCTATTCGTTGGCCAACAGCCAATCAATGTCTTTCATAAGCTGGTCTACCTTTTCCGCCTGTGTGCCATCAGCAAAAGAACGGATATGCCCCTCTTTGTCAATCAGCAGAATCCAACCGCTGTGGTCAAAACCACCGGGGGCTTCCGGGTCTTCACGGGCAATGCTCATATAGTCATCCGCGATTTCGTAAATACGGTCCTGCTCGCCGGTGACGAACATCCACTTGCCGTCGTCCACGCCAAGGTTTTGTGCGTACTGCTTCAGCCGGCCCACGGTATCCCGCTTGGGGTCGATGGTGTGCGACAGCAGCATCAGTTCCTCATTGTCTTTGTACTTGTCGTAAATGCGCAACATCTGCTTTTTGACCTTCGGGCAGATGGTAGGGCAAGAGATGAAGAAGAAGTCAGCCAGGTAGACTTTGTCCTCAAAGGTCTCGTTGGTCACCACATTGCTGTCTTGGTTGACGAACGCAAAGTCCGGGATGGTATGGTAGACGGTATCCTGCCCATTAATATCGTGGTTACCCAGATAAGGCAGGGCTTGGGCTTCTTTCTCCTGCGAGCTACAGGCCGCTAGCAGCAGCCCTGCGATGGCGATAGCCAAATATCTCATGTATCCTTATTTTTGTTGTTCTTGCAATTCAGCGAGCAGTTGTTGGCCTTCTTCCAAGCTACTCATCATCTCCTCGCCGACCTGGTCGATCTCTGCTTTTTCGGTCTCTAGGTAATTGATGATTTCCTCGTGCGACTTGCTTTCGCGCAGCTTGGACAACTGCTGCAACTCGCCCATCCAAACCATCATGGCCTCACTTGCCGCTTCCAGGTTTTTTACCTTTTGGTTGATTTGCTCTTGCACGGCTTTGTCATCCGTGGATTCCGCGATGCTTTTCAGCTCGCGGCCCGTACGGTTGAGTTCCGCCATTTTGGGCATCACTTCGTCGTGTACTTCCATCATTTGGTCCCAAGCGGCTTGCTCGGCTTGTTCAGGGGTCTCCGTTTGAGTTTGCTCCCCTGCTTTAGAGGAAGCATCACTGCCACAGCTAGCGGCAAATCCGCCCAACAGAAGGGCAAAGAACAGCAGTTTTATAAATCGCATGTCTATTGGTGGTTTTTATTTATCAAACAACACAACGAAACGGGCGAAGTTTTAGCCCCCCGCCTCTACTTGCCGCCGATGCGGGGATTGTCCGCAAACTACCCTATCTTGCGCCTGTTCCTATAGATAAAAAGCTAACCAAATATGAAAGAAACCTACATCGTCGACGCCGTCCGCACGCCAATCGGCAAATTCAGGGGCACCCTCTCGCCCATACGCACAGACGACCTGGCCGCGCACGTCATTCGCACTTTGGTGGAAAGCCACCCGGATATTCCCAAAGAAGCCTACGATGATGTCATCATGGGCTGCGCCAATCAGGCCGGCGAAGACAACCGTAACGTGGCCCGCATGGCCCTGCTGCTGGCCGGCCTGCCGTTCACCGTGCCCGGCGAGACGGTCAACCGGCTTTGCGCATCGGGCATGTCCGCTGCCATACACGCCAACCGGGCGATCAAAACCGGCGATGGCGACCTTTTCGTGGTGGGCGGCGTAGAGCATATGACCCGCGGCCCGTGGGTGATTTCCAAAGTCTCCAAAGCCTATGGCCGGGATGCACAGATGCACGACTCGAGTTTTGGCTGGCGTTTTGTCAACCCCAAAATGGAGGCCCTTTTCGGCACACACAGCATGGGGCAAACAGCCGAAAACTTGGCGGAGCAATTCAATATTAGCCGGGAGGACCAAGATCGGTTCGCCGCCTGGTCGCAGCAAAAAGCCGCCGCTGCGCAGGAATCTGGCCGGCTAGCGCAGGAAATCATACCGGTAGAAATCCCCCGCCGGCGTTCGGAGCCTATGTCTTTCGAAAAAGACGAATTCGTACGCCCCGGGACTACCGTGGAGGTACTGGCCAAACTGCGCACTGCTTTCAAGCCTAAAGAAAACGGGGGTACAGTAACCGCCGGCAACGCCTCCGGGCTTAATGACGGTGCCGCCGCTATGATCATCGCCTCGGAGGACGCAGCAAAGCGGTATAGCCTACAACCCAAAGCCCGCATTATCAGTTCGGCCGTAGTTGGCGTAGAACCCCGCATTATGGGCATAGGGCCGGTGGAAGCTTCCAACCGGGCACTGGCAAAAGCCGGCTTGAAAATGGAAGATATGGACATCATAGAAATCAACGAGGCCTTCGCTGCGCAATCCTTGGCTTGCACCCGGCAGTGGGGGCTGCAGGATGATGACCCGCGCATTAACCCAAATGGGGGGGCCATCGCGATTGGGCACCCGCTGGGCATGACTGGCACGCGTATTTTACAGACCGCCACGCTGGAACTGGCGGCAAAACAGAAGCGCTACGCCCTTGTAACGATGTGCGTAGGCGTTGGCCAAGGGTACGCTACGGTGATTGAGCGGGTGTAATATTACGGAGTCTACCGAAATAAAAATGCCGACCGTGCAGGGCAAACGCTCTACTCGTCGGCATTTTTATTTGTTAGTGCATAATTTGTTTAATGTTGGAGGTCCTTGTTTTGACTACGCTGCAAACAACGGCAATATAGCAACAAGCATACTGTGTAATCCACATTTCGCACTTATTTGTGACATGCATTTTTCAATAGCTCTACTCAGGTCGTAGGGCACCAAGCCTAAGCATGCCCCAATTGCCATTCTTGAACCCCGCGTTGGCTGGTCGCTTTGTAATAGCTGACACTATTGGCCTAGCGTCTAGGGCAAAGGCTTTGGGTGCGTTGATCAGCAGTTTGTACGATGAGCCCAGTAGAAAGTTTCTGTATTCGCGGACACAATAGCTATCTTTGTAGTGGACCAACCACGAGAACGTTCTTATGGCGGCAGAGAAGAAACCTTTTATCGCGTACAAGGGGATTCGTTACCCCAAGGCAGAAATGCTACACCGCAGCCGGGATTTCCATTCCTTTATGGAACGGCGGCGCACAGTGCGGGCTTTTTCCGACAAGGATATTCCGTACGAAGTCGTAGAACACATCATCATGGCCGCATCTACGGCACCATCAGGCGCCCATAAGCAGCCTTGGACCTTCTGCGTGGTCTCCAACCCCGAGCTGAAGCGGAAAATCAGGGAGGCAGCGGAACGGGAAGAATACGAAAACTACCACGGCCGGATGTCAGACGAATGGCTGGAAGACTTGAAAGCCTTTGACACGGATTGGAAGAAGCCATTTTTGGAAACGGCGCCTTACCTGATCGCTATTTTCAAGAAACCCTACGACATCATAGACGGCAAGAAACACAAGAACTACTACGTGAATGAATCGGTAGGCTTGGCGGCCGGCTTCCTGCTCGCGGGTATCCACAATGCCGGCTTGGTGGCGCTGACCCACACCCCTAGCCCGATGAACTTCCTGCAGCAAATCCTCGGCCGGCCAGAAAACGAACGGCCTTTTTTGCTCATCCCGGTAGGCTACCCCGCCGAAGGGGTGCAGGTGCCCAATATTGAGCGGAAAGACAAAAAAGAGGTCCTCGTCCGCTACGAATAATCGCTTATGTGTACTGTAACCTATTTGCCTACTGGCGACGACAGCTTCCTGCTGACAAGCAACCGCGATGAAGCACCGCACCGCTCCCCCGAGCATATCTCTTCTGGCCGGATCAACGGGCAGGAATTAATCTTCCCCCGGGATACCTCAGCAGGTGGGACTTGGATTGCCGCAGCAGATAGCGGCCGGGTGTTGTGTGTACTCAACGGTGCTTTTGAGCTGCACGAACGTACGCCCCCTTACCGCCGCAGCCGGGGCTTGATGGCACTGGATTACTTTGCGTTTCCGGACTTCCATACTTTCCTCCGAGAATATACTTTCGAGGGCATGGAAGCATTTACTATGCTCATCTTCGAGCAAGGGCGCGTCATCGACCTGCGTTGGGACCAAGCCCAATTGCACCCCCGAACGTTTGAGGCTTCCCGCCCGCATGTATGGTCATCTGTACCGCTTTACCCCCCACCTATCCGGAAAAAGCGGGAACAGTGGTTTGCCGAATGGCTAGCGGAACACAAACACTACGCACAAGAAGATATTTTGCACTGGCATCAGACCGCAGGAGAAGGCGACCCTTGGAATGATGTGGTAATGAACCGGGATAATGTGGTCCGGACGGTCAGCATTACAAGCATCGCCAAGCAGGATGGACGGCTCGATATGCAGTACCACGACCTGATACGCCAACAGGTAAAAGAAGCCAAAATCCAACTGAAAGGTGCAGCTACGACATAAACTCCGCATCGCCTGGATCAAACTGACACAGTGGGAGTACTGGCCGTCCAAAGCTTTTTACTACCCGGTGGTCCCTTACTTGCTTTGGCTAATGCTCAAAGCCCGGCACCTCTGCTTTTGGTCGGCGGCTAACCCAGGGATTTACACCGGCGGCATGGGCTTGGAGTCCAAGTTCGACACCATTAAATTGACGCCCGAAGCCTACCGCCCCGCTGCCACTTTGATCCGCACTGGGACTACGGCCAGGGGTATTCGATGGCAAATGCAAGAAGCCGGCCTTTCTTTT
>JAAAOU010000122.1 GCA_009908745.1 Bacteroidota bacterium
CAAACACGCCAATATGGAGCTGCTCAAAGACACCCACCGCCGGCTCGGCTGGCAGCTCCTGCTCAACGAGCACCGCACGGTGGAAGTCAATGGGGAGCAAGTCGCGGTGCTGGGCGTAGAAAACTATTCGGCGCACCCCCGCTTCCCCAAGTACGGCGACCTGCAGGCAGCCCATCAGGGGACAGAGCAAGCGAGCTTGAAGCTACTGTTGTCCCACGACCCCTCGCACTGGGAGGAGCAGATCGTGCAGGAATTTCAGGATATCGCCCTGACGTTCTCCGGGCACACCCACGGCATGCAGTTCGGGGTGGAAATTCCCGGCTGGTTCAAATGGAGCCCCATCAAGTACGTCTACAAACAATGGGCGGGCCTGTATCAGCGCGGCCAACAGTACCTGTATGTCAACCGGGGGCTGGGCTACCTCGGCTACCCGGGGCGCGTGGGCATACTGCCGGAGGTGACCCTGGTGGAATTGCGGCGCGGGTAGTGGCTGCTCGTTCAACCCATTCTCGCTTTCGCCCGTTTTAATAGTGAATTTATTACCTTAGAGGTTCTTACCCGCGCACAAAACGGCGACATGGAAGAAGAAGTCATCAAGCGGCTCAAAGCCCACAAACTCCGCAATACGGCCATACGCAAAGAAGTACTCGAATTGTTCATGCAATCGGAAGGCAAAGCACTGTCCAATCAAGATTTGGAAGAACAACTGGGCAGCCCCGTCCGCATCACCTTGTACCGTACCCTCAAAGCTTTCGAAGACCGAGGGCTGATCCATCTGGCCGTGGACCGGGGCGGCATCAGTAAGTACGCGCTGTGCTCAGATGATTGCGACGCACACGCCCACCACGATAGCCACGCGCACTTCCACTGCCAATCCTGCGGCAAAACCATTTGCCTAGAAGGCGAAATCATCATCAAAGCACAGCCTCCTGCCGGCTATCGGGTCCGGCAAGAAAAATTAGTCTTGGAAGGCGAATGCGCGGATTGTGCGCATAAACGGCCGCAATCTTAATTATGCTGAACCTCCGCATTATCTCCGCCGGTGCCGGCAGCGGCAAAACCTACCGCCTCACTGAAGAAATGACCACCCTGCTGAAGAACGGGGTGCGCGCCAACGGTATCATCGCCACTACCTTTACCAAAAAAGCCGCCGCCGAGCTGCAGGAGCGGGTACGGGTGAAATTGCTTTCCGAAGGGCGCAGCGAGCAAGCCGACCAACTGGCCAACGCGCTCATCGGTACCGTCCACGGGCTGGGCGTACGCCTTTTGCAGCGCTTTGCTTTCGAGGCCGGCGTTTCCCCCGAAGTGGATATTATCGCGGAAGAAGACCAGCAATCCCTCTTTAACCGCGCGCTGTCGAATACGCTACAGCCCGAACGCGTGGCCGAAATGGAAGCACTAGGTGACCGCTTGGGGCTGAACAAGCGGGGCCGCAACGACTGGCGGGGCACTCTGCTACGCTTGACCGAGGTCGCCCGCGCTAACAACTTCTCCCGCGAGACCCTCCGCTACAGCAAAACGCAGTCCTTCGCGACTTTCCAGCCTTTCCTCGGCGAGGCAGTAGAGCGGGACTATGAAAAACGCCTCGGGGAGCTGCTGCAACGCACCATCGCCACCCTAGAGCACAACGAAGATAGCACTAAAGTTACCCAATCCGCGGTGAATAAGCTGCGCAGTATGGCGCGCGAACTGGAACTGCAAGGCCAATTGCGCTGGCACGAGTGGGCCAAGCTATCCAAGCTGAAAGTGGGGGCCAAAAGCCGGGACGACGCGGCGGAACTGCTGGAATTTGCCTATGAGCACTACCAACACCCCGGCTTTCACCGCGACATCAAAACCTTTATCGACCACCTCTTTGAGCTGGCCATTGCCGCTATGGAGGAATACGATCAGTACAAGAAGCGCCGCGGGCTTATCGACTACACCGATATGGAAGTGCTGGTCAACCAATTGCTGGACCAACCCGAGGTGCGGGCCGTGCTTGAATCCGAAATCGACCTGCTGATGGTGGATGAATTTCAGGATACAAGCCCCATTCAACTAGAAATTTTCCTCAAGCTATCCCATATTGCCGACCACTCCATCTGGGTAGGCGACCCCAAGCAGTCCATCTACGGGTTCCGGGGCGCGGAGCCCGAGCTGATGCAAGCGATTATCCGCAAGCAAGGGGGCGTGAAGCCCAAAGATATCCAAGCATTTTCCTGGCGCTCCCGCGAGGAAATTGTGCTGGCGACCAATGCTCTGTTCACCAAAGCCTTCCCCGATATCCCGAAGGAGCAGGTGGCCCTGAAGCCGAAGCGTTGCCGCGATGGCAGACAGCGGGCGGACTGCCTGAACAAAGGGCCCGAGCCCGAGACCTTGCAGCAAGCCCTTATGCACTGGCACTTTCGCCACGACGAAGGCAAGCGCCCGCCTGGCAAACCCTGGATGGAAGATTGCATAGCCGATACGCTACACCGCTGGTTGCAGCGGGGCGTGCATGTGCAACCCAAGGGCAGCGATACCACCCGGCCCGCTATGCCGGGCGATATCGCTATTCTCTGCCGCTCCAACAAAGCCTGCCAGGAAGTAGCCGAAGCCTTGCACCGGGCGGGCCTGCGCGCCGCTATCGCCCGCAGCGGCCTCATGGGTACTGCGGAGTCGCGGCTTATCCTTGCCTGTCTGAAATACTTGCTTAATCAGTACGACTCCCTGTCCGTAGCCGAAATCCTGCTGCTGGCGGGCGGGCAGGAAGTCGAGGACATTATAGAGAGCCGCCTAGAACACTTGGCCCGCAAAGAACAAGCGGAGAACGGCACAGTACGTCATAAGTGGGGTGAAAAGGAGGCCTTCATCCAATCGCTCAACAAGCTGCGCAAGCCCTCCAACGAGCTATCCAGCGCCGAAACGTTGGACCTGCTGCTGGAAGAGCTAGACCTACGCCGCACCATCGCCAGCTGGGGCAACGAGCGGCAGCGCCTGAGCAACGTGGATATGCTGCGCCGTTACGCCCTGCAGTACGAGGAAGCCTGCACCCGCTTGCACACAGCGGCATCCACGGGCGGCTTCTTGCTTTGGCTGGCAGAATTGGAAAACAACAACAACGATATGCAAGGCTCCGGCGAGGGCCCGGAAGCGGTCAATGTGCTGACCTACCACCGCAGTAAAGGCTTGGAGTGGCCGGTGGTGATCTGCCATGACCTAGAGGGCAAACTGCGGGCGGATGTCTGGGGGCTCAATATCGTCTCGGAAGCCGAAGAGGTGGACCTGAACAACGTGCTTGGCCAACGCTGGCTGCGCTTCTGGGTCAACCCCTACGCCGATCAGTACCGCAATACCTACCTGGCTGATCAACTGGACCAAAGCGAAGCCAGCGAGATTGCCCGGCAGCAGGCACTGGCCGAAGAAGCCCGCTTGCTTTACGTGGGCATTACCCGGGCCCGCGATTACCTGGTGTTCCCAACTCGCCTGTCGCCCACCCGCTGGCTCAACCGCGCTTGGCACCAAGGCGAAGAAGATTTCCCGACCTTGGACGCGGATAGCAACGAGACGCCATGGGAATGGGAGGGGCAATTTCTAGACATCAACACGGAAGTGTTTGCCTACGGCCGCGATTTTACGCACGCTGAGGACGATACCATGCCGCCCGTGGACTACTTGGAGCCTCGGGCAGGCCGAAACGAAAAGCATACCCTTTTTGACTGGCTGGAAGACGATAAAGTACCCAAAGGAATAGACGCAGCGGCAGGAGAAGCTATGGTCTACAACAGCAGCCCTGTGCAGTGGCCAGAAGGGGTAGACCGCTACGCCGCCGCGAAAGCCTTGAAAGCTATCTTTGTAGCCGATTATGAGGATTACCCCGCAGCGGAACGCCTCGATATCGTGCAGGGCTTCACAGAGCGCTACGAGTTGGGCGATACCCGACCGGAAACCCTGCTGGAGCTGAGCAGCCGCTGGCAGGCTTATTTGCAGCAGCAGTTTCCTCACAAGCGTGTACTGCGCAAATACCCGATACGCCATTTGTACCAGAACCGGCAATTCGAGACGGTACTCGACTGGGTACTGGAGACCGAGCGGGGTATTGTGCTGATTCAGAATAGCGGGCATGATAAAACAGCGCCGGATCAATTGAAAAACCACGCGCTAGACCAGCTCTGGCCTTGGGCCTATCTTAGCCAAAAAGGCTTGCAAGCGCTCTTCGGCACCCGTAACGTCCGCTGCTTTGTGCATTATGTAATGGCGGGGACACTTGTGGAGCTGCAATTCAAAGAAATGTCGGCAATACGGTAGAAACCGACAAAAGGAAAGCAGATAACTGGCCTGTAGCGTAGGTGAAAATTTCTAATTTTGTGTCTCTAACCCAACAAGTGGTTAGAACCAACTCCCTTGATTTACTGTCCTCACTGTAAACAGATAAGAACATTACAACATAAATACACGCCTATAATGAAATCGTTACTTTTTTTACTTCTTAGCTTGGGCATGGCTTTTCAACTTAGTGCTCAAGACAATTACTGGATGGATATAGAAGAGCGCACTATCTTTTTGCCGCAAGAATCAGAAGTGGCTATTGCTGCTCGGCAGTACCGTAGCCTACGGTTAGATAAGGGGGTGCTGAAGTCTACTTTGGAAACAGCGCCTATGGAGTTTACCCCCGAAGCTTCCCAACACCCGGCTCAGGTCGTGCTGCCGTTGCCAAATGGCGAGATGGAGACCTTTGAAGTGGTCGAATCGCCGGTAATGGCCCCGGAGCTATCTGCCAAGTTTCCAAATTTGAAAGCGTACGCTGCACGGAGTATTGACCGGCCGTATATCAACGCCCGCTTTGATCTTTCGCCCTATGGGTTTTATGCACTTGTGCACACGCCGGAGGGGCAGGTGCTCATCGAGCCCTACGCAACGAAGCAATCCGACTATTACATAAGCTACCACATCAAAGATATTCAAATTGATGCCGAGCCTGATGCTTCTTTGGCGTGTGGCTTGTCTATGGAAGACGCCTTAAATGCCAAAGCAGGGGATGCCGAAGCGGTGGAGGCACGGACTGCTATCTCTTTTCGTTCTAGTGAGCCCGTCGAGCTGCGGGATTACCGGCTGGCACTGGCTTGCACCGGAGAGTACGCTCAGCAAAAAGGAGGGACGGTTGAATCTGTTATGGCTACCTTCAATACTTCTGTCAACTTGGTCAACGCCATTTATCTAAATGACTTGGCGGTCCGCTTCGAGCTCATTCCTGACAATGATGACCTCGTTTTTCTGGACCCCGACAATGACCCTTACGAGGACACCGGTAATGGCGCTGGCTTGCTTTCCCAGAATGTGGTAGCGATCAATTCCACCCTGGAGGATTTCACCAGCTATGATATTGGCCACCTATTTAACTCGGCCTGTAATACTGGGGGTATCGCCCAGCTAGGGTCCGTATGCGGCCCGTCTCGGGCTCGTGGTTTGTGTTGCCATTATACCAACCTGACTTACATGGCTACTAAAGTAATGGCACACGAAGTTGGCCACCAATTCAATGCCAACCACACCTTTAACAGTTGCAATGGCGGAACGCAGCGTAGCGGGGGGGATGCCTATGAACCCGGTAGCGGCAGCACGATTATGTCTTATCAATTCCTGTGCGGGTCAGATAATATCCCACAGCCGGTAGGGGATTACTTCAATATAGGTTCGTTGGAAGATATGATACAGTTCTACGAATTGTCCGGTGGTTCGCAGTGCGGAGAGCTCATCCCTACCGAGAATAACCACCCTACGGTAACGGTAGACTACGAAGACGGTTTTTGGATTCCCACTTCCACGCCCTTTGAGCTGGAAGCTACTGGCGAAGATGCTGATGGGGACGCCCTTACCTACTGCTGGGAACAATATGACCTGGGGCCAGAGGTATCCCTTGGAGAGACTTCTCTTTCTTCTCCGCTGTTCCGCTCTTTCCCGCCCCGGGAAGCCTCTAACCGCGTCTTCCCCGAGATGGCTGATGTCATCGCAGGAAATGGTGACGACACAGAAATACTGCCTGATTACGAGCGTGACCTGACCTTCCGGGTAACGGTACGGGACAACAACCCGGTTGCGGGTGGCGTAAACTGGGCAGAAGTGGCCTTCAAGTCTGATGCCAACTCAGGGCCGTTTCGGGTGTTGACGCCACTGCCTGATGACACTTTAGACCTAGTCTGGCGGGGCGGCGAGTACCGCGAGATCAATTGGGACGTAGCCAATACGACCAACAACCGCGTCAATTGCCAGTACGTAGACATCATGCTGTCCGTAGATGGCGGCTTTACTTACCCTTACACGCTGGCAGAAGGGACCCCCAACGACGGTTCGGCTTTCGTGAGCGTACCGAATATATCTACCAACGACGCCCGTATCCGCGTGCAGGCAGCCAATAACATTTTCTTCAACATCAGCGAGGAGGACTTTGAGATAGAAGAAGCGGCTGTTCCCGGCTACGCTATGCAGGTGAGCCCGGTAGCTTTCCCGCTACTCTGCCTGCCGGGAGATGAGGAGATCAATGTAAATGTAGCGACCAGCAGCTTGTTGGGCTACGATAGCCTGCTGACGGTTGACCTATTGGGCGCATTGCCAGATGGGGCAAGCTTCAACTTCGAAGCCGATACCATACGGGCCGGGGAGAGTACTGCCCTCAACTTGAATATCCCGGTACAACCGCCTGGGCGGGATACCTTTGACTTGCAACTGCGGGCGATCAGCCCCGATGGGGATACGTCCCTGCGGCCCGTACGCATTATTGCCTTGTCCAGCGACTTCAGCGAGCTGGCCCTGCAGGAGCCGGCGGATGGTACAAAGGATATTTTGTTTTCAGCTGACTTCAGCTGGGTAGACGTGGCCAGTGCCGATAGTTACGAATTTGAGATTGCGACCCAGCCTAGCTTTGAGGAATCGTCTATCGTGGAACGGGCCACGGGGGTCGAAGCCTCCACCTTTCAGCCGGAAACCTTGCTGGAAGAAAACGGGCAAATCTATTTCTGGCGCGTCCGCCCGGTCAATGAATGCGGCCCCGGCGAGTTTTTGCCGCCCTTTGCCCTGCAGACCGCCACGCAAGACTGCCGGGATACAGGCGCCGATGATATACCCATCAACCTGCCTAACATCCCGAATACCCTGCGCTCGCGTATCTTCATCTCAGAGAGCGGCACCATCAGTGACATCAACGTACGCCGCTTGGACATTACCTACTCGCCCATCAGTGCGCTAAAAGTCTCCTTGATCAGCCCTTCCGGTACGGAGGTTACCCTCTTTGATCAGGCCTGCTTAAATACCACTTTGCTGCGGGCTTCCTTTGACGATGAGGCACCATCGGGTATCAATTGCCCTCCCATTTCTTTCGCCCCCGCCCAGCCCGAGCAAGCCTTGTCGGCTTTTGATGGCGAAGACACTTTCGGCGAATGGGAACTCGTTGTGCAAATCGCCGAGGAAGGGTTTGGTGCAGGTAGAATCGAAGCGTGGAATTTGGAGTTCTGCGCCGCACTAAGCCCCGAAGCACCAAGCTTGCTGACCAACGAAACACTTGGCGTGCCCCGGGGCCAAACCAACACCATTACCAATGAACTGCTCCGGGCAGAAGCAACTACCGGCAGCCCGCAGGACTTGGAGTTCAAGCTGCTCACTGTACCGCAGCACGGCCAACTGTTCCGTGGCGGTGATCCGCTGGAAATGGGCGATGAATTCACGCAGTCCACAATAGATGGTTTCAACCTGACTTACCAGCACGATGATAGCGATGCAGAAACGGACCAGTTCACCTTTATTGTGAAAAACGAAGCCAATGAGGGGTGGATACCTACCCAAACGTTTAATATCGTAGTGGATGAAGATGCGGTGGTGAGCACCAAGGCACCAGACTTGGACCAGACCCTTACCGTTTTCCCCAACCCGGCCACCGATCAGCTGACCGTGCGGTTCGGCCAGCAGTTCCAAGAAACAACGGACCTACGCCTGCTGAATTTGCAGGGCCAGCAAGTGCAATGGCAGCGCGTACCCCGTTTAGAAAGCGAAGTCAACCTGAATGTCAGCCAGCTGCCGAAAGGGGTCTACTTACTGAGCGTAGTGACCGAAAACAGCATCGTCAGCCGTAAGGTGGTGGTGCAGTAGTCTTTAAAAAGTTATACCTTAGAGGAGTAGGGAAGTGCAAGCCTTCCCTGCTCTTTTTCTAGAACTTTTCTAATAATTGCAGTGGTAGCCAAAAATCAGGCCCAAAAGGACGATTTTGGGCACCGTAAGCCGTTTTTTAGACGAGTTCATAGTACAGAATACAAAGCAACAATAATGATGAAGACATTTTTATCTCTAATCTGTGGCTTGCTCTGCCTCACAGCGGTACAAGCCCAGCAAAATTTCTGGCAACCTGCCGAAGCCAAAGGGGCACTGCACGCTGAGCAAGTACGCAGTACGATGCGGCTCACAAACTTCAAGAGCATGCAACTCGACTTCGACGGGCTACGTATAGCACTGGCTGATGCGCCACAGGAGTACACGCAAGCTGCACAGACGGCTGCCCCTGAGGTCATGCTGCCGATGCCGGATGGCCGGCTGGAAGCATTCTCCGTGGTGTATTCACCCATTATGGCTCCCGGATTGGCGGCGCGCTATCCCAATATCGCCACTTTTAAGGTCTACAGCCAAGAACGGCCAGCAGTGAGCGGCCGTATCGGTTTTGGGCCCGATCGGTTTCACGCCTTTTTGCAGACGCCCGAGGGTGGGGTATTTATCGACCCGCTCTACAAAGGGGCGAGTGAATTCTACAGCGTTTTCTACACCGCCGATGTGGATGTGCCAGCGCATATTGCAGCTAACCTTGCCTGCGGCTTTGAAGCCGGTAGTGCGGGGTTGGGCCATAAGAGCAAAACTGAACAATTGGAGACCCGAAGCCTCGATGCGGTATCCCTCTACAAGTATACTTTCGGCCTGGCGACCTCTGGCGAATTCGCCTCTTACCACGGTGCTTCAACCAAGCAAGCCGTCATGCAAAAAGTCGTTGAAATCATGAACCGGTCCAATCAGGTTCTAGAGAACGATGTGGCTGTCCGCTTGGAATTGGCTGAAAACACCGATGATGCTTTTTTCTTGAGCACTAACGACGACCCTTTCAACGATGGCTCCGATGTGCCAAATTCTTACCAGCAGACCCCCACAATTCTGAACGAGATAATCGGGCAGGACAATTACGATATAGGCCATTCATTCATCGCTTTCTGCGGTGGTGGCGTAGTGGGTATTGGCGGTGGCAATGCTTGCAATGAGAACCTAAATAGTGGAAATTTTAAGGGTTTCGGTATTTCCTGCCAGTTTGAGCAAAACGATTTGTTCGCCGTGGAAATCGTTTGCCACGAGGTAGGCCACCAACTGAGCGCTTCTCATACTTTCAACAACTGCGAAAACAACGAACCCAATATTACCGAGGCCACCGCTTATGAGCCCGGCGGTGGGAGCACCATTATGTCTTACACCAGCGCCTGCGGTTCGCAGACCATACAGTCTAGTGCCGATCCCTACTTCCACTCGGCCAATGTAGAGCAGATCCTACAGTACACACGGGTAGACGCCGGCAGCGGATGCGCGGAGGTGATTGCCGTTGAGAACAATGCACCAACGGTTACACTTTCCTACACCGATGGGTTTCGCATACCGATTGAGACACCATTTGAGCTGACAGCGGCGGGCAGCGACCCCGATGGCGACGATATCACCTACTGCTGGGAGCAGTTCGACTTGGGGCCTTTGTCTCCGGTAGGCAGCCCCATTATGAACGCCCCGATTTTCCGCAGCTTTTTGCCCACGAGCTCCCCCACGCGCGTGTTCCCGCGCTTGGATAAGATAATCAATAACGACTTTGACAATTCGGAGGTGCTGCCCGCCTATGGACGGGACCTGACCTTCCGCTGCACCGTACGCGACAATCACGAAGAAGCCGGTGGTACCGCTTGGCAGGAAGTCCGCTTCCGGGCAGCTGGCAACGCAGGGCCGTTCTTGGTCACCGCACCTAACGAAAGCATGACGATGAACGCGGGGGATTACACGGAAATCACCTGGGATGTGGCAAATACAGACCGTGCGCCCGTCAATTGCCAGTACGTCGATGTGCTTTTGTCGGTAGACGGTGGTTTTACCTACCCTTACACCCTGACGGCAGGAACCCCGAACGACGGGAGCGTAATGGTCAACCTGCCCGCCGATGTGGTAACCGACGAGGCCCGTATCCGCGTACAGGCGTCTGACAATATTTTCTTTGACATCAGCGATGCCGACTTTACCATTGAGCCGGCACAGGAGCCTGGTTTTACAGCCGCCTTGGCACCGGTGGCTTTTCCGCTGGTTTGCCTGCCGGCCGAAGAGCTGGTGGTAAATATCAGTACAGATTCCCTATTGGGCTTTGACTCTACGCTGACGCTGTCGCTGATCGGGGGCTTGCCGCAAGGGGCTGCAGCCAACTTTGACAATGATCAAATTCTGCCGGGCGAAAGCACGAATTTGCGGATATCCATCCCACAGCTAGCGGTGCGTGATACCTTTGATTTGCAGGTGGACCTCAGCGCGGAGGGTTTTGGGACGGAGAGCCGCGAGCTGCGGATTGTCGCTCAGGGGAATGATTTTTCCGCCCTACAGTTGATGACCCCAGAGGATGGTACAGCGGATATCGTTATCTCTACCATTTTCACTTGGGTGGATGTCCCCAACGCTGATGAATACGAGTTCCAATTGGCGACCAGCCCGGCATTTGGCGACAGCACCATCTACTCGGAAGTCGGCGTGTTGGATGCTTCCGATTTTGTACCGGATGATTTGGAGCTGGAACGCAACAACTTCTTCTACTGGCGCGTCCGGCCTATTAATGACTGCGGGACCGGCCCTTGGGCCCCTACTTCAGTTTTCCGGACAGCTAGTACCGATTGCATAGTGTATCAGCCTACGGATTTACCCATTAATGTGCCGAGCCAGCCGAACGTGAAGCAATCGCGTATTCTCATACAGGAAGAGGGTACGATTACGGACATCAATATCTCGGATGTGGATATCTCTTTCACGCCCATCAACGCCCTGCGTTTGACCTTGGAGTCCCCCATCGGCACCCGGGCGGTGCTGTTCGATCAGGATTGCCTGAACACCGGCTTGCTCCGCGTAGGCTTTGACGACGAGGCACCGAGTGGGGTCAATTGCCCGCCCATTTCTTTTGCGTTGGCACAACCCGAAGAGCCGCTGTCCACTTTTGATGGCGAAAATACCGCTGGGGAGTGGAACTTGGAATTGGAAGTAGTCAACGAAGGATCAAGCACGGGCAATTTCAGAGACTGGAACATCGAATTCTGCGGTACTACCGTCCCGCCTAAGCCCAACTTGCTCGTGAATGAAACGCTGTTTGTACCGCCGGGGGAAAGTAACATTATCACCACAGAGCAGCTCGCTGCTTCTGACGACAACTACGGGCCCTCCCAAGTGAAATTCCGCCTCATTGAGACGCCGGAACATGGTACGCTGCTCCGGGGAGGGGAACCTTTGGTGGAAAATGACCACTTTCTACAGGTCACTATTGACGGTTTCAACCTGAGCTACCAACACGATGGCAGCGACGCGGTAACCGATGAGTTCCGCTTTATCGTGGAAAATCCAGAGGAGGGCTTTATTCCGGTCCAGACCTTCCGTATCGAAGTGGACGAAGACGCTGTGGTCAGCACCAAAGTAGTAGAAGTGGAGCAATCCTTTACGCTCTTCCCCAACCCTGCTAGCAACGAGGTGTTGTTGCAAATGGAGCGTCCAACCGATGCGCCGGCACAAGTGATGCTGACGAACCTGCAGGGGCAGTTGCTGCAGCAGCGGGCCTTCCCGCAGGGCGAGCGTCAATTGAGCCTAGAGACAGCCAATTTGCCGCAAGGCATTTACTTGGTGATCCTACAGTCGGCCGACAGCCGCAAAGCTGAAAAGCTGATTATCCAACGATAAGGATCAGCTGGGCTACAGCATACAGCATATATTTTGGTGAGGGGTTGGAGTGTAAGCTTACGCTTCAACCCCTTATCTTTGTGAGAAAGAGAAAACGTACATGCCCAATCTTCCCGTGAACAATATAAAAACAGTCTTGGGGCTGCTATTGCTGATTAGCTTTGGCATGGCACCGGCGGGCAATCGCCAAAAAGCGGCGTTCAAGGCCCATTATAAAGGGCTGCTTCACTATGGTGAGGCACACTACGGCCGGGCGGCAAATCAATTTGAAAAAGCCCACAGCATACTGCCGGAGAACTATACCTTCAACCTGTCTTTGGCTTTGGCACTCAGCCGGGTGGGCCGGGCAGAGGAAGGGCTGGGCTTGCTGCAGCGTAGCGGCCACCTACTCTCCGCGAGTGACCCGAGCTACGAGCAAAAGCAGGCGACGGCGCAGTTCATCCGGGGTATGATTCTGTTGCACGCCGGGCGCGCTGGGCAAGCGCTACGCCCGCTACAACTGAGTATAGACCGGCAGCAGGCGCTGGGCGACCCCAAGAAACTCAGCATTTATCACAATGCCCTAGGGTATGCCTATCTGCTCAATCAGGGCGGCAGCGACCACGGAGACAGCCTCGGTATGCACTACCATGTGCACAAGCAGGATTTGATGCGGGCGCTCGCCGAGTTTGACCAAGCGGTAACCTACGACAAGAGCAACCCTAATGCCTTGTACAATTACTACTTGGTACGTGATACGCTAGGCCTAGAGGGTATGGAAGAATATATGGCTGGGCAGGACTCTGCAATCGTGCGGGAACCGGGCAGCGTACCCGGCAACACCGACCGGACGCTACAGTTCACCGATTACGAGGAGCTGGTTTTTCTATTGGATATTTCCGGCTCTATGGTCATGGAAAAAGTGCCCTGCATGGGCAGCAACCGCTTCGATGTAATGAAGCAGACGGCGCTGTTTGTGCTCGACAGCCTGCCGCCGGATATCCAAATTGGATTGGGGACAGTAGATGGGGACTGCGGGACTGAGCCCCACGCCTGGGACACAGTGGGGGCACTCAGCCGCTACGATATGCGATACCGCCTGCAGTTTTTGCCCCCCAATGGCACCACCCCCTTGCTGGAACGCCTGCAAGCCTGCCCGGAGCTGTTTAGTGAACGGGAAGGCGTGCGGAAGTCTATCTTCCTCATTAGCGACGGGGCCAACATCTGCCGCTCCGGTGGCGTGGATATCTGTAGCTGGGCAGAAAGGCTGGCGCAGCGCAAAATCACCATTAATATCCTCACTTTCCTCGATGCGGTGCAAAGCAATACCAATGCTTTCGCCGAATACGGCTGCTTGGCGGAAAATACCGGCGGCAGTATTCTCTACATGGACAACTACCGCTGCGGTTACGAATACTTCGGGGCTTCTCTGGTGGAAAGCGAGCAGCCCCGCGTGCCCAACTTGCAGAAAGTGCAGTGCTGGGGACCGGCAGTGAAGAACCTCTGGGCGTTCTCGCTGAAGGAGTAGCACCGGTCAATCCAAGGCTTCGAGCACCGGCGTTTCCGCTTTGCCAGGCGACTGGTTGAAAAGGCGGGCGTATTGCTCGTACAGTTCGGGCAGCAAGGCATAAAACTGCTGCGGGAACGTGAAAAAATGGGCAATACTCACGGCCCGGAGCGGGATATCGTCCAAATTAATCCACTCCCCAATCCATTCGCGGGTGAAGCCGCTGATCTGCTGTAGCTCTTGCCAGTGCGTGTCGGAAAGCGCTGGAAATGCCAAGTCAGGGAAAGAACGTTCAAATACCTTGGCATACTCATGCAAGCCGATATTGTAGAACTTATGCGGCGTAAAAAAGCCTTTCATCAGCTGTTCTGCCGAGAAAAGTATAGCCCCGTCCTCTTCGTATATCTCCGAGGCGTGGTAATTCTCCGGATACTGCGGGGAGGGGAATGGCTGCGGGAAGAAAATCAGGTGCTCGAACGTATTCATCAAAAAGTCCCGCTTGCCAAACGTCAGTTGTACTGCACAGGCGGCGGCTACCACTTTCAAGTCTGGCGATACCTCATCCATACCTTTGGCTATAAAGTCGTTGGCTTCAACGTACAGCGCCACCCGGTGCCGAAAACGCTTTTGCTCCGGTTCGGCGAGCCGCTGGTAGTACGGCAGGAAACGCTCTAACAGGCCTCGTAGCTTTCCCGTGAGATCAGGCGGGTAGCGCTGGTACCACCACCAATTGACCTGTGGGCTCAGGGTGAAAATGAGTGCCAGCCCGATCACAAAGGGCACGATATAGGCACTGTAGCGCGTATCCACTTCCCAAGTCAGGTACAGGAAGATTAAAGCACCAAGTACAAAGGGGATGGATAGAATACGAGCGGGCATGGGTGATAACTTTTGGGGGGAAGATACGAAATGCTGAACATTTACTTCTCCCGCAAACTATCAAACTGTAGCCCGCTATTTCCCTGCCCGCGCCCGTTGCGCTTGTGGAAACCGCTCCAGAGCGACACCCGGCCGTTGTACCAGCGCGCCCGCTGCCAACTGCGGCTGACGCGGATGCCGGCTTTCGGTACTTCCTCCTCGGGTATGAAGAAGGGCTGATAACTTGGGCCGTCCAAGCCGGGCCGAAGCAAGCTGGTCTGGGGCCGGATACGTTCTATGCGCAATCCTTCGTAGACTCGGGGCATAGCAGCGCGTTGCAACCGTACGGCTCCGCCGCCATTCGGGACCTGCACGGCTTTGAACGGTATCCAGTATTCCGGTACCTCGGTAGCTAGTTTGTACTGTACCTTGGCGTCATTTTCCGCCGCCGTTGCCGGGCTGCTGCCGGATACCTCTTCAGACAACCGCTGCAAGTAGGTGGCTACATCTAAGGCTGCAACATTGCCTTCGCGCCGCCCATCGATACCATCTGGTACGAAGTGCTCGATCCCCCAAACCATATTCGCCATTTCATCGCGGGCCAGATAGACCTCCTCTACGTTCGGGCTCTCTTTCAGGTCGACTACGGTAGGGGGCAAGAACAGGTATTGATCGTCCTGGTTGGAAGGTTGCAGTGCGCCGCTCAGGCGGAAGTAGCTCCAAGCTTCGCTATTTGGGGCCTTTTGGTAATGGCGGGCGGTGGTCCACTCCCCAAATACGTTACGGATTTTGAGCTCCTCAATATCCAGCAGCCCACCTACCGGGACACGCAGGGGCAGCAGGAACCAGTCATTGCTGTACATTAGACCAAATTCCATCAGCGCCAGACGGCCAGACTGGGTGGCGCTAGCTTCTAATGCCAAGAGGTTGATCTTGCTGTCTTCCATTTCCCACCACCGGGCAGCCGGCATACCCGGGTATGCTACCTCTGCGGGTATGCGGTGGCTTATCTTTGGCGTTGTGGACGACTCTTGGCTATCAAGGCTGGAGGATTGCACCTGGAAAGAAAACCACTCCAGCCGGCCCTCGTAGTACTCCTCGGCGCCAAGCTGCATAGCCGCCTGTTCCTTAGCTTCCAGATGGGCTTGAAAACGGTACTCCATGCGTTCGGGCCGCCAAGCGTCTTTGGTTTCATCGACGGGCTGATTGTATTGCTGGTCAAACCATGCTACCCAGTCGTTGCCAACCGCGTCGGCCTTGGCGTTTGTCCCGTCGGTAAATTCGGACAGCTTTTTGCCGGACCGCAGTGCATCGTAGAGCTTGCCCCCGTCTAGCGCACCGGTTTGCACAGCGGCGTGCATCCAGCTTTGCAGGCTGCGGTTACTAAGCTTAGTGGCGTTTTCTTGCCGATCCTCAATGCTAGTATCGGCATCGAGCGTGAACTTTAAATCGTCGTGCTGGCGTAGGCCGGTAATAATCATTTCTGCTCCACGGTCCAATTCGCGCCGCAGCATCCGCTGTAGTTGCCGGCCCATTTCGATACGCAGCGGCACGCCTGCTTGAACGGCCACTCTTTCGACTTCTGCCTCCAGCGGTTGCTGCCCGGTATACGCTACGGGTGTATTACCGTCCACCGATAGTTCTTGCAGTGGGTAATGCTGCCATTTGACACGTGCTTCAGCGGGTGAGCCGTTGTCGGAGCCCGCAAACTCGCCGGTTTGCCACTGTCGGCAGAGCATCCATTGGGGGTCGTAAATCCGGTTGCCCAGGTTTTCGTCAAATCGCTCGCTGCGGGCGCGCAATTCTAATCGGTTCCAAAGTATAGGCATAGCGTCATTTATTCATCCACGGTATTACCGAGGTCTACGTTATCAAATGTAGGGTCTGTAATGTCTTCGGGCATCGGGCTGACCTTCCTTTTTTCGCCCGGCGATGGCCCAAAGAATAGGCCTTCTAGGTGAAGCTTCTCGTCCTCTTTCGTGGCTTGAATAGGCCCCAGCACAGCGGGAAGTAGCTGGTCGAGGAAGCTATTTTTGATCAGGTCGGGGTCCACCGCCCGAATTTTTGCCAAGTCGATACTTTCTGTAACAGTAGACGACAAACTTTCCCAGTCCCAACCAACACCGGTTTTGTGGGTCATCGCCAGTAGTATGGCGTTGGGCGCTTCCGTATCCGGCTGGTCGTACTGCAGGGCAATCCCGGTGCTGGCTTCCGGTTCGGGCACAAGCTCCTGCCATTCGTCGATAAGCAGCCCGGAGAAGGTATTGTCGTTGAGGTCAAAGTCCGTTTGCAACTCTAGTGTCATTGCCATCGTATCGCCGTGGGGTACGAAATCGCCGTATTCCTGCCCTACCCAAGGCCCCGGCTGCCCATTCCGGAGCGGCAACTGCAGCAGGGCATAGCCTTGCCGTTCTTTAGTGCCGCCAAAGAGCTCCGTGAGCATATCACCTCGTTGGTAGAGGTCCATCTTAGGGCGAAGGGGCGCCTGGGTTTGAATCCAACGTTCCACGGCAAAGTCGTCCATAGAGGCTTGCAGCTGCCCATCGTCGAGTGCCTGTGCTACTGCATCTGCATTGGGCATTTTGAAATCCGGGTATACCCGGTAAAATTGGCCAAACAGCAATTGGGTGATTTCTTCTAAAAGCGCAGTTTCTTCCGCAACGTTTTTATGCTCGGGGGCTTGCCGCAACAGTCTTGATAAAGGGTCAGTGCTGGCCGCTTTCCACAAATGCCGGGCTTCCGACATACGGGAGCGGGCGTCTTCGAGTATGTTGCGGCAGCGCCTTATTTCTTGGTCCAAGGTGAGTTGGTCCAGTCGTTCTACCGGAGTAGGGACGGCTTTTACCCAGCCCAGCCCTGCGTAGTAAAAAGTGAGGTCTTGCAAGCGGATGAGTTGCTGCTCAATCTCGCTTTCGTATTGCCGCTGTGCGTTGGCATCGCCCTCGGGCGGAGCTGCCTTTTTGAGGGTGTTGGTGGCGCTATTCAGTGCCCGTTCTAAATCCTCGTCAATATCTTCCATCTTCAGGGCTACATTGCGTAGTTGCTGCCGCAAAAACAAGGGGGCCCAAAACTGCCCGGCTTCACCCTTTGACTCGTCATTGGCGGTCAGGAAATCCTCCGGCCTCAGGCTTCGCGTTTCCATCATCAGTTTACCGAGGCCAGCGGCCAGCGGTTCCAGTGCAAAAAGGGTATAGTCTCTGTCGCTAAAGCCCGTATTATCGCGTTCTAGGATTTCGATGCGGGTGGTCAGGGGCAGGTTATTTTGCTGTCGTATCACGCGTTCGATGCGGTACTTCAGTTCGCTGGTATCCGGGTTTTCCCGTTGCAGGTGCATCATGTACGCCAAGTCGATCGGCTCAATGAGCAAATGGCGGAGGGGCAGGGTGGTGGCCTCGTAAACCGGATCGCCGGATGCGGTTGCCCCACTTACCCACCGTACCCGCACTTTGATAAAGCTCAGGTCAGGGAGTTTGTCAAACAGCCAGCGGTTTACCTTGGCGCCCACCATGGCACGGGGGGACAGTGGTGCCCCTCCGGTTACGGGCAACGCATTATGTTGCAGCACTACGCCCATGCGGAACGTCAGGGGCAAGCTACTGCGCGGTTGGTCTACAATTTCAGGCCGGGTGAGCTGCTCGCCGTCCGTCATAGCGTCGAGCGCCGCCTTGGCCCGGTCAATTTGGCCATCTACCAATTGGTACACCCCTTCGGCGGCTAGCAGGTCTTTTACGCTGTCGAGCTGATCGTCTAGTTGCTCGATGATTGGCCGCAGCGCTTCTTGTGCTTCCGTATTTGTAACTACCCCTTCCCAGCCGGGGCGGTCCTCCAGCAAGCCTACTGCGTCAATGACGCGCTGCGATAGGTCTTCCTCGGTATCCGGGGCACTGTTTTGGTCGTTTTGCACCAGCGGATATACCGACCACCGGTACTTTTCCCGCAGCTCTTGGATATAAGGCGCCAATAGCGGAATGCCACCGTCATCTCGGTATTCCTGCATAGACCGCTCTAGGCGGTAGCCCAACAGGGCCGAGAGGTCTTGGCCATTGCGTACCCCTTCCAGCAGATAGAGCGCGTTCTTTACCCGGCCGGCACTAAGGTCCACGGCGAAGAGGCCATTGCTTGTGCCGCTCGACCGGTTGTTGTTGAATCCGCTGCGCAAGACGGCAGCGGCGGTGGCGTGCCGGATGGAAGGGGCGGGTATGTATTCTGATTCTGCATCTTGGGTTTGGGACTGTAAATGTTCCAAGTACCCCCAAGCACCGATTTGAATGCCTTCTGCACGTTGATCACGGATTTCCTGCAAGCGTTGAGCGGCAAAGCTACTCAGCCAGGCATCTAGGCGGTAGGTGCAGCAGTCTAAATGCTCCTGTACCATGCGCCGCAAATAAGGCGCGGGCCAGTGCTGTATCTCCCGCAATAACTGCTGGGCATCGGCGCCATCGTCCATTAGCAAACGGTGCCGAAGCAGATGGTATAATACGGCGTACGGCGGTTGGCCGCCAGGAGGTGGTGTGTCCGCCAACGTGCTCAGATCAGCTTCTGCCAGCCACTGCAAGTAGTTGTCTTCCCGCTCTGGCAGAGGGGGGATAACGCCGCCTTCTGCCCCTAGGAGCACATCTTCATCGGCGGCCTCTACGGGAGTGTCTTCGCTATCGTATTCGATGAGCAAGGGGTAGGTTTTATCGTCCCATAGCAATCCTTCCAAAGCGGTGATATTGGGCAGTCCCCGCTCGCTCAATTCTTCGGCAACGCTTTTTCCGCTCCTTGCCACTTTGGGGGCACCGTCGGGAATGAAAAAGAGGTTGCGAATGTCTTCGTCGTCCTGCACCTCGGGGGTCACAGCGAAGCGCTGCCGGTAAGCTACGCTAGTGGGGTGCAGCTGCAGAATGGATAGCAGCTGTAACTGTGCCACTGAGGGGGCCATGCCCCGCTCAATACGGCTGACGTTATCGAGCTGGTTGTCGTACCAAGTCCGCAGGGGCCGAAGAATATCACCCCACAACTTCCCTAAAAAGCTATCCGGCGCAAAAGGAGCATCGTCGTTCAATTTGCTGTAAGGCAGCGTTGGCAAAACGCCATAGGGTTGATCGTCTATGCGTATGGCCGGCAAGTGCCCCCGGCCGCTTACCCATCGTACAAAGTGCTGTCGGATATCTTGTTTTAGCGGAGGCGGAGCATCGGGTTGCCAAAAATCTAATGCCTGGCCAAGGGTGGCGTCGAACAACAGCTCGTGTACCTTGCGCGCATCTGCTATGCTGTTGAGCTGACTGTGGTCGAGGCCGGCGAATGTAGCTTCGTCCAAGCCCAAGGCACGGGCTAGCAATTTGGGGTCACTCCCATCCGCTTGCTGCTGCAATTCTAGGCTTTCCTCTGGTTTGAGGTCTTCCGGCGGTCGAGCCGCAGCTTGCTCCCGGGTATTATTGGTAGGCGTGCCCACCGCCGCCAAATCCATGCCGCCTACTTTGTAGCGGTGGTTTTCGAACAAGCGATGCAAAACGGTGGTATCTTCATGCGGGGTTCGCCAGCCGAGTACCATCAGTTGTTCGATCTCGTCCCCGGCTGCCCACCCGGCAAGCGGGATACGCAGGGCCATGCCCATATCGACGGCCTTCGGGAAGTCGGTCAGCCAGCGGATGGGCTCCGGTGCCTGCCTGCCCTTTGGGCTGTCGGCAAATTGGTCTTCGTTTTCCGGGTCTATCCCCAGTTGCAGGGCACCCTCTGTTTTGGGGATGGTGTTGCCCGCGTGCTGATGCCATTGTCCACTTTTGCGAAAGCTTACGATAAAACGGTCTGGCAATAGATAGGTACGTGCGGCTTTTGTCCAGCTTTCGGTAACCTGATCGAGCGCCGGCAGGACGGGTGGGGCTGAGGCATTGGGGAAGCCCTCATTGTCGATGCCATTGGCCGGTTGGGTTTGGGCGAGGATGTACTTCGACCGGACCGGGCCGTACTCTTCTGACAGGTACCGCCATGCGGCTGCCCGTTGTGCCTGCCGGTTGCTCGCGCTGGCGTTTTCCCAAAGGGTGTTCCAGTATACCCCAGCGTCGGCGTATTCTTCCTCGGTAAGCTGGTCTTCGTGGCTGTGGACAAAGATATCGTCCGGATAAATGCGTACCCACAGCTCGGTAGGGATGTCGCCGGGTTTGGGGGCGGGAATATCGCTATGCCTCAAAGCCGCGACCATTGGTGCTGTTGCAAAGCGGGTCTGCAATTTTACGGGGAACAGGGCTATGGGCACCTCGCCGTCCAGTCCAGACAATCCGCTATTGAGTTCTTCTAGGGTTATTTCAGCCATCGGTTTGAGGTAGTTTTACCATATCGGTAGCGTGGACTGCTGCCCGAAATGGGAGTTGGAGTAAAATGCCGGCCATGTGCGCGCTGTTGTAGCCCCAAGTATACTTTTCTTCCGCTGCGGTACTGCCGGATTCGGCGGGCAGGGTTATGGCTTCTTGCTGAGAAGGGGGCAAAAAATCACCAAGGCGCAAAAAAGCACCTTCTTCTGTTCCCAGGTGCGGCCAGGCTAGGTCATTCCATTCTTCGATGTTGTCAAATTCAGAATTGGGGTCTTCCTTGCTGATGTCGAGGCCAAAGCGGGCTTCTCCGGGCCGCTCCTGTACCACAAAAAACCAACCCGCTTCGGTGGCACTCCCTACCGCTTCCTCCGCCGTGATGGGGAAACCAAAGAAAGAGATTTCGGGGTCGATCTTAGCTTGGAAAATGGGCAGTAGCCGTTGGTCTGGGCCGGTGCCTTTAGTCAATTTTCGGGGCGCATCCACCGAATCCGCTTTTTGCATGTAGACTAATGCGTTGGGGAATTTTTTCAGCAGTTCGCTGCGGATGACGAATACGACATGAGGATTGTCCGGTGAAGGAGGGGGGATGGGCCGGCCGACTGGCACGTTTTGCCCCAGCGGCTGATCCATTTTCGTAAGGAGTTCAATATCGGGCGGTGGGAATGTGGTTTCCAAGTTGTCCGTATCATCCCAAAACGCCCGGAAATAGCTCCCCCGCTGATCGGTGGGGAATTCCCGCCAGAGGAGTTCGCGGGCCATTTCGTGGTTGAGGCCTAAGAGGTAGGATTCGATGAAGCGTTGATTGACTTCCAGTAAGGAGAAGGTGTCCATAGGGATAAGCTGCACATTCGGAAGCATGAGCTCCGAAGAGATATTAGCCAGCGCCTCGTAGGTCGCCTCGCGGAATTCCGGGTAGGCAAGCAACGGCCGGGTACGCGCTGTGGCAGAGGGGGGCAGTCTATCCGTTTTAACGGCCAATCGTTGGCGAAGCCGCATGTTGAGGCTGGGATTGGCATCGATAAATGACCTGATTTGTTGCTTGACCTCGTCGGTGTCGGCGGTACTAAACTTCGCAAGGCTGGCTTGGATGTTAATTTTTTGAAAGAGGTCAGCGCCCCATGTCAGGTCTTCCCAGTCTTGGTACACACTTTGTGTTGAACCACTGCTGTCTTGCGCGGCCGCATCTACCTGCTGGCTGATTTCAGCAACGGGGTCTAGCCGTTCTTGCGTACCCAGCGCCCGCCTGAGCATCGGGCCGTTCGTACGGGCTACTTTGCGGTAATCTTGCCGGACGGTGGAAGTGGGAAGCTGCAGCCGGGAAAGCCGGGTGATCTCTTGCCTTAACTCATCAATTTCGTCTTCCAGCTGGGAGATTTGGTTTTCTTTCGCGCTTTTTTGCGCTACGAGTGTATTGAGCTCGTCGTTGATGAGGTCTAGCTGATCTTGGGCTGTTTCTTTTTGCTCTGCTTTGGTATCCCGGGTATTTTCTTTCTCGCTTTTTTGCTGTTTTAAATCGGTTAAATCTTCCTGTAGGTCAGCGAGCTCATCCTCCAACACTGACTTTTCGGCCTCTTTCTCTTGCTTTTCGTCGTTCAGCGCTGCCGCATTAGAAGGTGGTGGGTCATTATCCAGCAGGTCTTCAATCTCGGTCAAACGCTGTTCGACGGCGGTGATCTCCTGCTCTTTGGCGGTGATTTCTTCTTCTTTTTCAGTGATCAGGCTATCGAGGTCTTGAATATCTTGGTTGAGCTGCTCAATCTCTTCTTCTAAAGTGGTAATCTCGTTTTCTTTCGCCTCTTTTTCTGCTTCCTTCGTCGAGATATTGGCTTCAATGCCCGCGAGCTCGTCTTCCGCTGTTTGCAGCTCGTTTTCTTTTGTATCCAACTGTTGGCGGGCGGATTGCAGGGAGGACGATAAGATTGGGGTTTGTATGACCCGATGCCGCAGTACGCCTTGTACCGATGCGTTATCATTCTGATAGGAGGAGCGGTTGTGCACGGCGGAAGAGAAAGCGGCGTAGACGGACTCTTCCATGCCGTCGAAGTAGTTTTGCTGCAGCTTTTGGGCGGCTTGGGCGGAAAAGCGGGCCAGTCGAATCTGCTGTTGTGCTTCGATGATATCCGCAGCTTGCGCCCAGGCCCGGTCCATGTAGGTGTCTTGGTTTTTGCGGACGACTAGGGTGCCGAAACCTGCTGCTACCCGATTGCGGGGGTCGAGGTTGAGCTCGTGGAACCAAGGCTTGTCGCTGCCGTCCTCGACTTTAGTTTTACTGGCATGCCACTGCCCGTAGAGCGGAGGGGTGACGATGGGGTCATCCTCGGTGCCGGTGGTGTATAAGGTGCGGTCAACCGAAGAGGCGGTCCCGTCTCCGGCTTCTATAGGGTCGTTGAGGTTGAGGATGGTTTGCAGGCTGTCGATGAACGGCTGCGCATCGGATTGGGTGAGGAAGTCGAGCCGGTCTTTATCGGCATCAATAATTTGCAACGCCCCTTCCACGCGGAGTATGCCGCTTTCTTGACCTATATAAGAGAGTTCGTACCCTGCCTCCTGCATGTCCATAGGCCGGCGGCCGATGGGGTCCTCCATGACGCGGGCCTCGATCCGGCGGACTAAATACTCGAAATCGGCTAGGTCGCTGGTCTGAAAATCCCATTCGAAATACACCGGCCAGAGGTTGGCGAACTCATCTGCTTCGTGGGTTCCCCAAGCGTGTGCCTGAATCCCTTCGCGGAGGATGCGCTCGGCGGAAGCGCCTAAGCCAGCCAGCCGGCCTTGCTCGAAGGCGGGAAGCAGGAAAGCGGTATAGCGGGTGTTGCTCTTCAGCCGTCTTGGGCAGAGTAGGCGAGAAGAAGCCAGGTTGGGGTTTTCTTCTACGGTTTGTTGCAAGCTGCCTGTACTGTCGTTCGGGTCTAGGGATTTATTAGCATGGACATGTGCCCAGGCCCAAGTTTCTTCAGCGGGCGGAAAGAGTTGCTCCTTAGCTTTGGTCAAGGTAATGGCGGGCAGGGAAGCGCCGGGTAGAAAGCGGCGTTCGAATTCGGCTTCTTCCAGTACCAATAAGACCAGCCAGGGCCGCAGCTTGCCATCTTGCTCGCTAGCCGGGGTATACCGCCAAGGGAAGTCCTCCTCGTAGAATTCGATATAGGGAAAATAATTCGGCTCGAAGTTCCCCACATTGGGGCGGGGCTCGGTTTTCACGATGGCATCGCCTTTGATGGCCGTGATGTCTCCAGGGCCAATGATTTGTACGCTTTTGTAGACGAACTTGCCGTTGCGTTCGGGCTCGACTTCGGTTTGGTTAGCGGTGGTGATCTCCGCATAGCTGTTGCTGTCCAAGGTTAATCCAGTAAGCGTGAGGCTAATGTCGACGGTAGGGCGGCCGGGCGTACCCGGACCGCTGCCTAAGTTGTCTTGTTGATTGATATCCTTGCTGATCCCCCGCCGTAGCCAGGGCAGAAATCCGTATCGGGCTAGGCTCATGGTGTTTTGATTTCAGTAGCCGGCACCACCTGTAGACGGTGGGCGAGCTGTGGTTTAATAGATTGCAGTGTCCTTAGGGCTTGCAACGCCTCGGTTTCTGATTCGTAGCGCAGCGCCTTGCTGTTGAGCTTGAACAGGTGGAGGGTGGACTTGTCGACTATGCCGTACGTTAGGGGTTGGGTTTTGACTATTTCCTGCACTTCTTGTAGGCGTTGCTGCTGCCGCTTTCCGGCTGCCGAACGGGCGACGGCGTTGCCCTTTACGAAGTTTTCGTAATCGGATTGCTCCATGCTTTCAATCGACTTTTCTGAATCGGTGACGAAGAAGTCGGGGCCGTCGATCACCAGTTGCTCAAACCGGTAGCGGCGCTCCGCGTAAGCTTTAGGCTGTTGGGTGCCACCGAAGTCCTCGCTGCCCTGTACGCTGCGTCCGGACTGCATTTGCTCGAAAGCATTGCGGCTCAACCGTTGGCTGTCCGTGAGTGCCAAGAACTCGGCGGGGGCAAAAAAGTCTTTGGTAGGGGTTGCTGCGCCGTACTGATCAATCGTGAAGCGGAAAGCCCGGTAGTCAACGGGGCGCTCATTGCCGATTTTATCGATGCGCATGCCCAACGGCAAGCGGTCCTGACGTATGCTCAGCTGGCCGGCGGGATGCAGTATCAGCTCCTCTTCGGGCAGCGTTCGCAAGGTGGTTTGCAAACTAGCAGCCCTCGGCAGCGTAGCTTCCCAGTTGCGAGTGTCGCGCAGCACTTCTAACAGTAAAGGCAGCGCCGGGCGTGGCGGCAGTACCTTTTTCTCTTCGCGGCCAAAGCGCCTGCTGACCCGCACTTTGATTTTGGCGAACAAAACCCGGAAGCTGGCCGTCCCTTTGATGCGCCAAGGCGTTGGGCCGGAAAGGGTTCCGCGCAGGTGGATGCTCAGCAGCTCGCTACCGCCCAGCATCACGGACAGGCCCGCACCGATGTCCACGATGAAGTAAAACGGATTAAACCGGAACAGGGCATCGAGGTACAGATAGCCGATGACCCTAAACTTGCTGACCTTAAAGTAAAAGTCGACGCTCGCACCAAACTGCACGGTATTAGACGTTACGGCGAAGTAAGCCTGAATGGTCAGCCGCGGGTTGTCCGTGGGGAGCAGGTTGATCGTCAGGCGTTTCAAGGGGCCGCTTATCCCCCGTAGCGGCGGCGGTTTGAAAGCGGGGTGGAAACCACCGACGGAGAAGATGAAATTAGGGTTGTTGCCCCAGCTGATGGCAAAGTACATTTCCCCTTCAATGCGGTAAGTTGCCAAGTTGGACTCAAATAGGGCGGCAAAGAAGAACATCTCCCCCTTTTCAAAGTCGACGGCCCCGATGAAATTTGCTTGTAAGTTGATGATAGGAGCCTTCTTATCCGGCAACTGCACACGGACTACCCCCAAGATCGCCAAGAGTACGGGGTCAGGTACCTGTATGATAAGCCCCAGCTCTACGGAGATCAAGGTTGGCGTCCCCCAGCCTAGGATAGCCATCAGGCCAAAGGTATACCGCCCCTCCGCCACGGGGAAGAACTGGTTGAGGTCGGCAATAATGCGGGGGGCTTCTGCAATCGGGTCGTCGGGGAACATCACGGCGTCGATAGCATTGGTACGTACGCCCGCGGCCAGCGCATCGATGTTCATGCCCCGGTTGATGGCGATGAGACCGCCCACACCGTTGAGGGTAAAGCCAAAACCTAGCTGTATGGGTTTGAATTCGGCGGTGATGAGCAGCAGGAAGGAAAAGCCGGGGCTGCCGTCGGGTTTTTTGGTCTGGATAATGCCGATGGCTTTTACCGCCACCATTTGCTTAATGACCAGTTCTGCAACACCAGCGTACTCGCCTTTCTCAACGTCCATAAACAGGTAGCCGCCGCCGGTGATAGTCGGTGTTTCTAAAGACAAACCGATGCCCTTGGGGGGCTTGAAACCCATATCTAGATTGAGCGGGCCTAAATTGCCGCCCTGCGGTTGGTATTTCAGCAAAGAGGTCAACCCCATCTCTTGTACCACTGCCGTGAAGGGGCCAAGCAGCAGCTGTACGTCTGTACCCAGGGGAATGTCGAAAGCCGGCGGCTCGCCGTTTTCCAATAGAGGCTTTAAGCCGAGGCTGATACCGAGAATCTCTACCGGGCCCAGCTCGATGTGGGCGGGCATCTTGATTTCAAGCCCCGCGCTCCCCCGGAAGTAAATTCCCTGCAGGTTGGACCAGCCCATGCTAAGGTCGAATATCGCTTCGATACCGTCTTTAGGCATCAGCTTGTTCAAAAACCCGTCGCTACCTGCATTGACGAGGCGTATCCGCCCCTCACGGAGTTGCAGCTCGGTAAGGAACTCCATGGTTTCGCCGGAAGCTACGCGCAGCCCTGCTTTTACGGCGAAGGATTTCAGGTCCAGTTTATTGCCGTTTGCACTGCCCAATAACGTAAGCCGGTCCGTGGGGTTAGAAGCCATCAGGCCGACCAATACCTCGCCGGCTACGTCAGGGGAACTGGTATTCAGCGACACGCCGTCTGGCTTTATGCCGATGTCGAAACCACCTTTGAGTGCGACGCTTGCCTCGATCAGCAAGTTGAGCAAAAGCGTAGCTGTTTCCCTGAGTTTTACGGCCTTGTTGGCTTCCGCTTCGCCTTCGGGGGTAGCTTTAATGCCCAGTTCATCTAGGTAGGACAGTACGAAGGCAAAGTCTAAAGCACCGCTCACAATAGGTACTTTCAGTTCGTAGGCCCCGGGTGTTTCCGTGAATTGAGTGGGTTTGGGCGGGAAGCCCTTGTTGTTGACCACATTGAGCCATTCGCCCAAATGATACAGCAAAAATGGATACTGCTCGGCGAATTCCGGTTTGCTCCAGCGGTGGCCGGCTTCTGTAAAGACGGTGGCGGGGTCGGTGAAAAAGACGGGCAAGCGCTCCCATGCGATAGGTTGAGTGCTGTATGCCGGGCCCGTTTTGTAATAAAGGTGGTCTTCGTCCAGCTCGAACCGAATCCATCCCAATAAGCAGGACAAGTGGTAGAAGCCTGCCCAATTTTCCCGCAGATAATCGGCGATCAGGAAGTCGTTAAAACGGCGGGCGAAAGCGGGGGCATCATCTACCAAGCTGCTGAGGTCGAGCTGCTGTATACCTCCGGCTAGGTCTTTGATGGCTTGTATTTGCTGGGGTAATTCGGAGGCATCAATTTCGCTCGGCAGCTTGGGCAGCTGGCGCTCGATTTCGTCTGCAACCCCGTTTTCGTACATGCGGTCTAGTACGCCTTTGTACCGGCTGGGGGCATATATTCTCAACATCTCGCTCAGCAGGCGCTGAAGCGTGGAGGGTTCTTGGGTGGCGGCAGGCATAGGTATGGCGGTTTAACAGTAGGCAATACCGTCCTGCGGTGTGGACAAATTTGAAGTGTAAGTGGTGGCTGGATTCATAGTGTTTCTGGGTTTAGTGTTGCTCTTCAAAGGTGCTCCAATTTAAGCTATATTTTGTATTCCGTCAATAGCGTTTTGCTGTTATTTGCAATTAAGGCCAAATAAATCAAGGAAAGTGCATGGAATGGAAGGCGTGCAAAATTATTGTCGCCGATCGTGGTATAGGGCAAAGTTGGACCTGATTTAGTGCTTCCGATGTATTCAGCCTCCAGATTGGATACAAGTTCCCTGCCCGTCTCCGACGGGTACAAGCAAAGTAGCTAAGGAGGTTTGTTTTTACTCATGAAGGTACACTTTATGATTTTATCTTCTATTGAGGAGAGGGACAGGAACTAAAATCACCCTTGATCAGTTTCAGATTTATAACATACTCTTCTTATAATAGCTGTGGCTTCTAAAAAACATAGAGGAAGAATACAGGCCCAAGGGGATGGCTTGGAAGAATCAGAGTCGATATCGAAGTTCTCGGAGGCCGGGCTTTCGTTGCTGCTATTCTAGCATTTAGTATATGGAAATTGCTGTAAAAAACAAGAACGACAAATACCTATTTGTAGGCTTTCTAGAAAACAAGCGGCTATACAATCTCACTGCCGCTTATTGGCACCGTATGATCCACAAGATCGCCGAGGAAAAGCAGCTCGGCTTTCGGCCCTACATCAACTTATATGATACCCATGGGCATAAGGAGTATGACGCCAACCCCATTTTCAGCGCCTTTTTCCCCGAACTAAACAAAGCGGTCAGAATCATCCAAGACGAGCCGGAAGCAGAGGCGCCAGACCTCACTTACTGGGAAGACAGGATCGAGCTAAAGGCAGGGCATCCCACTAAAGAACTGGTTATTGCCGTTGCCCTTTCTGTGTCTTCCGCCGCAGAAGCTAAACGGCTGATTTCGGATTGGCTGAAGGGGTAGAGTACTCTGATGTATTCCGTCACCAGCTCTCCCCTCACACATCATAAGTGATCTCCACCTCATCCGTAGTCGGGTGCGACTGGCAAGTCAGGATATACCCTTCTTCCACCTCGTCGTCGTCGAGGGCGAAGCAGGCATCCATTTTCACGCTGCCCTTGATGATCTTCGCCATGCAAGTGGAGCAGGCACCGGAAGTGCAAGAATAAGGCGGGTCGTACTTTTCCGCCAGCAGGGTGTCTAGAATGGTCTTGCCTTCCTTGACCGTCACCTCGATTTCGGAGCCATCTAGGTGGACCTTCACTTTAGCGCCATCCACGCCAGCCTCGGTAGGTTCCGCAGCCGGCTTGCCCGTCGTGAAGCGTTCGGTGTGGATACGCTTGCCGTCTATGCCTTGCCCTTGCAGCGTCACTTCCACGACGTCGATCATGTCGCCCGGGCCACAGACAAAGTACTCGGCTTCGGGGCTGCGCTGGGTATGCTCGTTGAGAAAGCGCCGGACTTCACCGCCGTCGATGCGGCCAATGCGGCCCTCCCAGTCCGTCTTGCCTTTTTTCATAAAGCCAAACACGCCGCCTGCCTTTTCGCGCTTCGGCTGGCTGAGGATATGCTCTACGATGAGCTGGTTCTCGTATTTACGCTGCAGCTCGTCCAGTTGCTCCCGGAAAATGATGCTGTCCTCATTGCGGTTGCCGTATAGTAAGAAAACGGTGCTCTGCGGCTCTTCCTCCAATACGGTTTTCAAAATAGACATCAGTGGGGTAATGCCGCTGCCCGCGCCGAACAAGTAGTAATCCTTGCGCTGGTCCGCATCCAATTCGGTGTAGAACCGGCCATCCGGGGGCATGACAGCCACCTTGTCACCGGCCTTCACCTCGCTGTTGATATACGGAGAAACCTTGCCGCCGTCTACCTTCTTGACCGTAACCGCCAGCTGATCTTCGAGCGGGCTGCTGGACATGGAGTAGGAACGGCGTTCTTCCTCTCCGTTCAATTGGAACTTCAGCGTCAGGTACTGGCCCTGTTTGTAAGAAAAAGCCGGTTTCAGGGATTCCGGTATGTCAAATACAAGCGATACAGTGTCTGCTGTTTCCCGCCGCACTTCGCTCACGGGCAGGTCGTGGAACGTTTTGCTCATTACGTTTTTCCGTTGTTTTTTCGGATACCAAAAATAGGGATTCCGAAAACACAAACAGTGCAGCGGGAAGAAGGTTTTTAGCGGAGCTTGAAGACTAGGCTGTTGATGGGTATAGGGTCCGCTTGGTGTTGGCACTGGCACTTAACGTCATCAATGTAGAAGATACCGCCCGGCTCGGCCTTGTCTATCAGCCGCCTGGCTGACTCGGAGAAAGCAGCGCCATCTACTAAGACCTCCAAGGGGTCCTGCTTGGGCAAAACCAACACCATCGTGAAAGAGGTGACGGCACAGTATTTATTGATCCTCTCGGGAAGGAGTGCTATGCCTTCTTGCTGCTTAAACGTCTTCAGGCGGATTTCACCGCTGACCTTACCAGCTATGGATGCCACCGGGTCCGGCAGTGTCGTTGCTTCCATTTCTATAACCGTTGTGTCCATCCCGCCACCGGATAGCTCTAGCGTTACCGTTCCTTCTTCCAAGGGGATAATGGTGTATTTGCCTTTGCCCGTTGCCCTGATTTCCATGGGGTCTTCGGAGGCTACATTCAGCGCCCCTGTGGGTACATCCCTGACAGTAATACCGACGGCATTGGGTACACCGACGAACAACAGTTGTGGCTGCTCCATACTGATGTTGATATTTGCACTACGCTGGGCGGCAAGAGGTTGCAGCAGCAACACCATAGCAAGCAGCGTACTAAGCATAAATCCAGCATGGTATGCCGAAAATCTACGCCGGCCAGCGGGCTTGCCAAGCTTGAGTAAGCGGGAAATGCGTTTGGACAAATGAGTGTCAGCGTTCATAACTAGAATAGGTTTGAAAGTGGAAGAATACCGGGCGGCAGCGAGCAAGGCGTCCGCGTAAGTCAGTGGGTCAACGCCGCTTTGGCAGACCAGCTCGTCGCAGCAGTTTTCCCGCTCTTGCTTGAGCCTGTGGGAAAGCCACCATACCCCCGGGTGATAGAAAAATAAAATTTCGATGCTGCTCAGCAGCAGATTGTGCAGGTAGTCGTTGCGCCGGATGTGTGCCAGTTCGTGCAGTAGTAAGGCTTCCGCTTCCTCTTCGCTCAGTTGGTTGAACAGGCCTACCGGTACTAGCACAATGGGCTTGAGGTAGCCAAAAGTGGATAAGCCCTTGGCTAATTTTGATTCCAGTAAAACCACTGGGCGCTTCACCTTCATACGCTTTTGCAGGCTTGCCCACTTCGCCCGGATAGGCTGCGGGACGGTCTGTACGCCACGTTTGCGGTATTGCCGCAGGAGTGCATACAATACCCCCTGTCGCAGGCTCAGCAATGCAATTCCCACTAGCCAACTCATCACCATGTAAGGCAAGTAGGCAGAAAGCCATTCCGACCAAGAGGTAGTATAGCCTGTTTCCATAGGTGCAGATGCCGGCGGGTTTACAGAAGCCGCTTCCCAATTGGTCGTATCAGCCGCTGCCGTCGAAGGCGGTGCTTGAGGCAGCGTCCACCAAAGTGTAAAGGCAAAGAATAGTATAGAGCACGTTAGCAAGCCCGCTAGCCCATTGTATCGGAAAGCGGCACTTCCTTTTTTTGGCGAAAGCCTCAACACCAGCCAGCCCAATACAGCCAGCAAGGTGAATTGCCAAAGGCTATGCAGCAAGGCCCAGCCTATAGCTTCCCATATGGGGCTATCCATCAGTGTCTTTATCATGGCGCTTTTGTTTTTTCTTTTCTTGTACAAACTGCTCCAGCCGATCTAATTCTTCTTCACTGGGTTCGCTCTGCCCCAGGGCTTGCATGACTAGATCAAAAGAGGAGCCGCCAAACGCTTTGTCCAGCAAACGGCCGAGCATGGAGCGCTGCACTTTAGGCGCTTGCAGTGGGGTGGAATACAGGTGCGTCCGCCCTTCTGCCCGTCGTTCCAGCACGCCTTTTTCCAGCATGCGCTGCATCTGCTTTAGGGTAGTGGTGTACCCCACGTCTTTTTCTTTCGCCAATTGCTCGTGTACTTGCCGTACGCTTAGGGGCTGGCTGTTCCACAGTACTCGCAGAATGTCTAGCTCGGAATCGGAAGGCTGGTAGGAGTTGGGCATGCGTTACGACTTTTGTCGTAGACAAAGGTATACGACACTTGTCGTAATGTCAAGCGCAGGCTGCAACTTTAACACTTGGCGGTATCCGGTATAGCGGCCCGGCTAGCTGTTTTTGTGGGAAGCGCCGGTTTGAACTAACTTTTTTTCATGGATAAAAACTGCCAGTTTGGCAAAACTTGGCAATCCCCTACTAATTGTAGATTTCAGTACATCTTCATTCTTAAATCCTCCAATTAAGGCAAGCTGTTTATAGGATAGGCTGGTTTCTTTCATCATTTTTCTGAATCTGTATATCCAATCTTTCTTTATCTTTTCTTCCATAACATTTTTATAAAACACCCATTCTGAGTCAGGCATTTTACCAAGTTCATAATACATCAACCTCACAAACTCTAAATTCACCTCTAATTCAGACAAATAGGGGTTCTTCTTCCTAATCCATTCTTTTGTCCCTTCTACTCCAAGGTTTGCAAATTCCAGCGCTATCGAAAACCGTTTTTCTTTAGAGAACTTCTTATACACCGATACTTGTATTTGAGCAGACTCTCTTGTCACATTGGTTTTATTCCCCCAAAAGTCCATATGTCTTCAATTGTAAGTTAAATACCCATGACCTTATATACTCCATATTCAAATCACCGTCTAAAAGTAAGAATTTCAAGTCTTCTAATTGCTTTTCACTTTGGGATATGTTGTACCATTGTATTTTCGATAGGATTAAATCTTCAATTGATATCATCCAGCATGAACGGCCAAAAAATTCTACCTTTTCCCTCCTCTCAAATGCACAATAATTGTAGTCGCTGTCTTTGTAGGTCATAAAGTCATATCGTATTCCTGTCTCGAAGTCCGTAATGTTAAACAGTGACCCGAGCTTCGCACTTTCCACGAATGAGTCTTTATGGTCTTTCCATTCTGGAAAATGATCGATTATCTTTTCTACATCGCGAGGATAAATCTGCACAACCAGGTCTATATCATTGGTTGTTCTTGATCTATTGTGGTAACTCACCGCCAATCCACCAACAATCATGTAATCAATATCCTCCTCTTCAAGAATAGTGATAATTTTGTTTAAAGCCCTTTCAAACGTAGTAAACATCATGATACAAAGTTAACATATGTTTACCTTTATTTGAAGCTTTTCTTTCCCTAATAACTTAAGCAAGACGTTGCCCACAACTGGGTAGATATCCCCCACGCGGGGCATTTTGTACCACTCTAGAGCTGTCGAAATAGACGCTAATAAACTGATAATCAACACTTTATAACTTTGGCACAACACTTGCTTAGCCGTAAGGTAAGCCCTACAAGACCACCAAATAAAACCAATGACTTATGGCAAAAGAAATGCGGATTACCGACAGTAAAGACGCCCTGCGGCTGGAAGGCATAGGCATGCTGGCATTCAGTTTGGTTGCCCTTTGCTACCTCTCCGAATCCCTACAGCCGATGCTGTTGCCATTTGGCCTGTTGCTGCTATTGAATGGGGTGGCCCGGGTGGTGCTCAGTGCTTGGTTCTATACGGCTCGAAGTGCTTGGCGGCGGATTTCCCAATCGCACGGGTGGGTAGACGCTCTGCTGGGGATAAGTGCCTTGCTGAGCAATTTGTGGGGATGGGTTGCCATGGCAGAGTTGTTTGCAGCCTGGTTGCTCTTCTCGGGTTATTTCCACGTACGCCGGCACTACCTGTTGAAGCAGCGCTGGCCAGACACCTTTGCGGTAGGCGCCTTGGGCGTTTTGTCTATCGTAGGCAGCGGGGTGAGCTGGGGCAGCATACTCGTTGGCGGGCCGGCTTCCCTGCAAACGCTGCTCGCAGTAGCAGCACTGATCG
>JAAAOU010000329.1 GCA_009908745.1 Bacteroidota bacterium
GGAGCGGTTTGCGCATCGAGACTCATCTCGACGCGAAACCGGCCTTCTTCAACAGTCGGGTATATCTTTTCGACCTCCAACATTAGCGTATCACTTTCTACAGTAGTGACGCCTTGTTGTCCGGTCGTGACTTTATTCAGGTAGTATTCGTCAATTTCGGCGACGATCTTGGGGTGTTCCAGGCTGTAGATTTGCCCCATCCGCTCGCCGCTTTCTACGGCTTGGCCGGTTTGTACTGTAAAGTCGCCGAGCTGGCCATCGGCAGCGGCCGTGACGTAGAGCCGGTCGAGTATAGCACGGATGGCTTGCAGGTTTTGCATGATCCGCTGCTCAGAAGCCGACATCTGCCGAAGTTGGGTTTGCCGGGCGAGGGAGTCGCTTTGGTAGGCGCGCCGTAGCAGCTCTTGCCGCCTTTGCAGGTAGCGGTAGCGGTTGGCCACTGGCTCGTAGTCTTGCTGGGCAATCACGCTGTCCGCACGCAGTTGCCGGCTACGCTCGTAACGGTTGCGCTGCAGGGCGAGCTGGTATTCGACTTCCGTCAACTGCTCTTGTTGCCGCAGGTTGTTTTGGTTGAGCAGGAGTGCCGTTTGCTGTTGGTTGTTGAGTTGCTCGATGAGCTGGGATTCGCGTTGCAGCACGTCGAGTTGCAAGTCGGCGTTGACCAGCTGTAGCAGGGTGTCACCGATCTTGACGGTTTGCCCCGGCTCGGCGAACACCGCTTTTACATTGCCCGCCACCTTGCTGTCTACAAAATAAATATCCCGAGGCTCGATCTGGCCCGTAATGTTGATGTACTCGTAAAAGGGGGCTTCTTTCACCTTTTCAATGGTCAACTGCCCCCGCTCCACGCGCACCGTAGAGCGGTAACCGCTGTTGACGGCTGCGTAAGCGACCCCGCCCACCGCCAGTGCCGCGATGATCAGGCCGATGTAAAGCCGCTTGCCCGTATTTTTTGTCCGTTTCTTATCCATAAATTAAATACCTAATGCTGGCAGGTATATTTACCTAACGGCGTTAGGTTAAAATAGTTGCCTAGGTTTTGATTTTTTTTTGAAATGGGGTGAATTTGCCGGTTATGACAGGACCGTACAGCTTGTTTTCCTTACTTTTGAAACCTCATTTGTCTGCGGAACCAGGGTTGTAGCGTACGGTACGCCGAGTAGCGGCATGCAGCCGATGCCTGCTATTGGCCAGCTAAAATAACTTACAGCATGACCTGCATCAATTGCAATACGGAGCACAGCAGCCCTTTTTGCCCCCAATGCGGCGAAAAGGCCGGTGTGCCTACAATCACTTTCCGTTCGGTGTTCAGGGATGGCCTTTCTACCCTGACCAATATGGACAAAGGGTTTTTGTATAATGTCAAAAACTTGTTGCTGCGCCCACAGGCAACGGTGGAAGCTTATATAGAAGGAAGGCGTAAAGGCATTTTCAACCCCATTTCGTTCTTGGTCCTTGCCGTTACGCTCTATTTGCTTGTGGATGCGTATGTTGGGGCTGAGGGCGTGAGCAGGGACGGCTACAGTGGCAAGGTTTACGAGGTAGGTCTTGAAGCTGGCCGGTTCGTGAGAGTGTATTTCAAATACTTCTGGATATTGTCCGTCGCTTGGATGAGCTTCTCGACTAAGCTGATATTTGGGAAGTACAACCTCGCCGAAGTGGTCCTTTTTGCGCTTGATCTTCTTGATGTCGCCTTCTACCGTCGTCCCATCTTTCAAGGTGATGTAAGCCGTTTTACTACACAAAGTCTAATGTCTAATGCACTTTGTGGTTTTCCAACCCTGTTTCATGTTCCAGCACCCAAGCCCAATCCGCCGGCGGTTTCACCTCATAAGCTGCAGCCGCTTTATTATCCACGGTGGCCCGGCCCACCAAACGGCCCGCTTGCAGCAGGTCAATCTGCGAAAAGCTATCCGAGCGCCTCTTTTGAATATGTAACTGCTCTTTCCGCGACAGTTCCAAATACCGCAGTATCTCTCCCCATTCACTAGGTCGGAAGCGCTTCCAGTGCCCATCCCGGCGGAACCAGGTGAGCTGCCGTTTAGCATAGCGGCGGCTGTTGCGCTTGATCAGTTCGATGGCTTTTTCTCGGCTGGTATTACCGTCAAAGTAATCGAAGAACTCCTGATAACCTACTGTTTGCAAAGCCGTCAAGTGTTTTTGGGGGTAGAGCGAGCGGGCTTCTTCCTCCAGCCCGTCTTCCAGCATCAAGTCTACCCGGCGGTTGATCCGGTCGTAAAGTTCCTTGCGTGGCCAGTGCAGTTGCAGGTAAATGGGGCGGAAAAAGCGCGCTGCTGCCCCCGCTTTTCGGAACCTTGAATAAGGTTGCCCGCTGCTACGGCATACCGATAGGGCCCGGATCAGGCGGTGGGGGTTGTTCAGGTCCACCTCCTCGTAGTATTCAGGGTCGGCTGTGCGGAGTTCTTCTTGTAAGTAGCCTATCCCTCTTTTCTCGAGGTCGTCTTCCACGGATTGCCGGACCGCTTCTGGGACCTCCGGGAATTGGTCCATCCCCTGGCACAACGCATTGATATACAAACCGCTGCCGCCCGTGAGGATGACGGTCTCGTGTTCCTGATACAATTTTTGCAGCAGCTCCAAGGCTTCGCGCTCGTACTGGCCTACGCTGTAGCCTTCCGTGATGGAGTGGCTGTCAATGAAATAGTGGGGGGCTTGGGCCAATTCTTTGGCGGTGGGTTTTGCTGTACCGATGTGCATCTCCCTAAAAAACTGCCGGCTGTCGGCGGAGACAATAGCGGTTTGAAAGTGTTGGGCCAGGCGGATGGAAAGGCTGGTTTTCCCACTAGCCGTGGGGCCGGAAAGCACAATGAGGGTAGGAGGCATGATCTACTTGCGCTTGAAAGACCAAGTTAGGGTAAGTTCACAGACTACAGCCCCGTCTGTATTGCGCCCGGTAGAGCGCACCACGAGCTCCTGCCCTTCGCCGGTATCGAGTGCCCGTTGGACGGTATCGCGCAGGGCCTGCCCGTCTTGGCAGGTGAAGGTCGTCAAAGTGTCCGCCTTCTTCACGAAACGCGCTTCGATATTGGTGACCAGCATGGAGACCGGCGGTTGGCTACGGAGGGCAGCCACCGCCAGCAGCCCGCTCGATAGCTCGCCCGCCCCGCAAAGTGCGGCGAAGTAGATGGAACGAAAAGGGTTTTGCGTACGCCAGCTGAATGGGATGCTCACCACGCCCTGCTCCAAGTCTACGGATTCTACGCGTATGCCCCAAAACAGGCAAGAAGGCAGCTTTTGCAAAAAGTACAGCCGCATCTTCCAAGGGGTGTTGAAATCGCGCAGCAGCTTGGTTAGCGAAGCGGGGGGCGAGGGTGTGGTAGCAGTATTGGGCATAAGGCTGTTTTTATTGCTCCTGTTCCATATTATTGACGATCAGCTCAGCCAAGTCGTAGACCATGACTTCTTCCTGCTGCTCCTTGGCTTTTAGGCCGTCGCCCATCATCGTCAGGCAGAAGGGGCAGTTGGCCGCTACCACTTTAGCCCCGGTTTCCAAGGCTTCCTCTATGCGCTCGATATTCACGCGCTTGTCGCCCGGTTCGTCTTCTTTCCACATCTGTGCGCCGCCGGCACCGCAGCACAAGCCATTGGACTTGCAGCGTTTCATCTCTACCAAGTCGCCGTCTAGGGACTCCAAGACTTTGCGGGGTGCTTCGTACACGCCGTTGACCCGGCCCATGTAGCAGGAGTCGTGGTACGTAATGCGTTTGCCTTTGAATTCGCCCCCTTCCTTCATCTTGATGCGCCCCTCGTCGATGAGTTGCTGCAGCAGTTGCGTGTGGTGCACCACATCGTAGTTGCCGCCCAGCTCCGGGTATTCGTTCTTTAGCGTATTGAAGCAGTGGGGGCAGGTGGTGACGATTTTTTTGATATTGTACATATTTAGCACCTCGATATTCTGCAGGGCCTGCATCTGAAAGGCAAACTCGTTGCCCGCGCGGCGGGCGGGGTCGCCGGTGCAGCTTTCTTCGTTGCCGAGAATGGCGAAGTCCATGCCCACGGCGTTCAAGATTTTGCAGAATGCGACGGTTACTTTTTGCGCCCGGCTGTCGAAGCTGCCCGCACAGCCTACCCAAAACAGGATTTCCGGCTCGCGGTTTTCAGCAGCTAATTCAGCCATAGTTGGTATACGGAGATTACTCATTTATAGTCGTTGTTTTTGCTATTGTCAAATGTTGGTGGGCAGGAATTGCCTGTCTGCTTTCGCCAAACGCATGCACAAAGGAAGCAGCCGCCATAAAGTCGAATGCTTCCCGGTGAATCGCATCAAATTGGCGTACGCTCGTCAGGCAGATAAGTTGGAGCCGCTGCCCCACGGCTTTGTCGCGGTAGAACAATAACTGTCCGGCCACCTGTGCGTCTGTCAGCTTTTTATCCTGCTTTTGGAAATCCAGCAGTACGGTACTGCCGGGAGCCACGCTGAATGCTCTGGCAAAGTCGTCGGAATCCTGCCACTGCTCAAAGCACAGCAGGCCGGGAAAGCGTTTTCGCACTTCTGCCTTTATCTTTTGCCCGGTCGCCGCTTGGCCACACCCCACTACCGCCAAGTAAGGCATATTGTACCCTAGCCAGTCAAGGCTGAACAGAAATTGCCTGTACTGTTGCCGGTCCATTACGGAGCAAAATGCGTTCGCGTTCATATTATTCTTCTTTTTCTGCCCGGTCTTTGGCCAACCGCTCCGCGTAAACGTCTACTGTGTCGCGGATGAGCGGGTTGATGTCATACCAGATATTTTTAAGCGTCCCGAGCTTCCTTAGCCCACTTGTCCCGGTCGTCCGGAATAGCCCAGGCCGAGCCGCTGCTCTCCAAGCTGTTGAACATCGGCAGCCAGTCCTGCGGCCCCTGTGAGAGGGTGAGGATTTCGTAGCGGCGCATTTTCAGTATCGGCTCCAGCGGGTTGATCAGTACCGGGCAAGCCTCCACGCAAGCGTTGCAGGTGGTGCAGGCGTGCAGCTCTTCCGGCGTGGTGTAGTCAAACAGCGATTTGCCGTCGTCGTAGTTGTCTTTGCTCACCGGTTGGCTCTTGTCCGCCGCGTACTGCTCGTGGCCGCTTTCGATGTTGATGCCCACTTCCTCGGCGCGGTCGCGGATGTCCATCATCACTTTTCTCGGCGACAGCTTTTTGCCCGTGATATTAGCGGGGCAGACCGCCGTGCAGCGGCCGCATTCCGTGCAGCTGTAGGCATCCATGATGTTTTTCCAACTGAGCGTAAAGACGTCGTTGGCGCCAAATTCGGGTAATTCCTCGTCCATGTCCACTTCTTCCATGGCCGCGTCGGGGTCCATCATGCTTTTGATCTCCTTGGTGATGGCCGGCATATTGTCCATAGCGCCGCGTGGCTTCAGGCGGGCGTAGTAGGTATTGGGAAAAGCCAGCAGAATGTGCAGGTGCTTGGAGTACGGCAGGTAATTCAAAAAGACCAGCACCATAGAAAAGTGCAGCCACCAGCCGACGCGCTCCAGCACGATCAGCGTACCTTCGCTCATGCCGCCGAACAAAGCCGGGCCCAACCAGCTGCTGACCGCCAAGGTGCCCGTGTCTTTGAAGTGCTCCGGGTCCATTTGCTGCAGCACCACATCGGTGCCGTTCATGGTGAAAATGCCGGTCAGGAGGATGATCTCGAAAATCAAGATCAAATTGCCATCCAAGCTCGGCCAGCCTTTCATTTCCGGTTTCTTGAAACGCGGCAGCTTCAGCAAGTTGCGGCGGGCCAGGAAAATAATGGTGGCGAAAAACGTCAGCAACGACAGCACCTCGATAAATCCGATGACAAAGGTGTAAAACCCGCCCAGCTTATCCGCAAAAAAGCGGTGCTCCCCGCTCGCGCCGTCGATAAATATCTCGATCAGCTCTACCTGCGTGATAACGAATGCCGCGTAGATGATAAAGTGCAGCACGGCAGGAATCCAGCGCTTGAACATCTTATTTTGCCCAAACGCCACAAGCAGCACATTGCGCCAGCGCTGCCCCGTATCCCCGCTGATCTCTTCGTCCTGCCCCAGCAGGATATTGCGGCGCACCCGGGAAAAGCCCCGCCAGGCGAAGTAAAACGCCAGTCCACTGATGAGTATGAATGCGATTTGTTGTAGCATATATGAGAGTCTGTTTTGTCGGTTGGCTGGCTTCAGCCGTGTAGGCTGACACACGCCAGCGAATTTTCGCTAAAATAAGAATTCTGTGCAATCTTAACACACAATTATAGTAAAATGCCGACGGCAGCCGTCGTGAAAGTGTAATTTAAAACCTTTTTACTTAATTTTGAGCCCAAAGCAACGCTTTCATGAAGATACTTGACGAAAGCCAGATTCGGCAAAAGATTCAGCGGCTGGCCATCGAAATCCTGGAGAACAATATTGATGCTGATGAGCTCATTCTTGTAGGCATCAACAACAACGGCATGGGATTCGCCCGCCTGCTTCTGGAAGCCCTTTTGCCCCGTTCGGAAAGCCCCATCACCCTCACCCGCGTACGCCTTAACCCCGCCGACCCGCTCCGCGACGATATCCTGCTGGAAATCCCCGCCGCCGAGCTGCAAGGCAAAAACATCATCCTCGTCGACGACGTGGCGAACACCGGCCGCACCCTCTTCTACGCTGCCCGCCCCATCATGGACACCCTGCCCAATAAGGTAGAGGTAGCCGTTTTGGTCGACCGCACCCATAAGGCTTTTCCCATACGGGTGGACTACGTAGGCCTGTCTTTGGCCACCACGCTAAAGGAGAATATCTCGGTGAAGATACTGGAGGTGGAGGAGCAGGCGGTGTTTTTGGATTGACGCCGAGCTGTTTTTTGAGTCAGGATTAACCGCACTATTTCATTCTACCAAAAAGACCAAGTTGGCCCTTTCCCCGTTCGAAAGAAGCTGCAGTTGGTACCAACCATTTGCCAACATTCCCACCGCCCAGCACACATTTGGCGAAAGCCGCCCCTCCCGCAGCAGCTGCCCCTGTGCGTTGAAGAGCCGCCATTGCCCCTGCGTGAAACGGTTCGCTTCGTCCAGCAAGCAGATTCGATCGGAAGCAGGATTGGGGAAAAGCAATAACCCATCCTGGCCTGCCACCTCCTTTGCAGAGGTAGGCTCCAGGAATAGCCCTTGCGTGCTAGACCGGGCGCAGTTGGGGTTGGAAGCATTCAAGGTCACCTCGTAAAAGCCCGGCTGTGCGTAGGTGTGCACGGGACTCTCGGCACTGCTTGTATTGCCATCATCAAAATTCCAAATATAGCTGCTGGCCTGCGTGGACAGGTTGGTAAAACTGACCGTCAGGCCATCGACGCTGTAGCTAAAGTCTGAAAAAGGGGGCGCGTACACCGTCACCAGGTCTTCCTCCACCGTCTCCAGGGTGCCAAACGGGCTGAAAACGAGCAAGCGCACAGTATAGGTCCCCGGTTGGTCATACACCACCGTTGGGTTTTCGTCCGTACTAAAGCCAGGGTTGCCGCCGGGCAGCTCCCAGCGCAAGCTGTCGTAAAAGCCCGTAGTGGAATTGTTGAGCAGCAAAGTTTTAGGCGCACAGCCAGCACTACTGCCCTGCAGGCTGATATCAGGAATAGGGGGGTTGCCGATGGTTACGCTTTGGGCCAGGGTGTCGTTGCCACATGCATTGCTGGTGACAAGTTGCACGGTATAATTGCCCGGCAGGCTATAGGTGTACGCTGGCGCAAAAGCATTGGAGGTGCCGCCGTCCCCGAAGTCCCAACTGAAGCTTTCCCCTGTCGAAAAGTTGGTGATATTCAAGTTGAAGCCATCGACAGCAGCTTGGAAATCTGCCTGCGGCAGGGCGAGTACTTGTATGGTATCTGTTAGCAGCAGCGTGTCCGTAGACGTGCCATTGGCAGCGCGGAGCTGAATGCTGTATTGCCCCGGGTTGGTGTAAGTTACAATCGGGTTCTCTTCGTTGGATGTAGCCGGCGTCCCCCCTTCGAATATCCAAGTAATGGACTCGGCATTGACGCTGTTATTGGCAAACTGTACTTGCAAGGGGGCACACCCCTCCGCTGGGGAGAAGCTAGCTGCCGCTTGGGGAGGCAGTTCAATGGTAATGGCTTGGCTGGTGGTGACGGTATCCCCACACAGCGGGTTAAACGCAGCAAGTACGACCGTGTAGGTGCCGGCTGCACCATAAGTATGCGAGGGCGACTCGGCCGTGGCCGTATTGCCGTCCCCGAACGACCAGAAGAAGGATTGCGCCTGCCCCAGCTGCTCGAAGGCAACCGTTAAGTTATTGACCGTGTAATTAAAATCAGCAGTGGGCGCTTCAATGGTAGGATTGGTACTGTAGGGGTAAAACAACGACAGGTCTGTAGAGCCACTCTGCCCGGCTTCCGCCCCGTTGGTGCCATCCGGGCATTCTGCGGAGTCAAAAGTGATACCGGGTGCGCCGCCGGAAACGTCCACGGTTTGGTCCGGCCCAAAAGCACCAAATACTTTGCCGCCGGCCCCGCCGCCGCCCGGCCCGAAGCACTGCTCGGCGTTGTTGTTGTCCGCATCGCCGCCTTGCCCGCCCCGGGCTTCTACAAGCAAGCCATCTCCGTAGGCAAAGCCCTCTGCGTAGACCACGCCCCCGGCTCCGCCCCCGCCCGCGCCATCCCCGCCGGCGGTAGCCGC
>JAAAOU010000537.1 GCA_009908745.1 Bacteroidota bacterium
GGTGTCGAAGGTGAACGGGCCGCGGGGCTTGTTGTGGTACTCGTCTTCATCTGCCAGCCCCCGGTCGGGGAAAGCGGCTTCGTAGCGTCGTTGCACGTCCTTGGCAGCTTCGTCGTACACAAAAGGCGCGCCCGTCTCTACCCGGAATCGCCGGTGGTTGCGCCGCCAGAGCTTGCGCAGCCGTTTCTTGAACTGGTAGCCCTGCAACGGCAAGCGCGTAGGCAAAGTGGAGTAAATACGCCCTTCTGCATTGGCCGGGAAGCGCATGAAGTGGGCGGTGTAAATGGCTTGCCCCGCACAGCGCCAGCCCGACTCCAGAAAGCGGTCTAGCTCGGCCGGGGATACGGTATCAGGGTATCGGATTCGAGAGTACATCCTGCAAATGTAGGGCGTGCCGGGCAAACTTTTTGACAAGCGGTGCTGAAATCAACAGCAAAGGGCATATCTTTGCGGCTCGCAGGAAAACTATTGGGCTTGCCCTATCACTAAATTAACGCAGCAAGGCTTTGTCAGACCGCATCGTCATTATCCCCACTTACAACGAGAAAGAGAATATCGTCCGCATGATCGATAAGGTGTTCAGCCTAGAGCGCGACTTTCATGTGTTGGTGGTAGACGATGGGTCGCCGGATGGGACCGCTGCCTTAGTGCAAGAACTGCAGCAGCAGTATCCGGGCCGTCTTTTCCTGAAAGAACGGGAAGGCAAGTTAGGGCTAGGCACCGCTTATATCGCCGGCTTTCGCTGGGGGTTGGCGCGCGACTATCAGTTTTTCTTCGAGATGGATGCCGACTTTTCCCACAACCCGGATGACCTTTTACGCCTGTACGATGCCTGCGCAAATCAGGGAGGGGGAGTGGCCGTTGGCTCTCGTTATGTGAAAGGCGGCAAACTGGAAAACTGGCCGTTCGACCGTATCCTGCTGTCCTACGGAGCTTCCCTTTATGTACGGTTCATCACCTTCATGCCCGTTAATGATCCTACAGCGGGTTTTGTTTGCTACCGTCGCGAAGTGCTGGAAGCGATAGACCTAGACAAAATCCGCTTTATCGGCTACGCTTTCCAAATCGAAATGAAGTTTGCGGCCCACCTGCTCGGCTTTAAAATTATCGAAGTGCCTATCACTTTTACCGACCGCATCGAGGGCGTTTCCAAAATGTCCAAAAACATCGTACGGGAGGCTATACTGGGCGTACTTCAGATGCGCTACCGCAGTTTTTTTAAGCACTACGGCCACAATTAGGGATTTCGTAACGGTTGCAGCGTATATGGATGAAGAATGCCGCTGCCCGTATTAGTTGGGAGCGGCATTCTTCAAGTATCCTTTTTTGTAAGGAGCCTCGATTAGCGCTTAGGTGGTCTTCCGGTCTTCCTTTTCCGGCATGTTGGATCAGGCAAGTCCATGTTGCTAAGCTGGATACGTTGATGTTGTTGTTATTTGCCAAAAGCGCTTACTTCTTCAGCTGCACGTTGATGGCAATAGGCCCTTTAGGGCCGGTACCAATTTCAAAAGCAACCCTGTCATCAGCATCAATTTCATCTTCGAGGTCATTCACATGCACGAAGTAGCTGTCTTTTGTCTCCCTTTCCACAATAAAGCCGTAGCCCTTCTCGGCGTTAAAGAACTTCACTTTGCCCTCTCTTCCGAATTTGGACTGGCCTCCATCTTCTTGCTTCGGAACACCGAGTTCAATGTCTTCGGCCTTTATTTCTTGTTTAGGCTTATCCTGTGGGGTGGTAGAGAACTGGCCGTTTTCGTCTACGTACATGAATTCGACTTGGGTTTTTCCCTCAAGCTTTTTTTGCTCTTTCCGCTCCTGCTTCTCCTTTCTTTTTTTTCTTTTTTTCTTTTCTCGCTCTTTCTTTTGATAGCTATCTGCCATTAAGGTTGCTGTTTTTGTGAGTAAAATGCTGCATCCAAATAAAGCAAATAGCCGTTGCCAGTGTCCTATTCAGCCATAGTTTGAAAGTAGCGTACCTAACAAGGTACTACTTTTATACTGGTTTTCACGCCTTTCCGCCGAACTAAGTATAAATATATCCTTGCACCCCCGCCTTGTCGGGCTGCCAAGTCCCGCCTATGGTGCAAGGAATTGCCTCTACGCTGCCATTGATGCCCCTGCGGAGCTTACGACGCACTGGCCGCCAGTCTATCATATTCTCCAGTACCTAACTGGTGCAGCAGTGAAAAGTGACTGCGGATAGCGGCCGTAAAAGTAGGGTGCTCGTGGTAGGGCAAGCCGTATTCTTGTGCGGTCGCTTTGACGATCTTGGAAATATCCCGGTAGTGCACATGGCAGATATTCGGGAAAAGGTGGTGCTCCACTTGGTAATTCAGCCCCCCTACAAACCAAGAAAGCGGTCGGTTGCCATTGGCAAAGTTGGCAGTGGTCATCAATTGGTGGATGGCCCAGCTGTTCTCTACGCTGCCACTCTCGTCTACTTTGAAAAACTGTGTCTCTTCGATTACGTGGGCTGGCTGGAAGACCAACGCCAAAATAAGGCCGCATATGAAGTGCATCAACAAAAAGCACAGCAAAGTCTGCCACCAGGCGAAGGGCAGTATTACGATCGGCAGTACAAGCGTAAGGGCCAAGTACCAGCTTTTATTGAATAGAACAGTTGCCAGGGCAGTGGAAAAACTCAACCCTTGTGCTTTTAGCAAGCCGCGCTTGCCGTAATCGGCCAGCTGCACAAAGTCTTTGACGAACACCCAGACCAGCGTCATCAGGCCATACAAAAAAGGAGCGTAGAAAGCCTGGAAGTAGTAACCCCGGTGGGCCGGCTGGTTCGGGGAGAAGCGGATAATCCCTTTCTTGATGTCTTCGTCAAAGTCATGCACGTTCGTGTAAGAATGGTGCAGGACATTATGCTGTATCTTCCAGTTGATATGGTAGCCACCGACGAGGTTGAGCAATGCCCCCAGTGCCTGATTGACGCGCGGGTTGCGGGAGTAGGCACCGTGGTTGGCATCGTGCATGATGGACAGCCCAATGCCCGCCATGCCAAAGCCCATCAGCACCCACAGGGGCAACACGGCCCACAGTGTGGTCGCTACCCCGCTCAGGAGCAACAGCAGCGGAACGGTGTAGAGGGCAATCATGAATATCGTTTTGAAAACCATTTGCCCGTTGGCATAACGGCTTTGCTGCGTTTCTTCAAAATGAGCTTTTACCCGGCGGCGAAGGGTCCGGAAGAACTCAGGTCGGTCGGATTTATTGAATTTGACAGTGGCATGATTTGTTGTAGGATTCATCGTAGTCGCTATTCGTTTGGTTGCAGGCCAGCCCCGAGCATATTGATGGCTCGACAGGCAGTCACCCCGTAAAATAAATAGCGGAATGTAACTACAATTAATGGAAGTAATACTATAAATACTGTCTCGCCTTTGCAACAAATTGATGAACCGAGCAATAGCAATGACATTGCCGCCGGTATTTAAAGGAGGCTTAAGCCCCTTAGCACCGCGCGGAGGCTGAAAATCACCCCCGTTCTAGGAATGTCTAGTGGCCAACCGGGCAATCTGATAAGGCGCAAGCTCGCCCGGCTACTCGAAAAACGAATCGTAGCTGCTTTGGCTGCTGCCGCCCCGCTGTTGTTTCTCTGGCTGAGCGCTCGTATCGTCGTCCAGGTCAAGGGCGTCTTCCGATTGCCTTCCGCCTTCCATCAGCATGAGGGTGCTTTCTTTCTCCCACTGTTCCAGCATTTTCAGGCCATCTTCTTCCAGCATCCCCTGTTTGAGGTCGATGGAGTCCATGACGTTGGAGGACATTTCCATAAATTGCTCCATTTCGCCGACTTTGTTGGCAACATCCTCCGTGATCGCCTCCATCGCGGCATCGAACATCGCGCGCTTGTCGGGGTCGCCCGAAAGGACGCTCATGGCAGATTTCATGGCCGAGTGGGAGGTGCGGATAGCCTTGCGCTCTTGCTCCTTAAGTTGCACTTGATCCTTGGTGTCCTCTAACAGGATTTCCGAGTTTTGGTGCATCTTTTTCAGAATGCGGTGCATCACGTCCATTTTCTTGTGCAGCACACGGTATTTTTCATTGCTGTCCTTCAGCCGGGCGGCCTTGCGGGTAGCCAATACCACTTGGCTGTCCATCCCTTTTTCCTTAGCGGCACTGGCCATGCGCATTTGTTCCTCGATCTCCCGTTCGTTGTCTTTCACCAAGGTTTCCATCTTGCGCATTTGGCCGCGTAGGGCACCGATTTGCTTGCGCAGTTTCACCAGGTTGTTTTGCAAGTCTTCCACATAGCTTTTCAGTATGCCGATAGGGTCGAGTTGCACAAACCAGCCGGTGACGGAACGCATGATGCTCTTGTACATGTACCACACGAGATTGCGCATGCGCGGGTCGAGCACCATATAAACGACCGCGGCAAGCACAGCCAGTGTAACAGCTAGGATGATGGTGTTTTGCAGCGCCGCGATAATCGCCGCCATATTGGCAAAGATCAGGTAGCCGCCGCCCAAGAGCAAGGCGCCCAGGAAGATAGCACCCGTGACACCCTCGGGGCGCTTCCAGAAAGACTTTTGTTTATACTCGGTTTGGTTTATTGTTGACATCTTCGGAATATGATTTTTGTGTGTTAGAGGTAGGTACCGATGCTTTCGATATCTTTTTCGATTTCGTTGACGATGCTTTGCAGGGCGTGGTCAAATTTTTCTTTCGTGCCCATCAATTTTGATTTGGCATCTTGAATGTGCTCGTCGGCATGGTTGATGGTAGCCTGCGCTTTTTCCACTTTCTCCTGTAGTTGCCGTATTTTGGCTTTGTGCTCCTCGATCTGCTTCTTGAGCTTCTCTACCTCTTGCTGCTTAGAGCTCACCCGCTGTTCCATCTGCCGGTGGAGCGAATCGTCAAACTGCTGCTTCTCCTTGTTCAGTACCTTGTGGTAGTGCTGGGCGGTTTTCAGGAGCTTATCTTTAGTTAACCCCACGGTGGATGCCGTAGCGAAAGCAGAGCGAAAAGCCGTGGATTCATCCATATCCATGCTCCGTAACCGGGCTAAGGCCTGCTTGAATTCAATGTAGTCGAAACCCGGTAAATTGTTTTTCTCCAAGGCTTTGGTCAGCGCATTGATACTACGTTCGTCCAGCCCGTGGTGGTCGCCAAAGAATGCTTTAAGGTCTTTTTGCATTAGCTGTTCGTTTTTTAGCTGCTGCCAAATTAAGGTAAAATGCGGGAAAATGCATCATTATTTCGATTATCCCGGATGGACCTTCGATGAAAAGCCAATTGCCAAAAGCAGATGCCGGAAAAAGTGCTTCCTATTTTGAACCCCTGCCTGGGTGCGGGGTATACAGTACAAGTTTTGTAAACGAAATGCAGCTCATGCCGTTATTCCGAACATCGTACGCTCAAAAGGCCGATGAGGCCCTCATGGCGCTCCTGCAGCGGGGCGACGAGGAGGCTTTCAACGCGTTGTACAGCCGCTACGGGCAACGGCTCTACCGTTATTTCTACCGTATGCTAGGCCAAGACGAAGAGCAGGCGGGCGATTTCACGCAGGAGCTGTTTGTGAAGATTATTGAAAAACCGGAAGCGTTTGACACCGGCCGGCGCTTTTCGACCTGGTTCTACGCCGTAGCCGCCAATATGGTCAAAAACGAGTACCGCCGGCAGGGGCGCCAACCCGACGTTCAGCCGATACCGGAGGAAGGGCTGGCGCAATATCAGGCCGAAGACTTGATGGCTAAACTCGATGCCCCTGTGCAACGCCAGCAACTGGAAGAGGCTGTGCAGGCGCTCAAGCCCCACCACCGCGAATGCTTCCTGTTGAGGTATCAGGAGGAACTGTCGATACAGCAGATTAGCGAAATCGTCAATTGCCCGGAAGGTACTGTCAAGTCCCGCTTGCACTACGCCCTACGCCGGCTGAGTGCGCGGCTGAACGCATTAACTTGAAACCGAAGAAATTATGGAATGGAATACGACCGTTGAAGCCTGTATCCGCAGCAAAGACTTTGATACCCTGACGGAAGAAGAGCGTCAGCAAGTATTGGCTTGCCTGAGCCAAGAAGAGTACGAGCAGTACCGGGCATTGGCCAAAGCTGGCAAGGCTTTAGGAAATAGCCCCACGCCGCCACCTTCCCTTCACGACAGCCTGCAGCAGGCTTTCCGCAAACGCTACCGCCGCCGCAACCTGCCGTTGTCTACCATTGCCATGCCGCTGTGGCAGGCCGCTGCCGTAGCTGCCTTGTTTTTGCTGCTGGGCAAAGTGGTCACTTGGGCACCCGTGCACGCTACGCCCAGGGTGGCCGTGCAAATGCGCGACTCCCTGTGGCTGGAGCGCGTCTCCCAAGCTATGAAGGATACCGCAGTCGCTATGCTCAAACCTTTCGACAGCAGCGCGTTGGCCCCAGTATCCCGACGGCTGGCCGCTCAAGACAGTATGGCAAACATCGCCCGCGATGAAGAGGCTACTGGCTTATTGCCGGAACCGGCCGTGGATACGCCAGACTGGGCACGCCGCTCCACGCAGATTGACCAGGCTTATATCAATCATCTGTACCGGATCAATTGATAATTCCTACCTTTGCCTCCAAAATAAATGGAGATAACCCAGCACCATAAAACCGCTTTGCTGTTTGGCGCTTCCGGATTGGTCGGTGGGTATTGTTTGCAGCAGCTGCTGAAACATCCTGCTTACCAGAAAGTGCACAGCTTTGGCCGGCGCAAGCTCGACTTTGCCCACCCGGCCTTGGAACAGCATGTCATCGATTTTGACCAGTTGGAGGGCTACAAGGCGCTATTCTTGGGGCAAGACGTATTTTCCTGCTTGGGTACGACTATGGCTAAAGCCGGCAGCAAGGACGCTTTTCGCAAAGTCGACTTCACCTACGCTATTGAAACCGCCCGGCTAGCCGCTGAGCAAGGGGCCAGCCAGTTGATGCTGGTCTCGTCGGCGGGAGCAGATACGGACTCGCTGTTTTTCTACAGCCGCGTCAAAGGGGAAGTAGAACGCGCCGCCCGGCAGTTGCCCTACTGGTCGCTGCATCTTTTCCGGCCTTCCGTGCTGCTCGGGCCCCGGCAAGAACAGCGCATTGGCGAGCAAGTGGCCGCCCGCGCCATGAAAAGCGTATCGAAATGGATGACGGGCGACTGGCTGGGGCAGTACCGGCCGGTAGAAGCGGAAGATGTGGCCAAAGCGATGCTCGCCGCGGCGCAGCGGCTGGAGCCCGGGCCATTTGTTTACCGGTCCGACGAAATTCACGAGATGGCGCAGTACGATAAACGGCTGCGATAAAATACAATAACATGTCTGACGAAATCAAGAAAAAATCAACGATCAACATCGAAGTGGGGCTGAACGAAGAACGCATGCCCATTGACATTAAGTGGCGTTCTTCCGATGGGCCGGACGGGCCCGGTGAGCAAGCTGCTAAAGCCTTCTTGCTTTCTATCTTTGATAAAGACAACAAAGACACGCTTCGTATCGACCTATGGACCAAAGAAATGCAGGTCATAGAGATGGACCGCTTCGTGTTTCAGACCCTGCGCGGCTTGGCCGACACCTACTTCAAAGCCACGCAAAACGCTGACTTGGCAGCCGACATGCAGCGCTTCGTGCAGTACTTCGGGGAAAAGACAGAGATTATACCGAAAAAATAAAGGGGGCTTGGTTTTCCACTCCTCGTGCCGTATCTTTGCCGTCCGGCGAGCGCACACGACCAGCTCCCGCTGAATTCCCCCAGGGCGGAAACGCAGCAAGGGTAGGCAGGTTGAGCGGTGCGATGTGTTGCTCGCCTTATTTTTTCCCATCTCCAAGTTCGCCAAACTTAATGCCGCTGCCGCGGGTTGTCTTTTTGAACCTCTTTTCTTCAACTGATAAAACCAACCCACAGCATGAAGTTTTTCGTTGATACGGCTAGCCTAGACCAAATCCAGGAAGCCAACGACCTTGGTATCCTAGATGGCGTGACCACCAACCCCTCGCTCATGGCCAAAGAAGGCATCACCGGGCAAGACAATATCTACAAGCACTACCAAACCATCGCCGATATGGTAGATGGGGATGTGAGTGCGGAAGTGATCGCCACAGATTTCGAGGGTATAGTGGAAGAAGGCAAAAGGCTGGCGGATATCGCCCCCAATATCGTGGTTAAAGTACCTATGATCAAGGACGGGGTGAAGGCGCTGAGCTACTTCCGGGACAATGGCATACGCACCAATTGCACCCTGGTATTCTCCGCCGGCCAGGCCATCTTGGCGGCCAAAGCAGGCGCTACTTATCTTTCCCCTTTTATCGGGCGCATTGACGATATCAACTGGGACGGCATGGGACTCATCGGCCAGATCGCAGAAATTTACGCCATTCAGGGCTACGAGACGGAGATTCTCGCCGCGTCTATCCGCAGTTCCAAGCACATCGTGGAAGCCGCGCAGGCTGGAGCCGATGTCTTTACTTGTCCGCTCAGTGCTGCCATGGGCCTGCTCAAACACCCGCTTACGGATATTGGCTTGGAGAAATTCTTGGCCGACCACCGTAAAGGCAATAGTTAATCCAACTCGCTTACCCTCTCCAGCACCCGCACAATGAGCCGGTCAACGGTATCTTTGGGGTGCTGGCTGAACGTCCCGTCCGCTCGGTTGGCAATGA
>JAAAOU010000198.1 GCA_009908745.1 Bacteroidota bacterium
CGATGGTGACCTGCCGCTCCTGCATCGCCTCTAAAAGCGCGCTCTGCACTTTAGCTGGTGCCCGGTTGATCTCGTCGGCCAAGATGAAGTTGGCAAAGATCGGCCCCTGGCGGACGGTAAAGGCGTTGGTACTCGGGTTGTAAATCATGGTGCCGATAATGTCGGCGGGCAGCAAGTCCGGCGTAAACTGAATGCGGCTGAACTCGCCGTGCACAGCTTGGGAAAGCGTCTTGATGGCCAAGGTCTTCGCCAAACCGGGCAGGCCCTCGAGCAATACGTGCCCTTTGGACAGCAGGCCGAGCAGCAGGCGCTGTATCATCTGCTCCTGCCCGACGATCACCTTGCGGGTTTCTTCATTCAGTTTTTCGATAAATGCGCTATCAGCGTAAATTTGCTGATTCAGTGCTTCTATGTCGATTGATGGCATAGCTTTGCGTTGAGGTCGTGTTTTGTCAATTGTGGGTTTGCAAATTTGGCAAAAAAAATACACAAAACAGCGGCTGGGTCGTTCATCCCTACTGTATACGCTGTTATTATGGGTAAAGTATACTCAAATAGGGCGGAATCGTTCAAACCGGCCGTCCGATAACTAAAATTTAACGCTATGAAGCTTTATATAGGGCTTTTCACCTTGCTTTTGTTCGCGGCTACTCCGCCCGCTGTTGCCCAAAGTGCCGAAGAACGCGCCGAAGCGGCCATACAAGAACTCAAAGAAGGCACTTTGCTGGTACGCCTGCCCTCCCGGCAGCGGAAGATGGATGCCATGGAGCAGGTGCTGAGTGGGTATGCCCCCGATGACAAAAGGCGGGCGCGTATGGAACGGCTGATACAGGAGACCCGGGAAGAAGCGGCCACTTTCAACCGTAATATGATGATCGCGTTCCGGGATTCTTTTGATTTCGCTAAAGTGCGGTTTTTCTACGATTACAACACGCCCAAAGTCAAAGCCGGAGAAACGGCTGGCTTGTTGTTGAATGAAAACCTGGAAGCAGACCCTTCTATCACGCTACCCGGTCAACCTACCTATATCTTAGGCTTTGGCCAAACCAATAAGGATTACTCAGATGGCTTGGAGGCGATGTTTATCATGTCGGGAGATTTTGAGCGTATGGGACCGCCTTTTCCTTATTATCAGCGGCTGAATGACTTTGCGGCCTTTATGGGCAGCATTTTCCCGGCTCCTAATCAGGAGATGCGGGATGCGCTGCGCTTGGTGGGGAAACTAGATCAGAAGCTGGAGGAGTTTTACGAACGGGTGGAGGAGCGAGAGTAGTGTTTGTGCCTGTGGAGGCAAACTGTTATCTTACTGCTGAAATTAAAACCTATGCCGAAAAAACTGCCCATTGGGATACAAACGCTAAGCCATATCATAGATGGCGGGTATGTGTATGTGGACAAGACGCCGTATGCTTTTCGCTTGATTGATCAGGGGAAGTACTACTTCTTATCTCGCCCCCGGCGTTTTGGCAAAAGCCTGTTTTTGGATACGCTTAAGGAGATTTTTGAGGGGAATAAAGCGCTGTTCAAAGGCTTGTACATTGAGGATAAGTGGGATTTTGAAGACCGTTATCCCGTGATCCACATTAGCCTAGGGGCAGGGATGAGCATCACGATGGAGCGGATGTACAGTATGCTGCGTTGGGAAATGTCGAAGGAGGCCCAGCGGCTAGGGGTCGAGTTGGAAGAAACGGCTACCCCCAGGGATGCACTGGCCCGCTTGATCTGGGCAGCCCACGAAAAGCATGGTAAACCGGTGGTGGTGCTCATCGATGAATACGATAAGCCGATTCTGGACAATATCACCGATACAGAGCTGGCCCGAGAAATGCGCGATGAGCTGAAGGATTTATACACGGTCATAAAGGCAAGCGACGAGCTGATCCGGTTGGTGTTTATTACTGGGGTGAGTAAGTTTTCTAAGTTGAACTTGTTCAGCGGGTTGAATAATTTGAATGATATTACCCTCAATCCTACCTATGGAAATATCTGCGGATATTCCCACGAAGAAGTCCTAGAGCATTTCCAAGAACATTTGGCTGGTGTAAATATGGAGGAAGTCAGAGCGTGGTACAACGGTTATAATTATTTCGGAGACAAAGTCTACAATCCATTTGACATCCTGCTCTTCATAGATAATGATCTAGACTTCCGCAACTACTGGTGGAGCACCGGCAACCCTAAATTTCTCATCGACCTCGTGAAGTCCAAAGCCTACGACATCCCGAACATCGAGCACTACGAAGCTACAGACAGCATGCTCGACAGCTTCGATGTGGATAATATTGAGCTGGAGCCGCTGCTTTGGCAAACGGGTTACTTGACGATTAAAGAAAAGTTTAGCTTCCGGGGCCGGAACCGCTATCGGCTGGGGATACCTAACAAGGAAATCCAATACTCGCTAAATTTTTTACGTGGGGATAGAGTTTAGCAAGGCAGAGCGGAATGTGGTGGGGTTTGAGTGGGAAAAGTTTTGAAGCAAAAATAGAGTAACTGAAAAAAAAGCCGGAGCAGTAGCTGAAACCCGCTGCAAGTCAGTTGCACCGACGCGCGGCTATCAATCGTCACTAACACTGACGCAAGTTGCACTTGCGTATTTTAACACTCGTACTGAATCTCTTTATAAAGCCATGCCTTCGTCCTAGCGTGGCTCATTCATCCGTTTCTGCACCTCCTCCTCTATCATGGCACGCCCCGCATTCTTATTGCAGTCGTCTTCGCCGCATCCCCATGATGTCATTTGTACTCAAACTTGTGACACAGTACATTTATAGAATAATTTTCAAATAAAAATACATGAAAACTTGCTTTTATTTTTTTTTTGACAAATTGATGTTATGATCGATAATAAACGCAATCGTGATGAAAAAAAATCTACTTGCTGTTAGCGTTCGTGGCTGTTTTCTCATCTTTTCAGTTGCCAGATAATGACTTCGACCCAGACAATTATGTAAATGAATGTCTGGCAAGTGAACCATTTGATAACACTGGAACAGCAACGGCGTACTATAATGACCCTGATAACGATTGTATTTCCACGGATTGGGTTGTTATTTTTGTTGATTCAGAAGGGAATGTTTCATACTATTGGCCCGACGATTATGACCCTTTAGATAATTCTTATGATTTTAATGGCCCGTTTTGGGGATGTTGTATGTATTCTAACAGTGGTGATGGGGGTTCAACAGGAGCAAGTGGTGGTGGTAGCACCAATGGTGGTGAGGACGCAGATGACATAGCATGTGAATGTTCCTATAATTTCAATCCCAATACAGCCATTTTGACCATAGATTGTCCTTGTTTGTAAACTTTAATCTTTCCGACATGAGAGCGATAACAGTTATTAGCACCCTATTTGTGGCTTTTGGCGCCATTGTTGTTCCCTCCTGCCAGATGGAGCAAGGAGAAACATTAAACCATCAAGAAACAAGCTTGGCGATTGAATCCCGGAGTAATCAAAAAAGCTTATTAGAACGTAAATTGGGTCAATCTTTTAAAGAAGACTTCATTACAAGCCCGAGAGATACTGCAAACGCGTCCGTATTGCGCCCTGAAGACATTGCTTTTATGAAACCCGCGACGGCACGTGATTTGGTGGCTTTAGCCGATGCGTATGAAATGCTTAAACCTGACTTAGAGCAGCGTTATAACAAGCCAGAAGATGAGCGAAAAGAAACAGTTATTGAAACGGTAGCACTTCGATTTCTCCGCAACTATCTACTCATTGAGCAGTCTGAGCATAATAGAGAGGAAGCCTTCTGGTTGTTGGAGATGTTGGTCGAGCTCAAGTCTGTCGATATTGATGTGCTTGCAGATGCTTATATATACACAGACCCTCTGATGTCAGAAGAACAACGGCTGACCATTTTAAATTACTTAGTGGAGCTGCATGATCGCCAAATAGCCTATGTAAAAAGCCAATATGCTGACTATCAGTCTGATTATGAAAATGCGGGCTCTAGCGTAGAAAAGAAACAAGCCCTTTATCATGGTAAGTCATTAGAGCGCAAATCCAAAGCGTGTTATTATGCAAGAGAAACCGTGCCAGAGCTTGCGGCCAGAGCAACTTATTGACTATCCCGCCGCAATATCGGCCCTACCTTCAGCGAGTCCTTCAGCGTTTTCAGCTCCGGCCGTTCCGGTTTGGTGGGCTTAGGCGGTTTGGAGAGGGTGTCGCGGGTAAGGCGGGCTTGCTCCAACAGTATGGAGTCCGCCAGTGCACTGGCTTCCTCGTAGGCATCTTTGCGGCAGCGGTTCATCCGGTTGGTGCGGTAGGTAGCGACGCGCTCCTCCACTTTTTCCTCGATGACGGCACGCACCGCCTTTTTGTTGCGGTTGTCCTTGCCACAACCAACGGCCAGTAGGCCTATAAATAGAAGATAAGCGGTGAATATCCTCATTGCTGCTGTTGTTGCTTTAGCCGTTCCCTGATCTTGCGCTCTTCGCTGCGCCGTAAGTTGATGATAGAATCCAGTGCCTCTTGCACTAAGCTGTCGTACTGCGCCTCGCATAGGCTATCGAGTACAGGGATCAAGGTATCCACCCGCTGCTTGGTCAGGGTATCGATACGGATACGCTCCGAAGAAGTCAGGCGAATCTGCGTGGGCCCCTGCTCGCAGGAAGCAAGGAACAGCAGTGCTATCACCAGCCCCAATGTCCATTTAGCGTTCTTCATCCAAGTCGATCACTTTTCGGCGCAGCTCAAAGTTTTTGCCCAGGTAGACCTTACGGACCATCTCGTCGGCCGCCAGTTCTTCCGCCGTGCCGGTTTTGAGAATGCTGCCCTCGAACATCAGGTAGGCCCGGTCGGTAATGGACAGCGTTTCCTGTACGTTGTGGTCGGTGATGAGAATGCCGATATTCTTGGTCTTCAGCTTGGCTACGATGTACTGAATATCTTCCACCGCAATAGGGTCGATACCGGCGAAGGGCTCGTCGAGCAGGATGAACTTAGGGTCGGTAGCCAAAGCACGGGCAATCTCTGTACGCCGCCGTTCGCCGCCGGACAGGGTGTCGCCCCGGCTCTTGCGGACCTTTTCTAAGCCAAATTCGGCGATGAGGCTCTCCAGCCGCTCTTTTTGCTCCGCTTTGCTGAGCGACATCATTTCCAACACCGCTTTAATATTATCCTCCACCGTCAACTTGCGAAAAACAGAAGGCTCCTGCGGCAGATAGCCGATGCCGCGTTTGGCCCGCTTGTACATGGGAAGGTCTGTGATATCGTCGCCTTCCAAGTACACGCGCCCTTCGTTGGGCCGTATGAAGCCGACTACCATGTAAAAGGTCGTGGTTTTGCCGGCACCATTGGGCCCCAAAAGCCCGACGATCTCCCCTTGATTCACTTCAAGGGAGACGCCCTGCACGACTTTTCGCTTACCATATATTTTGACGAGATCTTCGCTTCTTAATCGCATGTATCTGTGTTCTTAATCTACGTAAACCACTTTGCGTAAAAACCGCAGCCCCAAGCTGACCTCCAAAGCCAGGTTGCGGATGCGGCGCTCCGGGATGCTATCCGGCTGAAAGGTAAAAGGGTTGGTGACATTCGGAATTTCCGGTTGCTCGTACTGTAAAGAAAAATCGGGGTGGAAGTTCAATTCCAACGACAGGGCTACAAACTCGCTGAGGGCGTACTCCATGCCACCGCCTACCGTTATGCCGTAGTTAATCTCCCGGATAAACTGGGTATCATCAATCGGGTAAAGCGCAAAACTCACGAAGGTGTTGTTGAAGTCCTCGAATTCATCCAGGTTAGTATCCACCGTGTAATCCCCGCGTACCCCCAGTGCATAGAAGAACTTGGCTTCCCGACCCGGCAGGTTGAACTTTTGCTTGGCCCCGAGGATCAGCGATACATTATGGAAGATGAAACGCTGCGGCGGCACCCGGAATAATTGCCCGGTGGAAAAATTCTGCGCCAGCTGATTGCGCAGGGCACTGCCCTTGGGGTGGTAACCCAAAGAGGCGTACAGTGCAAAGTCGTTTTCCTCCGGTAGGGTTTCGATAAATACATCCCCCTGCCAGCGGAGGAGGGGGTCCCGTTGAAAAGCCTGCCATTGTTGGCTGGTAAGCGCCGGGCCACCTTTGATGCCAAAAATAGACCCATCCTGTGCCGCTAGGTCAGTTGCGAATAGGGCCAACATAAAGAATGTGCAGATTAGTCGCTGTTTCATCATGCCACTTGTTTTCCGCTAAGGTCTGCTTTTTCAAGCTTACCCCGGTAATGCCGGGCGGGAAAACTACTTCACCTTCAATTGTTGCCCAATGTAGATCGTATTGCTCGTCAAGCCGTTCAGCGCTTTCAACTCCGCCACCGTCAAGTCATAGCGGCGGGAGATATTGTAAAGCGTATCCCCTTTCACCACGGTGTGCAGCCGCTTGGACGGCGTAGGTGCCGGGTCTGTCTCGGGAGTATTCGTGCCGGTTTCATCATCAAACCGGTCGTCACTGAAATCGTCATCGGTTACCGGAGGTTCGTAAGGCCGGTCTTCGTTACCCACATTTTGATCCGGCCGAGTGCTGCCTCCGGTATTACCGTTCGGTGGGCGTATCGGGGTAATGGGATCGAGATAATCCTCGTTATCCAGATCAAAGCCATCGTCCATCTCAAAGTCTTCTTCTTCGTCCTTGATCACGATGGGGTCGATATCGTCATCGAGGGGCGGCAGAGGTATCGTGAAGTCTTCGTCTGCTTCTTCCTCCTCCTCGGAAGGTGGCGGGTCCACCTGCCTTTGCAGCCTTGGGGGATCGCTCACATTCCAACCCCGAATTTTCACCCGTTCGCCTACCGCCGGCATCTCGCCTTTTTCCAGCTTGTTGCGCCGGTAGAGGCGGCCCAGGTCAATACCGTAGATTTGCGAGATGCTGAACATGGTCTCGCCTTCCTTCACATAGTGCCACTCGCGGCGGCCGCGGAAACTGTTGCGCTTGGGCTGCAGGTAGACCACGGTCCCCGCGTCCAGTTCTTCATCGCGGCCGTACTGCTGATCGTTATAGGATAATACATCCCCGATGTCGGTACGCGTACGCAGGGCGATATCGTTAAGGGTTTCCCCCTCCCGAGCCAGCATGTAATCGACGTCATTATTGGTGAAGATCACGCCGGGGGTCACCACCGCATCATCTTCAGGACCTAGCTGCGGGACTTCCTCCCCGCCCGCAATAACTTCCGTAGTAGTAAGCCTGTCGTAGCGGTGCAACTCGTACCGCTCGATGATGTCGATGAGCTTAATCGCATAGGTAGCACTGGTAGCGTACCCCGCCCGCTTCAACCCCCGCGCCCACGCTTTGTAATCGGTGGGGTCCAGGCGGAAGAGGAAGCCGTACCGGTACTGTTTGTTTGGGTCCCGTAGAAACTCGGAATGGGCAATGTAGCTCGACTCCGGGTTTCTGTAGTCGCGGAAGCAGGACTCAATAAGCTCCCCGCGGTCGTCGTAGTCATCGTCTTTCTTGTAGTAGGTCTTACCTTCCCAATTGCCGCCACACTTAATGCCAAAGTGGTTGTTGGCACGGCGGGCCAGGTCACTGGTCCCGGCTCCGGACTCCAGCAGCCCCTGCGCCAGCTTAATGCTCGCGGGAATGCCGGCGCGTTCCATTTCGCGGATAGCAATTTCTTTGTAACGGTCGATGTACTCCAAATGCGTGTTGCTCTGCGCTTGGGTAATGCAGGCCAGCAACAGCAAAGGGACAATAAATAATTTCGATCGGTTCTGCATGACTATGGTGGTTTAGGGTTCAGTTCAGCTTGCGCTTGTTGTTCTCAATAACGCTTGCAGCTGCTAAAACGTACACTCAATATACAAGATTATCATTTTGTTAAGTGATTATAACAAATCTGAAACCTTCTGCTGCTCCAGCGCCAGCACCCCAAGCTGCCCGAAGTACTGCACAGCCTTCAGCAAGTCAGCAAAGCGGGGATCTTGCGTATACCCTTTCTTGTAGCGGTAGTAAATCTGCTGCACGATAACCCCGATTTTGAAAGCACCGTATACATAGTAGAACAGCGGGTCTTCGATATCGATACCCCGCTGTACCGCGTAACGCTCCAATACCTCCTGCCGGTTGAGGTTGCCGGGCAGCCAAGTTAAATTGGCAGCAGCCAGGGGCATGCGCTTGGCTTCTTTGGGTTCGGTCCAGTACGCGAGGGTGGTGCCTAAGTCCATCAACGGGTCGCCTACCGTAGCCATTTCCCAGTCGAGTATGGCGCGGATAGCGTAAGGGGAATCGGGCTGCAGCACCAGGTTGTCGTATTTGAAATCGTTGTGAATCAGGCCAGACCGCGTTTCCGTTGGCTGGTTGGCCTGCATCCACTTTGCCAGTTCATCCATAGCGGGCACCTTATCAGTCTCCGCTTTGTAATATCGCTTGATCCAACCCTCTACCTGCCGCTCGATATAGCCGTCGGGCTTGCCCAGCTCGGACAGCCCGGCCTGCTCAATGTCGATGCTGTGCAGCCGGGCCAGCATATCCACGGCCGCTTCAGATACCTGCCGCATCTGCCCGGGGGGCCACTCGAGTTGCTTAGCCAGATTGCCACGCAGGATAATGCCTTCCACCCGTTCCATCAAGTAGAAAGGCGCACCAATTA
>JAAAOU010000118.1 GCA_009908745.1 Bacteroidota bacterium
CAGGGCGGCTTTGAGTCGGCTTTCGGCGGTGCTCTGAGTACAGGCCAGCTACTGAGCATCCCCTTCTTTTTGATCGGGCTGTACTTTTTCCTGCGCCCGGGAGGGAAGAAAAAATGACCAACTGGTAGAGAAAGTTCGGACTTGCTCCTAGGGGCGAAGGGCAAGTCCGAAAGTAATTTGCTATCTCACCGCCACAATCTTGCGGCTAAAGCGCTGCCCCTGTACTTCTATACTGTAGATGTAGTAACCGGAAGCCACCTTGCTGCTGTCTGTGCGGAAGGTATGCAGATGCTGGCCGGCGGGCTGATAACCGCGGTACAGTACTTCTACCGGTTGGCCAATCATATTGAAGATACGCACCGTAACTTTCGCGCTCTTGTCCAGCACATAATTGACACCAACCTGATGGCGGCCATCGTAGGAGGCCCAGTGGCGCAGCTTGACGACCGGCGCTTCGAAGACAGGCGTGGGCGCGCAGCTGATCCCCAAATTGGGCAGCCGCTCGAAGTAGCGGCCCATTACCCCGTCGACGGTATCCGGGTCAACGCACAGCCAGTTTTCCAACACCGTAGCGTACAGTTGACGGAAGTCGGTGCCATATTTCAGGTTGCCCACCTCATCCACGTCTTCCATATCCGGATAATCCCCGAGTATACCGCTGCCTTCCAGGCCAGGGCCAAAGAGCAACATGCAGGATGCAGCCCCGTGGTCGGTCCCCTGTGAGGCGTTTTGCTGTATGGTGCGGCCAAACTCAGAGAAGGACATACTCAGTACATCCTGGTCACGGCTAACGGTGGCCAGGTCGTCGTAGAAAGCTTTTACCGCTTTGGAGAGCGACTCCATCAAGTAGGGGTGGTAGTTAGGCTGCCCGGCGTGGGTGTCGAAACCGTCTAGCGTCACCATATAGAGCTTGGTCTCCAGCCCGCCCTTGATGAGACGGGCAACGATGGCCAGTTGCCGTGCAAAGCCGTTATCGTACTCCACTGCGTTATCCGCGCTGTTGTATGCCTGAGAAATCACATCCGCGTACTGGAAAGTATTGTTGGTTACGGTACGCATGTAGCTGACCTGCTCGCCGTAGTAGCAGTCCGGTACATTCACCGGGTCGTATAGCTCGCCGTTCTCGGCGATTTCGGCCAGCGTCTGCGGGTCTCCCACCTGCATGCTCATATTGACGAGGTCGGAATTTTCGAAAACGATATTGCCCGAGCCGCCTATTTGAATAGCGGGCGGCACTTCCGGCGGGTTGATAATAAAATCCGGATACTGCTCGCCCAAGAAGCGGCCCAGCCAGCCCGATTCGTCCATTACGTCAGAATCGCTGGCGGAGGCCCAAATATCGGTAGAACGGAAGTGGGACAGGTTCTGGTCGGGGTAACCTACGGAGTTAACGACTTTCATCTTTCCATCCTGCCACAGCGGCATGAGATCAGCCATGGCCTGGCTGACACCGAAGTCTTCGTTCAAATTGGTGGTTTGCGACTGTGGGATATGGATGTTAGGCCGTGCCGTTTGGTAAGTCCCGTAATCGAACAAGGGGATAATGGTATTGAGGCCATCGTTGCCCCCCTTGAAACGGATGAGTACCAGCACGCGGTTGCCCTGCGCGTTGGTCAGCCCCCAACTCAGGGGAGAATTGGCCATGGCGGTGATGGGCGTGTTGCCCAACAGCATAGAGGCACTGCCCGCTATACCCAAGTTGCGGAGGAACATTCGGCGGCTTACGCTGTGGTGGCGCTCGTGGGCTTCGCCGTGCTCCAAGGCGCTGCCGTAGGGTTTATGGTTGTTTTTGTTGTGATCACACATGGTGTAGGTATTTTGGATGCACGCTTGGTGCAGGTAGGTTCAAAAATGAGCTTTACATCAACTGGAATTCGGGCAAACGGGAGATATGCCGTATCAAAAGCGCGACTTGCAAAGGCGCTTCGCTCCAGTACAGGTTCCACTCGCCATTATCGTAATAGTTCTGCGGGACTTCCCATTTGAAAACGGTAGTAGCCCGCTCGTACGCATCTTGGCTATCCAGCCCAGTAGGAATCAGGTGGTTGGCAATAGCCGTGGTGACCTCATAAGGGTCAATGGAATCATTGCTCAGCTGCCTGGCCAGATTAACGAGTTCCTGCGGCTGATTTTGAAAAGTGGTGAAAATCAGGTAATCCATCCCTTGCCAGCGCCCGGTGAGGCGGTTGGTGTCTATCCAGTCGCGGTTGCCCTGCCAGCCCGCTACATCCGGCGGGAAAAGCAGTTGCTGCCCCAGGTCGCCAGACAGGTAGCTCATGATGCGCAGCGACTCCTGCGTGTAGGAAAAACCGGCTTCCCGCAGCGTGGTCAGGAAGAGCTCAAGCGGGCTTTTTACGACCGTGCCCATGTTGTACTCGTCGAAGAAGTGCTCACTCTTGAACAGCTGCCGCAGTACCGGGGCCAGTTCGAAATCATTGTCTTTGAAAGTCTGCGCCAAACCCGAGACGATAGCCTCATCTTCCTGCGGGTGGACAAACGCCCGGTAAAGTTTGCCGCAGATAAAGTTGGCGATCTCATCGCGCCGCTCCGTGAAGAGGATATTGTGCAGGTCATCGTAGCCCCAGTTGCCCGTTTGGCCGAAGATAGTCTTGACGGTACCGTCGTGCAGGAAGGGAACGAAGGTGATGGGCACGCAGTAGGGGTCGGTGCTAAAACCATTCCAGCCCGTCAGGGCGCGGGCGGCTTGCTTGATATCGTCCTCCGTGTAGCCATTGTCCACACCTAAGGTAAAGAGCTCGAACAATTCCCGGGCGTAATTTTCATTGGGGTTGGTGCGTACGCTCTGTACGCCATTCAGGTAGATGAGCATGGCAGAGCATTTGCCAATCTCCTCGGTAAAGACTTTGAAGTTACCCAGCGCATGCTGCCGGAGCAGGCTTGTATACTCGTACACGTAAGAAGGGCAGAGGTAGGTCTCGTAGTTGGTCACAAAGTGGTTGTGCCAGAAGACAGACAGCTTTTCGCGGAAACCGTGCGTGACGAGTTGCTCCATCCAGGTCGTTATCCATTCGATGACTTGCTCCACCCGCTGCTCGTTGAAGTTGTCGTAATCATTCGTAGACCAATTTGCCCAGTCCGGCTCAGGGGGCAAAGGCAAGCTTATCGCGTCGTCAATAATTTGATCAACAAGGTCGCCCGGAGCCTGCTGCAGGGCGTTTTCTATTTCATCGGGCCGCAAGCCGAAGCCCATACGCCGCAGCAGGTGCGTTGCCCGTTTTTTATTCCAAGGGGCGCTATCGGAAGGCGAGTATGGAGCCAAGGTGCCGGTAGCGCAGTTGAAGGTGGTAGTCATAAATGAGGGTTTGTGGTTTGCCAAAAGACGGATGAAGATTAGAAAAGTAGCAAAAAAAGCCGTTTTTAACACTTTTCTGTGACGGTATCCGGGGTTTTGACGGGTCTTGGCACAAAAGGTTTAATACCCCTCAAAATAAAAAAGCGCTGGCAAGCTGTCCGCCTGCCAACGCTTTGTATGCATTTGAACAAACAGCAGCAACCTACTGCCCCACGCCGATTGGGCGCTGAGGGGTATAGGGTGCTCCGGCCTCATCCAGTGCTTGCTCGATGGCTTTCACCTCTACCTCGGTGAGTTGGCGCATCCGTTTGAGCACGGGTGCCGCCTCCTCCTTGACAATCGCTAGGGCATCCCGCTGGGTCTGTGTAGGCGCGGAGGTAGACCCCCACATTTCATAGGTCAGCCAACCTAGCCGGCTCATGATCCCCATGGGGGTGCCCTGATCCAACTTGGCAGCGATTTCGTCGCCGCCCAGCGCGCGTTTGATGGCTGCCAGTTCTTGCTCTGCTTCTAGCACCCGCTGCCGCAACGCTTGCCCGGCATCGGGTGTCAGGAACAAGGCGTGGCGGATGGCTTCCAGCCGCTTTTCGGTTTCGTCCAGCCGGCGGGCGGCGCCGTCTAGCTGCCGGTTGGCCTCTTGCACTTCTGCTTGGAATTCAATGAGCACTTCCCTGGGCTCGGCGGGCAGGGTGACACCGCCCAGGCTTTTCAGCTTGAAGGGCGTTGGGCCCACCAGCTCGGTTTGGGTGTTGCCCTTCACCTTGTGCATAGCCACCAGATAATCGCCCGGTGCTGCCAGTACGCCGGAGTCGTCATTGGGGGAGCCCGGCCGGCGGATAGGCGCTACGGAGGGTTTCCTGCCGTCCCAAGTCAGGCGGTGTACCCCCTTGCTGAGGGAAGCCTTCAGTTGCCGCACCACGCTCTCGGTTTCAGCATCCATGATGGAAAAGAGCAGGTAAGCCGGCTCTTCTTCGCGCTCTGCCTTCAATTCTTCGTAAGTCGGATAGCGGATGGGATCGCCTTCTTTAATTTTTTCTTGCTCCTCTTCCTGCCGCTTGGTCTTCAGCGTCTGCTCACTTTCCTTGACATAATAGGTAAAGGTCGCCCCGATGGGCGGATTGTCAGCGGTGTAGTAGCTAGCGCCCTGAAAGCCCTTACCAGAGTAGCCTAGCGGGTCGCGCTCAATGTAGACCAGCCCGTCTTTGATAGGGAAAAGATGGGCATCGGCCTGCAGCTGCTCTTCGCTGATTTGCCGCAAAGGCGAGTAGTCGTCAAGTACGTAAAAACCGCGGCCGAAAGTCCCCAATACTAGGTCATTCTCCCGTTCCTGAATCGCGATATCCCGAACGGCGATGGTGGGCAGGCCCGCCTTCAGCTGTTTCCAGTGAGCAGCGCCATCCGGGCTGAAGAAGCAGCCAAATTCCGTGCCGGCAAACAGCAGGTCTGGGTTTATATGGTCTTCCGCCAAGCTGTAGACAGAACCGCGCTCCGGCAGGTTGTTGCTGATGGAGGCCCAGCTGCGGCCCTTATCCGTGCTTTTGAATACATAGGGCTTAAAGTCGCCGTATTTGTGGTGGTTAAAAGCCGCGTAGACTACATTTTCGTCGTGTTGGGAGGCTAAAAGTGCATTGACATAAGTACGCTCGGGTGCACCATCAATATTGTTGACATCTATTTCCACCCAGTTTTTGCCCCCGTCTTCAGAAATTTGGATCAATCCGTCGTCGGTGCCTACATAGAGCAGGTCTTCGTTCAGCGGGCTCTCAGAAAACGCTACGATGGTGCCGTAGGGAGAAGTGGAAGCATTCTTCGCCACCGCGTCAATACTCTGAATACGCCCCATCACCGGCAAGGTATTGCGGTCGAGTTGACGCGTAAGGTCTCCGCCCAAGGTCGTCCAAGAATTACCGCGGTCGTCGCTGCGGAACAGCTTGTTGGCGGCAAAGTACAAGCGGGTAGGCTGATGGTGGGAAACGGCCAGCGGGGCATCCCAGTTCCAGCGGAAGGCGTCTTCGCCCTTTTTAGGCTTAGGCTGAATGCCGATTTCCTCCCCGCTCGCCCGATCGTATCGCACGAGCACGCCGTACTGTGATTGGGCGTAGATGATGTCGGGGTTTTCCGGGTCAATTGCGGATTCAAAACCGTCCCCACCGTGAGTGACAAACCAGTCGCTGTTGACAATACCGCTGCTGTTGCGGGTGCGGGAAGGGCCGCCCAGGCTGAAGTTGTCCTGTGTGCCGCCGTAGATATTGTAAAACGGCAAGTCGTTGTCCACTTCTACTTTGTAAAACTGCGTAATGGGCAGGTTGGGCTTATAGTCCCAGGTCTTACCCGCATCAAAGCTTTCGTAAATCCCGCCGTCGCAGCCTACTAGATAGTAATTCGGCTGATCGGGGTCTATCCACATGCAGTGGTTGTCGACGTGTTTATTCGGTTCGCCGACGCGCTGAAAGGACTTGCCGCCGTCATTGGTATAGTGCATATAGGTGTCCATAGCGAATACCGTCTCCGGGTCGGTCGGGTGCGCTACAATCTCGGAATAGTAATTGCCCCGAGTGTAGTAGTCGTCCTGCTTTGCCCAGCTGGCCCCGCGGTTGGTGGAGCGGTAGAAGCCGCTGCCGTTGCCTGCTGCCTCCACCATGGCGTAAATGTACTCCGGGTTGGCAGGGGAAATAGCCAAGCCGATACGGCCAATATCACCGGCGGGCAAGCCCTTGTTGGCTTTCGCCCAGGTTTTGCCGCCGTCAATGGATTTGTAGATGCCGCTGCCAGGGCCTCCGCCTACGTAGGTAAACACATGGCGCCGACGCTGCAGAGCGGCTGCGTAAAGTACGTCTGGGTTGCGGGGGTCCATGACCAAGTCAGTAGCGCCAGTGTGTTCGTCCAGCTCCAAGATCAGCTCCCAGCTCTCGCCACCGTCGGTCGTCTTGTATACACCGCGGTCTCCGCCGGCGCTCCAAAGCGGGCCGATAGCCGCGACGTATACCGTACGGGAATCCCTGGGGTCGACGACAATTTTGCCGATGTGCTCCGATTCTTTTAGGCCTACATGCTGCCAGCTGCTGCCGCCGTCCTCAGATTTGTATACCCCATCACCGTAGGCTACCGAGCGTTGGTTGTTGTTCTCGCCTGTTCCTACCCAGATGACGTTCGGGTTGTTGGGGTCCATGGTAATACAGCCAATAGAATAGGAACCCTGCCCGTCGAAAATTGGGGTGTAAGTCGTGCCCGCATTCTCCGTTTTCCATACGCCGCCGGAAGATGTGGCGACATAGTATACCGCCCGGTTGTCCGGATGGACGGCAAAATCAGAGATGCGGCCGGAAGTCAAAGCGGGGCCGACGCAACGAAACTTCAGGCCACTCAGCGCGGCGGCCTCGAGATAATGTTTTTCGGCTTCCTCCGCCTTTTTGCCTTTTTTCTTTTGCGCGTAAAGAGGAGAAGATAGCGCTACTGCTATTATCAATAAGGATGCAATCAGTACTCTCATGTTTTATAGATTGGTTAATCAACAAGAAGAGTACCAAAGTTAATTTTTTTCTGAGAAAGTAGCCGGAAAGCATTCGAGCCGATCAGGAACAGCCTCTAGAAAAAACAAGAAAAATTCCGTATATTAGCACGGTACTTGTGCAGAAAGCGTGTACCGCGTTGAACGCTAGCCATATCAACGCACCAAAGGACTGCTTGAATGTTCTTTCCACGCTGCCTTTCCGAGCTTCCATCGATGGTGAAGCAAGACTGTAAGACCCTATAACAATATGTCTGCACACGGCTACAGTATCCAAACCGTAATGCCCGCCCCTATTTTGCGGGTCGACCCCAATTTACGAGCGCGTTTGGAACAACCTTTACGCTGAAAACAACCGCTATTGTGCTTGGGCGCAAGCCGTTTGCCCATAAACGGTAGGTTCAACGCCCGTGGCACACACCGCATTTTCTAACCTGCAAAATGGATAGCCTATGAAGCACACGCTTTGCCAACAGAATATTGAGGACTGCTGCCCCTGCACCTGGGACGGCCAAAAGTTTATGTACATCCCTCCAGAGCATTCTCATACGTAACCTACCATTGCTCTACTCCTTTCTCTCAAACTTTTAAAATGATTACCGAATTATGGAAAAATACAAAGCATATACCCTACGCAACTTTCGCGAAATCAGCCAACTGCAACAGCACCTCAGCGAAGAGGAGCTTTTCGATATTGAAGTGGTAGGCAACGTGCTCCCCTTTAAAGTCAATAACTATGTGGTGGAGCAGCTTATCGACTGGGACAACTACCAACAAGACCCACTGTACATCCTCACGTTCCCACAACGCGACATGCTGCAGCCCGAGCATTTTGAAGAAATGGCCAATGCCATACGCAGCGGTGCCCGAAAACCGGAACTCAAAATAGTGGCCAACAAGATCCGGATGGAGCTCAACCCTCACCCGGCCGGGCAGCTTTCGCACAATGTGCCCGAGATAGACGGTACGGAGCTCACCGGCGTGCAGCACAAATACCGGGAGACCATGCTGTTTTTCCCCAGTCAGGGGCAAACTTGCCACGCCTACTGCACCTTCTGCTTCCGCTGGCCGCAGTTTGTGGGTATGAACGAACTCAAATTTGCAATGCGCGATACCGAGCTCATCGTCAAATACTTGCGGACCCACCCGAATGTCACGGATATTCTGTTCACGGGCGGCGACCCGCTCATCATGAAGACGAAGATTCTCAAGTCCTACGTAGAAGCGTTGATTGAGGCCAAAATCCCCAACCTGCGCACCATACGTTTTGGCACCAAGGCTTTGGGGTACTGGCCACAGCGTTTTACGCAGGATGCAGACGCCGATGAGTTGCTGGCGCTGTTTGAGAAAGCGAAAAAAGCTGGCATACACATCGCGTTCATGGCGCACTTCAACCACCCGGCAGAACTCCGTACGGAAGAGGTCAAAACCGCTATCGGCCGCATCCTGAACACAGGGGCGGTGATCCGATCACAGTCGCCGGTCATGCGCCACATCAACGACACGCCGGAGGCTTGGGCGTCGATGTGGCAAGAACAGGTGGAGCTGGGCTGCGTGCCGTACTATATGTTCGTGGCGCGGGATACTGGGGCACAGGATTACTTTGCGGTCGAGTTGGAGCGCGCCTGGCGTATTTTCCGCCATGCCTACCAACGCGTAAGTGGGTTGGCGCGAACGGTACGCGGGCCATCTATGTCGGCTGGGCCCGGCAAAGTGCAGATTTTGGGC
>JAAAOU010000499.1 GCA_009908745.1 Bacteroidota bacterium
CGCCACTAGCAGAAGTCAACTGTGTTCCTGTAAGCATGCTGTCGCTGATGACTTCTACGGCCTCAAGGGTCAGGTCGGCGCGTAAATCTTGGTCAAGGCGCTGATTATCCTGCAGATACAACTGTACCCGGCGCTTTTCGTATCCCACATAAGAGTAGGCCAATTCGATGGGGCCGGCAGGCAGCGTGATACTGTAGTAGCCATATTCGTTGCTGATGGTCCCCCTGTTGCTGAGTTGTTCGAATATATTGGCATTGATAAGGGGTTCGCCGGAAACGGAGTCGCGCAAGATACCACTCAAGGTATAGGTGGTGCCACTGGGTAAATAAATGACCACTTGCTTGCCGATTTGACGGAACTCTAGGGGCGTCTGTTGCAACAACTCACTCAAGGTTTGACGCAAGTCCGTATTGGACACGGCCAAACTGAAGCGGCCGGGTGGCAAGAGCTCGTTGGTAAATGAAAACGCTACCCCGGCTTGCTGCCTTAGCTGATAAAGCGCTTCTTCAAGGGGAAGTTGGTCGATTTGGAAATCATCCACAGGCAGGTCTAATAAGGACTGTGCGTAGCCCGAGCGGAAGCTGGCCAAGAATAGAAATGCAACAAGTCCTATTTTTTTCATAACGCGCTATTCACCATTGTGTAAATCACCTGCTGCTTTAAACCTCCACGGCGCTTTGGGAGTTTACTGATCCTTGCCAAACAAGACAACAGTATAGCGGGCGGGCGACCAAATTAATCGATTTCGAGCAACAACCGGTCTTCCAAAATACGTTGATTGGCGAATTAATGGCCGCAAATGCACAAAGATTTATAATTTTGGCAGAATTTAAAATGCAACTTTTACCGATGAAACGATTTCTCCTTTTTCCATTCGCAGTACTACTGTTATCTACGAGCTTGAGTGCTCAGCCGGATGGCCGGGCGCCTGAATTCGACTTGACGGCCGAAGAGCTTGAAGCCCACCTCCGCTTCATCGCCTCTGATGCCCTGCAGGGGCGGCGTACGGGCGAGCCAGGCAACGATATTGCGGCCGCATACCTCGCAGCCCAGTACGCAGCCTATGACCTGGCAACCCCGCCGGGCCAAGATAACTACTACCAGCAAGTCCCCTTTGAGGCGACCGTCCCTCCACAGGCTGCCGCCTTCACCATCGACAAGTCGGCGTACACACAGGGGGACAACCTCTTGCTGATGACGGGCAATCTGCCGGAGACCAAGACAAAAGTTGTATTTGCCAACTACGGCTGGGCGGACGAAAAAGAGGGCTACAACGATTACGAGGAACTGGATGTGGAAGGTAAAATCGTCATCGTACTGCCGGGCACGCCAGAGGGGAAAGACCCGAACACCGTCTTCCGGGCAATGAGCGTCAAACGCAAACTAGCCCAAGAAAACGGCGCTATCGCTTTGATCGAGCTCTTCCGTTTGCAATTCCCCTGGAGCTTTTTCAAATCCTACTTCAACAAGGAAACCCTGACCTTGGCAGAAGAAAGTGAAGAGACGGAGCAGGACAACTTCGTCTACGGCTGGCTGAAAGAAAAGCAAGAATCGAAGATCAAGGAGTTGCAGGAAGGCAAGAGCATGAAAGCGGTGCTTGAGTCTTCCGGCTACGAGAGCCGCCGCATTTACTCCAATAACGTCATGGGCATCATTGAAGGCAGTGACCCGGCCCTGAAAGACGAATACATCCTGCTCAGCGCCCACTTTGACCACGTCGGTACGGGCAAACAGGGGGGCGGCCCATTCACTGCGCAAGACAGCATCTTCAACGGCGCGCGGGATAATGCCATGGGTACAACCTCTCTGCTGGCAGCAGCCAAAGCTTTAGCGGAGCAACCACCCCGCCGCTCTGTCATCTTGCTGGCCGTCACGGGGGAAGAGATTGGCCTGCTGGGTAGCCGCTACTACGTGGATAACCCGCTGATACCACTGGAAAAAACCGTTTTCAACCTCAATGCAGACGGTGCCGGCTACAACGACGTCACCTACATTTCCGCTTTCGGCTATGGCCGGACGGGTACGGATCAGTCCATTGATGCCGCAGCGAATATCTTTGGATTGGACGTGCTGCCCAACCCCATCCCCGAGCAAGGTATTTTTGACCGCTCGGACAACGCTTCTTTTGCCCAAGCAGGCATACCGGCTTTGTCTCTAAGCCCGGGCACGACTGCTTTCGACGAGCAAGTGAGCAAGTACTACCACCAAGTAACCGACAACCCGGATACCATAGATTTTGATTACCTGCATCAGTACGCCAGTGCATTTGTACGCACCGCCAGATTGATTGCCGACAGGGAAAACCGCCCCATGTGGATCGAGGGGGACAAGTACGAAGAAGCGGGGCAAGAACTGTACAACCGATAAAACGACCAGCCGCTTACTATACTCCCCTCGGGCACAATAAGTGATTTTTGTCTTTTTCTTTTTGCGCCCTGCGGCATCAAAAATGCTCGACGTAGCTCTCCCGATAGCCATCGGGATGCCTGTGCTTTTTGCTCCCCCGATAGCTATCGGGGACCACAAAAATAAAGTCGTCAAAATTTCACCTCTCGTGACCGAGGGGAGTATAACGGTTGCCCACCGGGCTCAACCGTTAGTAAGCCCACCCAACCTGCGGTGAGGCCGGTCAAAAACTCAATAGCGTGCCCATACGCTCAAAGGCTTGCTTCATGTCCTCCGACTTAAAATGGCGTTGGCCTTCTTCATAAGCTTTGCGGAGGGAAAAATAAAGATTCTGGCTCTGCCAAAACTCCAGGTTGATATCCAGTTGTTCCACCGTTTCCAACACGCGGATCAGCGTAGTCAACTGGTCCAGCGCGGCTTCCTCGTTTCCCATCCGCTCCAACTCACGGAAGAGCCGTTCTTCTACCGCCAGTTTGAAAGCCTGTTCGTCGGATAGCTGTACGTTCCAGCGGCGGAATTCGGCGTACAGGCTGCGCAGCCGGCGAGGGTTAAGACTGCCGTTCTCGAACACCTCCAGCAGGTCATGGTTGATGACGAACTCCAGCGCACTGCGGTAATAAGCGGGCACCGGAATGTCACTCAGCAACATACCGGTCATTAGCTGGTAGTTGTCTTCGTAGATATCGCGCAGGGCTTTCTCTACTTTCTCTTGGCTGCTCTCCGTAATTTGCCGCAGTATTTTCCGTTTCTCGTCGCGGAACAACTGGGCTATAGTGAAGCGCTCCTGCCCGAAGTATTCCTGCATCAAGCCGATCACCTCTCCAAGGTTGGTGGAGCGGAACGCCTGCTTGGTCAACGTAGACATTTCATCAAAACGCTCCCGGCTCATATCCAAGGAGATATTGCCGATGATATTCTGCTGCCCCAAATACAGCACAGCGAAACTGAAGTGTTTCTCTGAGCGGGTCGTTTTGGATTTCACTTTGATGCGGCCCTGCGCTAAGCGCTGCTTGCCAGCAGAGAAGCGGTAAAATACCTCGATATCAGCGGTGTAGTTGAAAAATTCCAGGTGTTCGGGGTACTCCTCAAAAACCGAGGAAGCGGCGTAGTGCATGCCCACCCTGACCAAGTCTACCCGGGCTGGCACGACGTACTTCTGGTAGCTTTCGGCGGCACTGCTGTAAATATTGCTTGGCGTCTGAGCTAGGTGGGCGATGAATTCGTCGTGTAAGCCGGCATCGGATACTTGCGCCGCGTAGTGGATCGCCCGGTTGGCATATTGCAGAATCTGGTTGGTTTCTATACCAGACACTTCGTCGAAAAACCAGCCGCAGCTGGTGAACATCAACATGGCGTGCCGTTGCATTTCCATAAGCCGGAGCAACTGCGTTTCCTCCGCCGCCGTAAGTTTGCGGCGGGCATGGCGGTCAATAAAAGCATCGATGCGTGCCGGTGTTCTTTCCAATAAAACCTGTATATAGTCATCGCGTGCCGCCCATACATCTTTGATCAGTGCTCCGGCTTCCCGCTCATAGATGGGGATCAACTGGTCACGCAGGTCATTAAGGGCTTTCCGGAGCGGAGCCCGCCACTCTTGCGTCCAGCCTGGCCGGCCGCCGGTGGAGCAACCGCAATTAGAACGCCAGCGCTCCACGCCGTGCACGCAACTCCACGAACTGTTTTCGTGAATTTGCACCTCGTACGCCGGCGGGAACATCGCTAGGTACTGCCCGTAATTAGTGATTTTGGCAATATCCTGTTCCTCTAAGTGTTGCAAACAAGCCGCCAGCGCCATTTCCCCGTGCCGGTGGTGGTGGCCGTAGCTTTCGCCATCGGTGGCAATATGGGCCAGCTGGGGCTGCTCGCCCTGTGGGTCAAAAGCCTCAGCGAAACGGTTGGCAAACGCAGAGCCGTTGTTCAGTAAGCCTTCAAAAGCGACCCCCTGTGCAATACCCCCGTGGTAAAAATAAAGGGCGATGGACCGCCCGGAGGGTAAGCGGCACCAATAAGGCCGGCGGGTATCTACTTCTGCGTGCCCCAGGGTTTGCCATTCGTCTTCCCCCCGTTTACGGATGGCCTTCGCCTGCCGGGGCGCCAAAACGGTGAACTTAATCCCTTGGTCGGCTAACACCTCTAGCGTATCGGTGTCGGCTGCTGTTTCCGCCAGCCACATGCCTTCCGGCTTGCGCCCAAACCGATGCTCAAAATCCTGTATGCCCCAAACCACTTGCGTCACCTTGTCCCGATGGTTGCACAACGGCAAGATCAAGTGACTATGGGCTTGTGCCAAAGCTGAGCCATGCCCGTCAAAAAGTTCTTGGCTCTTCCGGTCCGCTTCCAGTATCCGGCCGTAAGTAGCTGGGTCTGCCGCTTCCATCCACGACAGCAGTGTAGGCCCGAAGTTGAAGCTGATCCTAGCGTAATTGTTGACAATATTGACAATCCGCTGATCGGTATTCAAAATACGGGCGGCGGCGTTGGGCGCGTAACATTCAAAGTTGATACGCTCATTCCAGTCGTGAAATGGTGCCGCTGAGTCCTGCAACTCGACGGCTTCCAACCAAGGGTTCTCGCGGGGGGGTTGGTAGAAATGACCATGTATGCAAACGTAGCGATTGGATGTTGCCATACCATACTTTTTGTGGGGTAAAGTTACGAACTCTTTTTTCATTGGCAGAGATATGAGCCCACGCTGAGACGCGGCGCTGCCCCTCTAAGGTATTGAAAAAAGAAACAAGTCAAGATTCACAAATTTTGACTTGGAAGACTATAAAAGTATATTTGAGGCCATTTCCAAATTTCGCCGTCATCATAGCGGTAAACACAGTACAAATATTATGCGAACATTCATATGGCTTACCTTACTGGCAGCCGCTTGCTACGGATGTGGCGGGACGGAGCAAGCAGCCGATAAAATCAACACCCTGGCCAAAGAGTGGGACGCCGCCACTATGGAAGTGACCGGAGCGGTTAACCGCATTGCCGAGGTGCAGGAAACCGTTAATGAGACCCTCAACCGGCTCATCGAAACCGAACAGCTGACCGGCACTCCAGCGCAGGAACAGCAAGCGTTGCGCGACAACCTAGAAGCCCACAGCGAAAACTTGGCGGAGTACGCCGAGCAGGCCTTCGAATTTGTCAATCAGTGGCAAGAAGGCGCCGAGCAGCTCGACAAACTCAAAACCGGCATGAAAACCGGGGAGCTGCCGGGCGACACCAAAGGACAGTTGCAAAACCTGCAGGACATGATCAGCACCGGCCGCGCCAAAGCCGAAACTTGGCACCAAGCCGCTGAAGAAGCCGAGGCCACTACCGACAGGGCGCAAACATTAATGCAGTAAACCCTATCTTCGCCCCCTGCTTTTATTCCTTCATTGATTTACAAAACCAAACGCTTATTATGCCCTGCACAAAGCCTTTGCTACTACTCTATGTATTTATCGCTTTGTCCCTCAGCAACGCTACCCTGCAAGCCCAAGCTCCCAAGCGCTGGAGCTCTAGCGACTTGCATCAAGCCATTCAAAAACTGAACTTTCTGGGGTCCGCCCTGTATGTAGCAGCCCACCCCGACGATGAGAATCAACGCATTATCGCGTTTTTGGCCAACGAACCCAAAGCCGAAATGGCTTACCTATCCATGACGCGCGGCGACGGTGGGCAAAACCTTATTGGACCGGAAATACGCGAGCTGCTGGGCGTCATCCGCACGCAGGAATTGCTGGCGGCCCGGCGCATCGACGGCGGCCAGCAGATGTTCACCCGCGCCAATGACTTTGGCTATTCCAAACACCCGGATGAAACGCTGGACATCTGGCAGCGCGAAGAAGTGCTTTCCGACGTGGTATGGGCGATCCGCAAATGGCGGCCGGACGTGATCATCAACCGCTTCGACCACGAATCGGCTGGGCGCACCCACGGGCACCATACCTCTTCGGCTATACTCTCTTACGATGCTTTTGATTTGGCCGGCGACCCAGATGCTTACCCTGAGCAACTGGCCTATGTAGAACCTTGGCAGCCCCGGCGTTTGTTTTTCAATACCTCTTGGTGGTTTTACGGCAGCCGTGAGGCGTTTAAAGAAGCAGACAAAACCGACATGATGAGCGTGGATGTGGGCGTTTATTACCCGCTGGAAGGCAAATCCAATAACGAAATCGCCTCGGAAGCGCGCTCTATGCACAAGTGCCAAGGCTTTGGGGCTACCCTGCGCCGTGGCAGCCAACAAGAATACCTCAAGCTCTTGAAAGGGGATATGCCGCCCAACAAAGAGCATGTGTTTGAAGGGATCAACACCACTTGGTCCCGGGTAAAAGGCGGCGAAGCGGTGGGCCAACTACTGAAGAAAGCGGAAACGACATTTGACTACGCCCAGCCGGAAGCGGTTTTGCCCCTCTTGATCGAAGCCTACCGGGCAATGCAAAAATTGGAAGACGGCTACTGGAAACGGGTGAAAAGCCAAGAGCTCAAGGAAGTGATCGTAGGTACCCTAGGCCTGTTTGCCGAAGCTACCGCCGACGACTACTCCGCCACGCCAGGCGAAGCGATCGAGCTGACGATGGAGATCGTCAACCGCTCCCCTGTGAATGCCACCTTGCAATCGGTCGACTACCTGCCAATGGATATGGACACTACGCTTTCCCTGCCGCTGGACGACAATCAGCAGTATGAATTCTACAAAAAATTAGAACTGCCAAAAGATATAGACTACACCAACCCCTACTGGCTCAACAAAGACTGGCAACTGGGCATGTATACTGTGGAAGACCAACAGTTACGCGGCTTGCCGGAAACCCCGCGGGCGCTCAAAGTGCGCTTCAACCTGCTGATTGATGGGCTACCCTTGCAGGTTGAACGCGAAATCGTTTACAAAAGCACGGACCCGGTCAAAGGGGAAGTCTACCGCCCCTTTGAAATCACGCCGCCCGTATTTGCCAACATCACGGAAAAGGTATACGTCTTTGGCGACAGCAAGCCGCAGGACGTGGAAGTCAGGGTAAGAGCCGGTCAGGATGGCGTAAAGGGTAAAGTAACCCTCAAAGCACCCCGCGGCTGGCGCGTGCAACCCACCTCTATAGCTGTGGAGCTAGAGCAGAAAGGGCAGGAAGAGCTTGTGGCTTTCCGGCTGAGCCCGCCGCAGGGGCAGAGCGAAGGCGAGATCAGGGCGGTAGTGCAGCTAGAGAATGGAAAAAGCTACGCGCAGGAGCTCAACCTAATCGACTACGACCATATCCCCACGCAGACGGTCATGTTGGACAATGAGGCCCGCGCCGTGAAGATCGACCTGAAAACCGCGGGAGACCGTATTGGCTACCTCATGGGGGCCGGCGATGAGATACCCAACAGCCTAGAGCAAATCGGCTACGAAGTCACCATGTTGGAAGAGAAAGACCTGACGGCCGGCAACCTTCAGCAATTCGATGCGGTGATTCTGGGGATCCGGGTGTACAATACGCGGGAAAAAATGGACTTTTATCAATCTGTGTTGTTCGACTATGCCAAACAGGGGGGCACGCTGATCACGCAGTACAATACGACTTGGAACCTGAAAATAAAAATGGAGGATATAGCTCCCTACCCGCTTGAGGTATCCCGCGACCGGGTAACCGTAGAGGAAGCCGAAGTTCGTATGCTCGCCCCGGACCATCCGGTACTCAATTGGCCCAATACCATTACGGCTGAGGATTTTGACGGTTGGGTGCAGGAGCGCGGCCTGTATTTCCCCGATGAGTGGGACGAAAAATACACCCCTATCCTATCCAGCAATGACCCAGGCGAAGACCCTAAGAAAGGTGGATTGCTGATAGCGCCTTACGGCAAAGGCTACTATATTTACACAGGCTACAGCTGGTTCCGGGAGCTGCCTGCCGGCGTGCCGGGGGCGTACCGCTTGTTTGCTAATCTTATATCTATTGGGAAAGAGAGTCGGTAGGGAAGTGGGAGGTTGGAAATTGGAAGTGGGAAGTCGGAAATTGGAAATTGGAAGTCGCCCGCCTTCGCTGAAGCTACTGCGGGCAGAGGAAACTTGCCCTGAAGGCGGAACGACCGCAGGGAGTGGAGTCCTTCAGGGTGGGAAATTGGAAGTCGCCCGCCTTCGCTGAAGCTACT
>JAAAOU010000387.1 GCA_009908745.1 Bacteroidota bacterium
GCTCGATTCCTTCATGCAGAATACGGGCGCTTATTTGCAAGAGATCGTCTCCCTTGGTGCTTGGACAGAAACCTACGAGGGCACACAGTGGCAGAATGATTGGACCGCGTTTTACTGGGCCTGGTGGATTTCCTGGTCGCCTTTTGTGGGCATGTTTATCGCCCGAGTCTCTAAGGGGCGTACCGTACGGGAATTCTTCTTGGGGGTCCTGCTTGTGCCCTCTATACTGACTTTCCTGTGGATGTCTGTATTTGGTGGTTCCGCCCTGTTTTTGGAGCTCAACGAAGTCGCTAATATTACGGACGCGGTAAATGACAACATCGCCACCGCCTTGTTTGTCATGGTAGAGCAGTACCCACTGTCTGTAGTCACCTCCGTAGTAGGTATTCTGCTGGTCACGAGTTTCTTCGTGACTTCTTCCGACAGCGGCTCCTTGGTGATCGACAGCATCACTTCCGGCGGAAAGCTGGATGCGCCGGTAGGGCAGCGTATTTTCTGGGCTGTTTCCGAAGGGGCCGTCGCCGCCACGCTCTTGCTAGGGGGCGGTTTGAAAGCCCTGCAAACGGCAGCGATATCCACAGGCTTGCCCTTTACTATTGTATTGCTTATTATGTGCTACAGCCTCTACAAAGGGTTAGTGGAAGAGTACGAAGAACTGCTTATGCGAGAACGGAAAAAGGAGCGGGAATCTTACCAAAAAGTTATTGCGGACATCGTAGCCAAACGCCGTGAGAAAAACAAAGCCGAATAGCAAATGAAAAACTACCAAAACTTATTAGTCGGGTTAGACCTGACGGAAATGGACAGCGTCCTGCTGCGCTACGCTCGTTTCTTGGTGCAAGCGCTGCCGAAAATCAAAAAAGTATACTTCTTCCATAATATCCGTTTTGACTATCCGGAAGAAGCCGAAGCCTTACTCGATGAGCTGGAGCGCCCGCTGCCGGAGCTTATTGAGGAGGAAGTCAAAGACAAGGTAGAAAGCAACTTCTTGCAAGAGGGGCATGAGGTGGACTGGGAAATCTTGATCGAAAGCCACTATTCCACCGCGGAGCAAATCGCCAAGACGGTCAAGCAAAAAGAGATTCAACTCTCCCTATTCGGCAAAAAGCTTTCCTACCAAGGAGCAGGCCTTGTGTCCGGCAAGTTGCTTCGTCAGTCCGCTTTCAAGTCAGACCTTATCGTCCTGCCAGAAACGGCACCCCATAGCCTCAACCGTATTTTGGTGCCAGTGGATTTCTCCTCGGCTTCGCGTAAAGCCATGCAGGCGGCCCACCATGTAGCGGAAGAAACAAAAGGGCAGGTCTCCTGCCAACACGTTTACACCATTCCTAACCACTACTTCCCTTTCATCCCCGTGCAGGGCTTCCGCAAGTCAATGGAACAAGAGGCGCAGGAGAACTATAAGAAATTTCGCAACGGGCTGCCTGAACCCCTGCAGGGTATCCCCTGCGAATTCACCTACGCCCGCAACCGTACCACGGCGGAAGCGATCTACGACCACGCCATAAGCGGCAAGAAGGACATGATCGCTATTGGCTCGCATGGCCGTAGTGCTGTGCCGACGGTACTGTTGGGCAGCACAGCGACCCAAGTATTGCAATTCGAGTTTCACATTCCTGTCTTGGTTGTGCGGTAGGTATCATTTCGGGTTCAGCCGTTCGCCACAGTATTTGCAAAAGACCGCGTCGTGGTCATGCCCCTCTAGCCCGCAGTAGCGGCAAGCCTGTGTGCTGACTTTACTCTTTTGGTAACCGCTCACAAATTCCGCGGAGACGATACCTGTCGGCACCGCAATGATCGCGTAACCCATAATCATGACAATAGCTGATAGAAACTGGCCGAGGTCCGTGGTGGGGGTGATGTCGCCGTACCCTACCGTAGTGAGCGTGACAATAGCCCAGTACACACCACGCGGTATGCTGGAGAAACTGTCGTTGGAGCCCCCCTCAATCAAGTACATCAGTGCGCCTATGATCACCACGAGCAGGCTCACAAAGGTGAGGAATACAGTTATTTTGGCTCGGCTGGCCCGCAGGGCTTGAATGATCACGTTACCTTCCGTGATGAAATGCGCCATCTTGAAAATCCGGAATATGCGAATCAGCCGGAAGGCGCGGATGATAAGGAAGTACTGGGCGGTGGGTAAAACCAAAGCCAGGTAAGAAGGGACTACGGCTAGCAAATCCACTATGCCGAAGAAACTCGTAGCATACCGCCAAGGGCGGATGACGCAGTATAAGCGCAATAAATACTCCACTGTGAAAAACGCTGTAAACCCCCACTCCAGATTGCTGAACACACGCGTGTACTTTTGTTGCAAGGGCTCCACGCTCTCCAGCATGACCACTACTACGCTGGCGCTGATCAATATCAAGAGGAGCGTGTCGAAGAGCTTTCCCGCCGGTGTGTCGGCTTCAAAGATAATCTCGTGTAGTCGACCTCTCAGGTCATTTTCATTCGGCTCTGCCATAAGTCGGTATCCAGCATCTGTTCACCGGGAATATACAAAAATAGCGGCTTCGCAGGCAACCCCCTGCCTATTCCACCCCAAACACCTGAGCAATATTTCCATATTCGGAAAAAAATAATGTATATTTGTTGCCGCACAGGAGCATAATAACCAACTAGTTGTGTAACTTTGTGTAGGAAGTCGCGTATGCTATGGCAGCAATTGCCTGCACATACCCTTCCTCCATAAAGGAAATCCACCGCTCTAGTTGAACTATTGTATAACACATAAACACCAATACCTGTGGTCAAAGCCGTAATTGTAGAAGACGAAGCAAAAGGACTGAATAACCTGAAAAACCTCCTCGGGCAGTACTGCCCGGAGGTCAAGGTCATTGGTGAAGCTGGCAGCGTGGAGCAAGGTGCCACACTGCTGAACAGCAAAAAGCCCGATGTAGCGTTTTTAGATATTAGCCTCCCCGATGGACTGGTTTTTCAGCTGCTCAACAGGGTGCGCCCTATCGACTTCGAAATCATCTTTGTGACCGCGTACGAAGAATACGCCGTAAAAGCCTGTGAATACAGTTCTATTGGCTACATTCTCAAGCCTATCGACCCCGATCAGCTAAAGGAAGCCGTAGGGCGCATACAGTACAGAAGAGACGCAGCGTCTGACCGTAGGCTCGAAATATTCAACAGCTACTACAACAACCCCAACGCCTTTACCAAAATGAGTATCTCGGCTCTCGATGGCATTTACTTTGTCAATATTAGAGACATCGTGCGCTTCGAAGCAGAAGACAATTACACCCATATCTACTTGAAAAGTGGAGAGCGCATCACCGCCTGCAAGACCATAAAGTCTTACGAGGATATGCTTACGCCCTTCAATTTCTACCGTGTCCATAAACGGCACGTCATCAACCTCAACTACATGCGCAAGTTTGTGAAAGGGGATGGTGGCTACTTGATTATGGATGACGATATTCAAATAGAGGTATCCCGTCGCCGGAGGCCTGCATTTATGGAACAAATGAAGCGTTTGCAGGAAGATTTATAGCCCCCCTTCGGTCCGCTTCCGCACGTTTCAACACTAAGCTCCAAACACCGAACATCACTGTTATCGCCTGGCCAAGCGCTAAGCAAGGCCAGCAGGGTGGAGCATTCATCTATGTTTGGCTCAAACACATACACAAACTACTTATTGAGGAACCGCCTGCCTGAGCAGGCATCAAGGTTTTGTTTATGCATGGAATAATTATGTGTGTAAGGTCACCACTCGTGCTACAGGCAATAGGATATTTTTTTTACTTTTACCCGGAAGTTTGCGGTGAAAGCCAATGCTTTAGCCGTATTCCAAAAACACACTACTATGGGAAAATCTAAAAAAAACCTCGACAAGCTCAAAAAGGATATCAAAACCATCAAGAAAGATGACATGAAGAAGATTGTCGGTGGTAAAAAAGGTAAAAACGATAAGTGGAAAAACGGCTGCGGAGGTATCCTGCCGCAGTGATTGGACACGAATCCGCTAATCACCATAAGGGCTATACCTCGCACAAAGGCATAGCCCTTTTTAATATTCTTGTTTTCTATGTTCTTAGGCATCTCCTTACCCCAACCCCTCAACCTCTCAGAACTGGAGTACAAGCTCAAGCATCAGCGTGAGCCCCATCAACGCTTGGTGCTTATCGACAAGCTGGCCGCCAACTATGCTTACACCAACCTCGCCCGCGCCCAGACGCTGCTACAAGAGTTCTACATTATACTGGAAGACCACGATGACCCCGACCGGCTGCTCAACTTCCACCTTTACTCGGCTACGATCGAAAACCAGCTGTACCGCTACGAACGGGCCAATTACCACTTCACAGAGGCGATTGCTATCTTGGAAGAACGGGGCACGGCGAAGCAGCAGGCAGAGACCTACATTGATTACTCTGGTACTTGCATCAACCTCGATGAGATGGAGCAAGCCCTGTACTACTTGGATGCGGCAGAAAAACTGCTCCGGTCCTTCCCCGATGAGCGCTTGCGGGCACGCATCACTTGCCGGGAGGGGTTTCTCCACCTGCACTACTCCGACTATCCCCGCGCTATTGAGCTGCTGCTTGAGGCGGACCGCAGCATCACGATGTTGGAGCAGCCTCTAGAGCTTAAAGACTACTACTTCCTGACGCTCATCCATTCCGGCCTTGGCAAAATATACGAGCGCAACGACGATCGCGAAAAAAGCATAGACGCTTACCTCAAGGTGGTCAATATGTGCGAAACCATGGGCATCCGCACCCGGCTCTCCTGGCACTACCTGAATGTGGGCAATGGCTACTCCGCCTCGGGCGAGCAAGAGCAGGCCGAAACCTACTACCGCCGCGCTATAGAAGTGGCCGATGACAGCAGCGAATTCGCGCGGGCTAGTTCTTACGCCAACCTTGGCTTTTGCCACTTGGAAAAACAAGACTATCCCCAGGCCCTTCAGCTGTTCGACCGCGCCGAGCAGCTATTCGTCAAACTGCCTAGCGAAGCTTATGACAACCTCTCGACCATCGCTTCTTGGCGCGGGCAGATTTTTCAGGAGCTCGATCAAAAAGAAAACACCCACCAGCAGTTGCAAAAAGCACTGAAGTATGCCAAACTCAATGATGATGACAAGCAGCTGGCAGCGGTGTGCAAAGACCTGGCCGCCTTTTATGCCGAGCGAAAGGACTTTGAAAACGCCTATCGCTACCAGTGCTTGTACGACGACTACAACGAGCAGTACAACGAACAGGTCGACAAACGACGGCAACGGGAAGTAGAGGTCAAATACGAAGCCGAAAAGAAGCGGCAGGAAACCGAGCTGCTGCGCTTGCAGGCCACCAAACTACAGCTCAAAGCCCTACGGGCGCAGATGAACCCCCACTTCATGTACAATGCGCTGAATTCTATCCAAAACTTCATCACCTCCCGGGAAATCGCGCCGGCCGCCAAGTACCTTGCCAAGTTCGCACAGCTTATGCGCCGCAGCCTCGATTATTCCGATATGGAGATCATCTCGCTGGAAAAGGAAATCGAATTCCTAGAGGAATACCTGTACATCAACGAAAAACTGCGCTTCGAAGACCAGCTCCGCTACGAAATCATCATCGACGAGGAAATCGAGGAGGATATTCTCGGCGTGCCCACCATGATTGTCCAACCCTACGTGGAGAACGCCATAGAACACGGCCTGCGCGGCAAAAAAAGCGGCTTGATCAAAGTACTGTTCTTCCTCTACGACGAAGACACTATCCTCTGCCGGGTGGAAGATAATGGCGTGGGCCGCAAGAAAGCCCGCGAACGCCAATTGAAAGACCCGCAGTTCAAGAACCACCGCTCCCGCGGCACCAGCATTACCGAAAAACGCCTCGAAGTCCTCCACCGCTCCGGCAGTGAAGACCAGCAGTTTATCGAAATTATTGACCTGGTAGACGAGGAAACAAATGTGGCGAAAGGCACCCGGGTGGAGATCAAAATACCAGTGATGGAAATCCACATGCGCTGAATGAATCTGCAAGGCGCCGAGCTTGCGGCTGCTGTTACGCGTCCGGTTCTTTGCCCCCTTTTTTACCGTTCCCTCCCGTTTTCCTCCCTTTCCGTAAATGAACCGGAGAGCCACCCGCTCAGACTTAGCATTCCAGCAAAATACGTTTATCTTGCAAACAGTTTTCTCATAGTATGTTTGTTTGAACCTCCTGCACCACCACGCGTAGTGCAGGTTTTTTTTTGCCCTCATTTGCCGTTGCCTAACCCAAAACCCCCACATCAGGCCATTTATCGACCACAAGCTATTTTCCGCTGGACAAGCGTGCGTCTAGAACGTATCTTCATAAAAGTTTTCTCATAGTATGTTTAATTCATCTACACCTGTACCCACGGGTGTAGATTTTTTTTTGCCCTTTTTACCACAGCCTACTCCAGCCTGCCCACAGCCTCAGCGAAAGAACCCGTAGCATAATTAACATATACAACAAAGACACATAAGCTTATCTTTGAGCGTGTAGTTTTCTCATAGTATGTTAGTGCTCCTACATCCGAACAGCCTCCCCAGATGTAGGAGTTTTTTTATTCCCCATCTTCAGCAATGACTTCAAAGCGCTGCTCCAGCCGGTGCCCCATTTCGTCCACCAAGGTCAGTAGATGCGGGCCGGGCGGCGGATTGAGTTCGTAGCTGTGGAAGTGTTGCGTAGTGCCCAAGTAAGTATCGTCCAAATGCCAGTGTATGCGCCGCGCTGCGTGGCGGTGTGCCACCACGAATACCGTGCGGGAGCGCGAGCCATCCATATCCCGCGGCACATAAATCTGCGTAGGGTACTTGGGGTAAATCAGCTCCATCTGCTGCTCGCTGGCTTGCCCATCTTGGCAATCCTCGCGCCAGTCTGGCAAAGGCTGGTAATCTGGATGCCGGAGCTGGTAATAATGGGCTTCCGCCGGTGGCAAGGCAAACCAAGACCGCTCTTGCCGCGATTCGGCAGCAGCACAGTCAATATGTACCCGCCATCGGCCCGTTGAGTCCAGTTGTATACGTTGGTGGTACGGGCACCCCGCCACCTGAGAGCCGGCGGCGGTCGCCCAGATCGTATCGACCGGGCAAGCCGGCAACGGCCGGTAACCACTTTTCCGGCAGACCGTAAGTTGCACCATATCGTTATAGGGTGGGTCAAACCATTCCGATCCGCCCGGCAGGCGGCTGAACAGGTCGAATAGCACCGGGGCCGCCGCCCGCACCCCGACCAGCCCTGGCCGGCCCTCTCCATCGGCATTGCCCGCCCAAACCCCTACCACGTAGCGGGGCGTCACGCCAATCGCCCAAGCATCCCGAAAGCCGAAACTCGTGCCGGTTTTCCACGCTATGCGCCGGCTAGATTCAAAGACTTCCCAATTGCCTTCCGTCCCCGGCCGCTCCACCTGCTGCATAGCCTCAAAGCACATCCAGGCAGCACCGGCCTGCATAGGGGCGGGGGCGGTTTGTAAGTTGGGGGCTGCTGCCACCTCGGCTGCCGGCAAGTAGCGGGGGGCGTGGAAATCATCAGGCCGGTAGCGCCCGTTGTCCGCATAGGCATGGCCCAGCATGCGGCTCATACTGGCGTACACGCCGCATAGTTCCCAGAGCGAGGCTTCCGCCCCGCCGAGCACCAGAGGCAGCCCGTAGTGGGCGGGCGGCTTATCGATGCTGCTCAGCCCCAGTTGCCGCAGCCGGTGGTGGAAACGCTCTAGGCCGTAGGACTGCAACAGGCGCACCATCGGCACATTAAGAGAGCGGATGAGCGCCCGCTCTGCCGGGACCACCCCGTCGTAGTCTTCGTGGTAGTTCTCCGGCTGGTAGCCGCTCAGGCGCATCGGTATATCTTGCAATAAGCTAGGCGGCAATAGGACGCCATCCTGTAGAGCAAAAGCGTATAGGAAAGGCTTCAGGATACTGCCGGTGCTCCGCGGCGCGGGAATGACATCCACAGCTTCGCCATGGCCCTCCCCCGCCCCGGCTACATTGCCAACGTAGGCGAGGGTTTCGCCCTGCTCCACATCAAGGATAAGGGCGGCCAGGTTGTGGACTTCGTTGCTGCGCAGCCGGTTGTGGTGGTGCTGTAGGATGTTCGTAGCTTGCTGCTGCAAAGCCTTTTGCACGCTCGAGCGCAGCCGCCCGCCTCGTTCCATACCCCGTTCTTGGCGGATGCGTTCCAACAAATGGGGGGCTAGATCGGGCAAAGGCTGTGGGGCTTCGGGCAAGGGTTCGGCTAAAGCCAGCTCCAGGCTCACCGTATCAAGCTTGCCGTGGGCGTGCAGCCGCCGCAGCAGCCGGTCGCGCTTTTGGCGCAGTGCTTGCCGGTTGCGCCCGGGGTGGATAAGGGCGGGGCTGTTGGGCAGCACAGCCAGCGTCGCCGCTTCCCCCCAAGACAGCAGGCGCGGCCGTTTGCTAAAGTAGCGCCAAGAGGCGGATTCCAGCCCCACTACGTTACCGCCGAATGGCGCATGGGAGGCATACAACCGCAGGATTTCCCGCTT